>CAZFDW010000714.1:0-3089 GCA_964517865.1 uncultured Chitinophaga sp.
ACCACGCGGAGTATGACCACGGCAAATGCGTTGGCTCGCTCACGCTGAGAGAATAACACCAGACGCGCCCGCCCGCTATCCAACTCGGTCCTGGAGTTCAATTGATTCATTCTGCGGCTGGCTCGAAAGGAATTGTGGACCAGACCCTTTGATCTCCCTGGCGAATCGTCCAGTAACCGGGGACAACGTCCGTCACGATTTCTCGCTCACCACCAGGCCAGAGAATCTCAAGATCGACGCTTTTTGCATCAGCCAGACCAAAATGAATTTCATTTGCACTGGCGGACTGAAAGCCACCTCCCCCAACAAGATGTTCACAGGCTGTCGGTTCCGTGTTTCTGAGCGTTACGCGAGCAGTGACCGGAGTGCGACAGCATTTTCGCCCAATGAGTCGCAGGAACAACGAAGATCCGACGGATTTCGTTTCATTACGCAGGATGACCGACGGGTCGATCTGCTGCGAAACCACAGCGTCCATGCGTCCGTCTCGATCAAGGTCACCCATCGCCATCCCGCGCCCGAGCAGCTCACGGTGGAAATAGTCACCTGCCGCGTTGGAAACATCGACAAATGAGGCGTTGCCCTCGTTTTCAAAGAGCTGCGACGTCATGCGGTAGGGAGCGCTGGGCCCGGACCAGGTTCGATCGTTCGTATGACCGTTGACCACGAGCAAATCCTTCCAGCCATTATTGTCCACATCAATCGGGACGACGCCGAAGGCAAGTTTTGTCAGGCTTGGAGGGCCGAGCGCCGAGACTCTGGTGGCATCCTGAAACACGAGGGAGTCAGATTTCGAATGATTCAGGTACAGAGTATTCGACTCGCCGTAGAAATGGGTCAGGAAAATATCAACCAAGCCGTTGCGGTCCAGATCCGAGGCCGCGACTCCCATACTGGCCTGAGCGAAGCCCTGTTCGTTGAGTGCAGCATTGGCGAAGACCCCCCGCTCTCTCAGGATCAGGCGATCGGGGCCTTCGGGCTCTCCCCGGCCGGGGGCAATTTCAAGGCTGAAGAGAAAATTCGCTTCTCCATCATTCGCCACATAGATTTCCGGAGCAGAGTCTTCTCCCAGGTCACAGATGGCGACACCCAATCCTTTGCCGAGCAACGTGGATAAACCTGCCGCTTCAGAACCGTCGAGAAACCCGCCGTGGCCATCAGAGAGCAGCAAACGGTCGGAAACACCATCAAAAAAAGACGGCGAGCAGCCAGTATCACCAACCTCTGGTTTGGAATCATGACAAAGTTTAGGGTGTGTATCAGATTCCGCGACGTAGTTGGCAACATAGAGGTCCAGGGTGCAGTCGCCATTCAGATCAGCAAATGCCACACTGGCACTCCACTCCGGGGTCTCCGGAATCTCCGTTCCTGAGACGAAGGAAAACGTACCGTCTCCGTTGTTGACCCAGAACTGGTTCGGTCCAAATGCCGCCACATAAAGATCCTCGAACCCGTCTTCGTTTGTATCTCCCACGGCACAGCCGGTGCCGTAACCATATTGCATCAGACCGGAAACCTCGCTGCAGTCACCAAATCTCAATTGCTGGTGGTTTCGAAAAAGCCTGCCGGGAGTTTCTCTTGACTGCAACGCAAGTGGGACACGGCATCCGTTGGTCATGAAAATATCCAGCCACCCGTCCGCATCAAAGTCAAATACAGCAGTACCTCCGCCATTCACTTCAAAGAGCCGCTCCTGTCCATGCATGTCATCGTTCCTCACGAATTCGAAACCGGATTCGGCAGCGACCATTCGAAAGGACAGAGAAGTGGTCCCTGATGGGCCCACAACAGGAGCCGCCGAGGATTTCCCAATTATCTGAGGTGTCACGGCTGACGGAGAGGACTCTTCAGCCGGAGCAGAGTTTGTCGGCGATTGCTGCTTCCCGCATCCGGCGGAAAACAACAACGCCAGTCCGATGAACATTACAGACAACCAAAAATGTGCGCAAAGAGTTATACTCCCTGCGGTCGAAAATGACACTTTTGCACGCACTGGATTGCAACCCGAAGCGTCAGCGAGGGATTTGAATATGCGGCCCTCGCTGACGCTTCGGGTTCGTGTCACTTTCGAACGGATGACATGTATCACGTGTGAATCCTTGTCAGAAACATGGTGATGTTCAGTTTGTTCACCGTGTTCCCGCCGGCATTCTGGCTGCAAAGAACTCCAAAATGTCTGCGGCATCTTCCATCCCCAGTTGGCGCGCCGAGTTGGCAACGGACCTTGCTCCCTTAGGATTGTCGTTAGTAATCGCCGAGAGGTCTGCTCTCAGTTTTGCCACCAGCAGCGAACGCTGGAGGATTACCTCTCGCTCCTTTACCTTTCTTTGGCCGGCGTATGCTCTGGCTAGTCCCATCAGGCACAAAGCATTTGGTGGATCGATTTCCAGCATGTATTGAAAATACTCTTCGGCTTTGAGCCAGTCGTTTTGATGGAGAGCCCACTCACCCCGCAGTTGCGTCAGCAGCCAGGGCTCGTCTTTGCGGAATTCCGGAGCGGTAGCAAACTGATTCGCGAAAGCTGACCAGTCATTCATTTCATAACAGGTTTCGAGCAACACGGCCAGTGCGCGCAGGTCATTTGCGTCTTCACTACGAAGCGTGGCAAGCTGTTCGCGAGCTTCCTTCAAACGACCCTCACCGACAAGGTGTCGAGCGGCGGCGACCCGAAGTTTCCGGTTTTTCGGGTCCTTTCGAAGAAACTCACGAATCCTCTCGCTTCCAGAGGCCGTCTGCCAGATCAACAATGATCCAAAATAATATTGTTTCACATCATGGATGTCGGCCTGACGATCCTCCATCAAGCCGTGCAGCACGATGCGACGGTCCTCCGACCGAAGTTCGACACCAAGAATCAAACTCAGCCAGCGCCGTGAATGTTCAACCTGACGATCGGGAAGCTGGATTCCCTGTTGCAGAAAATCCAGGAATTCTTTAAAGCTGTCCTCCGCCATTTGAACCTGATCTGTCTCCGCAAAAACCTGTGCTTCTTCATAACGGGCTGATGGCCCATAACGGGCATGCCTCGTAGGAATCTGTTGGTACAAGGCAATTGCAGTGGCGGAGTCTTTTTTCTTCTCGGCCATCTC
>CAZFDW010000715.1:0-3085 GCA_964517865.1 uncultured Chitinophaga sp.
TCCGGAATACAACAGGCACGAAGTCAACGACGCGACCACCGTTGAGTCGGTGAGCTTGCCAGCCAACTCACCGACTTTCAGGCCCAACATGGCCGCCAGCAAAACACCTCCCAGCAGGATCAAGTAGCCCATCGTGTTTCCATGCGCAAATCGTAGGATGGCCGCCCTCGGCCGTCTGTGTTTGGTCCCGACATCTTGGCCGCGAGTCGTTTCGCAGGTTGCGCTGAGTTGTTCGGCAAGTCGGGTTCCGGTCGATGGCTCATCGCGTTTTCCTTGTTGCATGAATACTTTGCCGACTCTGGCGGGCTTTGGTGAATCCGATGTCCGATCAGGGGCCGTCCTGGAGAATCGTGATGAATGGACTGATCCAGACCAGCAAGACGAACAACAGCCCGACGATGCTGAACGCTCCGACGAGTGTGGCGACTCGCGACGAACGATGAACGCGGCCAGCCAATGTCGGAGCCATCAAGCACACCACCAGGAGCAGCGGTCCCAGTGCCAGATAACACTGCCCGGCGAATGGGTTCATGGAATTTCTGGCGTAGAACCTGTCAACCAACAGCGACACCCCGACACCCATTGCCGTCAAGGCCGCCACCCACCCGGCTGCTAAAGCGGCCGCACGTTTCCAACTCAACACATCGTTGGGAGTCATCGACAAGTCCTCGTCACGTTTCACGGCATGTCGAACAGCCGAGCCAGCAGCGATTCCATCGACTCGGAGAAATCCAAGCGGACCTCGTTTCGAGTCTCATCAGATTCAGTAGTTCCAAGTCCCGTCAGACTGATCTAAACGAACGCATAGTCTTTCGTGTAAACCACTTACGAGTGAAACGATTCGTGGGCTGTCCAGGGAGGAAAGGCCATGCGTTCAGGGAAGATTATGACGTGCAAGATCAGTGCCGTCGAGGTCAGCAGTCATGCGAAACGATGGATTGATCCGCATCTGAAATTCGAAGATGCGGGACCAAAGTGCAAAGCTTCGGTCGTGCTGGGAGTGCTGCTCATCGCGGCTTCGAAGCTCAGTTCGATTTTTGCGGCCTGTCGGGATCTGGCCGATGCACCTAATGTTGAAGCTCAGCAGCGGATGGTTCGGTGGTGCCCGCTCTTGAGAATCAGTTCGGCGCTGTCGGTAAACGGGATCACGTCGTCGGCCCGGCTGTGCAGGATCACCGTGCCGGGCTTCACCGTTTTGGCCGTGCCGTACTTCTTCCAGGCGGGGCAGAGCAGGACGAGCTTCGTCTCACCGCTGTTGATGTTCATCGCCACGGCACCGCCCCGGCTCGATCCCACGACGATCTCGGGCTGCTGCAGATCGAACTCGGCTTGGGCGATGCGGACGGCTTGCTCGAAGTCGTCACCGGGCAGTTGGGGATTGCGGACGTTGTGGCCGTGAACGGTGAGGAACGTCGGCTTGACGCCGCCGGGGATCGAGGTCCAGCCGTGAAGGAAGAGGATGTTCATGGGTTGGTTTAAGCCTCAACGTGTGATTGATGACCGAGGGACTTCGGGAACAACGCGGTGAAACAAAGGTGCCTTCGGACCTTCCGCACCTTTCACCTTCCTGATTCCTGCGAATCGTGTCGGCTCACGGACGAGGCGTGACGTCCCAGACCTTCACCGTCTGATCAACGCTGGCCGAAGCGAGCCATTTTCCGTCCGGGCTAAACGCCACGCTCGTGACCGGGCCGGTGTGCCCTTTCAATGTGAGCGTCTCCTGACCGTTCGTGGCGTTCCACACCTTCACAGTCTGATCCTTGCTGGCCGAGGCCAGCCGTTTCCCGTCCGCGCTAAACGCTACGCTATTGACCGGGCCGGTGTGCCCGTTCAACGTGAGCGCCTCCTGACCGCTCGTGGCATCCCACAGCTTCACCGTCTGATCGAAGCTGGCCGACGCTAACCGTTTCCCGTCTGGGCCAAACGCCACGCTGAAGACCATTTGAGTGTGCCCATTCAACGTGAGTGTCTCCTGACCGTTCGTGGCGTCCCACACCTTCACCGTGTTATCAAAGCTGGCCGACGCCAACCGTTTTCCGTCCGAACTAAACGCTACGCTCGTGACCGGCTGGCTGTGTCCTTTCAGCGTGAGCAACTCCTGACCCCCATCGACCGCCTGAAGGGCCTGCGGTTCCGCTTTGACCGGAGCGGTGGAGTCGGTCTGCTCCTTGTCCGCTTCCGAACGGTTGCCACGTTCCTGACAGCCAATCAGCGGGAATGCGAGTCCTACGGAGACCACGACCAGGCCCACATCAGTTCTCGCAAGCAACGCAGCGCTTCGAACCCAACGTACAAACTGTTTGGCGGTATTCTTCACAGTGGCACCCGTTCTTCGTTTCTCGACGACAAGGTCAATGTCCGTTGTGCGGACCTCAATCACTGCGAATCGTGTCGGCGCGACCAAGCAATGAGTCGCTGACCCCTTGGGCCGCCTTCAGAAACAGCAAGCTACCCAGGCCGCCAAAAACCGTGACCCCGAGGATCAGATACTTGCGTAAGTCTTCGACGAACATCGCTCCAATGAAGAACGCGATAAAACCAAAAAAAATGGCGTACGCCCACCACGGATTTGTCGGACTTTGCTGGTGTTTCGGTTCAGGTTCGTTCATTGGTATTTTTCAGTGTTTTCCCCAAAGGAAAGGATCGGCAACTGCCACAGCGTGAACGAACCGTTCAACCGATTTGCGCCGGCCAGAAGGCTACCATCCGGACTGAAGGCGAGACTGATCACATCACCCTGGTACGTCGCCGTTTCGTGGCCGGTGTCGGCATCCCAGAGCCGGACCGACCCATCCAGGCTGGACGAAGCGAGCCGCTTGCCGTCGGAGCTCAAAGCCACACTCAGCAACGAACCAGTGTGCCCTGTAAACGTCATCTGGTGCTGTCCCGTCACTGCGTCGTAGAACTTGACGGTGGCATCGCGGCAACCGATGGCCAGCAGTTTTCCCAGCGGGCAAAAGGCGGCCGCTGTGATCTCGTCCGAGGCGGGATCAGCGGCGACGCCGGCAGGGTCCGAGTTGTTGTGGATCGGGGTGCGCGACAGGGTTTGTATGTCGTGTTCGACGAGCAAAAGAGTCAAGATCAG
>CAZFDW010000716.1:0-3084 GCA_964517865.1 uncultured Chitinophaga sp.
TAGTTTTGTTCATATGTAGGATGGACATTCATGTCCGTCGTCCGTAGAGCAGACATGGCAGCACAATGATGGCTGGATCGCGATACGTTTTCGACAGCAAACTCGGACATGAATGTCCAAGCTACAGGAACTGCAGCTTCGGATAACCACCAGTCTTAGAATCCCACACGAATTGGTTTCTATCCGCACGAAAGCTCAAGGCATGTCCCTCACACCTGAACTGCAGCAACTCACGATCCTCGCGGAGATCGATGATCTGGTGCTGCGCGTACGACGGTGGATTAACGATGCTCCGGCATGGGATCGCGCACGAAAGGCGCGGTCGCTGGTCTCGAAAATTCTGGACCGTGTGCATGCTTTGCGGATTCGTCTCGAATCACCGCTGGTTGTCGCGACCTTTGGAGGCACGGGTACCGGTAAGAGCACACTCGTCAACGCACTGATCGGGCAGGAAGCATCGGAATCCGGACGACAGCGTCCGACGACAACCATGCCCATTCTCCTGGTACATCCTGACATTGAAACCACCGCGTTGGGGTTGGATCTGAGCCAGTTTCAGGTGAAGAAGATTAATGCTCCCGTGTTACGGGATCTGATCATCATTGACTGTCCGGATCCTGATACGAGCGAAGCCGCAGAATCCGGCAGCAATCTTGCTCGCCTACGATCGATTTTGCCCCATTGCGATGTGCTGCTGTACGTTTCGACTCAGCAAAAATATCGCAGTGCAAGAATTGCCGAGGAACTCGCGGATGCTGCGGCTGGCTGCCGGCTGGCGTTCGTGCAGACTCATGCGGAACAGGATTCGGACGTCCGTGAAGACTGGCGCAAGAGTCTCGCTCCGGGATACCAGGTCCCCGACATGTTCTTTGTCGATTCGCGACGAGCGTTCGCGGAGCAGGCCCAGGGGCAGCGTCCTTCCGGAGACTTCGGTCGTCTGCTCGAACTACTGACAAATCAGCTGGGAACGTCGCGGCGTGTGGCGATTCGGCGTGCGAACCTGATTGATCTTCTGGAAGAAGCGTTGACCGTATGCCGCGCGGACTATGATCGTGAACTGCCTCACATCAGGAAACTGCAGGAGAATCTTGAGCAACAGCGGACAAAACTTCGCGACACGCTGACAAATCAGCTGCGTGATGAATTGCTGGTCAACCGCAACCTGTGGGAGCGACGTCTGCTGAGCGCTGTCACGAACATCTGGGGGTTCAGTCCGTTTTCTGCCGTGCTGCGGCTGTACAACGGGCTGGGGGCGTTCATTGCATCGTTCAGTTTCTTTCGGGCTCGTTCGTCCGCTCAAATGGCGTTGATCGGAGCAGTTCAAGGCGCACGATGGCTGAAGTCACGGGTCGAAGAACAGGGAGCGGAATCATCACTGGAGCGGCTGGCGTCGTTCGGGATCACAGATCAGCAGCTGCAGGAATCGCGAATGATCGTGTCCGGATATGTCCATTCCGCCGGGATCGAAACAGAAGAATTCAGCGATCGTCGTGATCTGCATCAACTGCGTCGCCAGGCGGCGACGGTGGAAAGTCAGTTCCTCGGAGACGCGCGACGCGGCATTGATGAACTGATCGAACAGCTCGCCGAACAGAACTGCTCCGCCCTGACGCGATATCGCTACGAAATCCTGTTACTGTTTTATCTCGTGTTTTTGGTCGGACGCATCGGGCACAATTTTTTCTGGAGTTCTTTTCTGGCACCGATCGTGGGGAAGGCAGATCAGGTCGAGCCATTATTGACGGTTGATTTTTACATCCCGGCCATGATCTTTCTGATGATGTGGTCTGCGATACTCGTGTTGAGTTATACATGGCGATTGCGGCGAGGTCTTGCAGCGGAAATTCACAAACTGGCACAGGCGATGGTGGAAACTCGCATTTCCGAGGGCCTGTTCCCGACGGTCGATGACGTTTGTTCCCGCGTGATTGATGACAGCCATCGACTGACTGAATTGCTGGAACGAACCTCCCGGTTTCGCCGGGAACTTGCCGAGGGTGTCGGCTTTCTGGGCGGCCAGCGCAGATAATCGCCAGCGGCCTGGCGAGCGGAGCGGCGTCAGCCCTCCGATACAAGGCGACGCGCCACTGCAGACGCGCGACAGACGAATGGAAGTGTCCCGACAAGCTCACGCATGCCGCTCGCCGATGCCCTCACTTCAGATGTTTGTCGAAGAATTCAAATTTGGCATCTTCGATCTGAGCCTTGACTTCCGGCGACGATTTTCCGAAGCCGTGATCTCCGCCTTCGATGGTCAACAATCTGGCTTCGACATCGGCCGCCGTTAAGCGGTCGATGAGCCACACCGCCTGTTCATGCGCGACATATTTGTCATTCGTGCCGTGGATACAGAGCGTCGGAGCTGCTTCGGGCGTCACCCAGTACAGCGGACTGGATTCGATGTGACGATGTCGCTGTTCCTGAAGATTTCCACCCAGAAACAGTGGCAGAACTTCAGCGGCGTCCACGCTGGCGTCGTAAGACTTTGTGAAGTCGCTGGGGCCATAGAAATTCACAACGCACTTTACGTCGCTGGAAAACTCCTCATTGCCACCGTCGCCTTCAAATTTCTTCACACCCATGGTGACACCCAGAAACTGTGCGAGGTGACCGCCAGCGGACCCGCCGGTTGTTCCGATCCGATCGGGATCGATCTGATATTTGGCAGCATTGGCTCGCAACCATCGCACGGCGGCCTTGACGTCATGGACGGCTGCCGGAAACTGATACTTCGGAGCCAGCCGATAACTCACCGTCACAGCCACATATCCGCGTTCGGCCAATTGAATGCACTGCGTATTGAAACCCTCGCGCGTCCCCGCCCGAAACCCGCCACCGTGGATACAGACGACTGCCGGAAACGGACCTTTGCCTGTCTTTGGTCGGGCCATATTCAATTGCAGATGCTGGTCGTCCGGGTTTGTGTATTCGATATCTTTCTCGAACACGACAGTGTCCGGAATCGGCTCCTGAGCCGAGAGCGTGTGAGGAAAGGCCAACAGCAGAGAGGCCGCGATTGTCAGCGTTGTGCGCAGGAGTTGCATGTTAGGTCCACTTTCTTACGTTACGGATGTCAGCGGCACG
>CAZFDW010000717.1:0-3083 GCA_964517865.1 uncultured Chitinophaga sp.
ACTCTGCATGCCCGCATTCACCTTTCAGACTTCGGTCTGAAGCGAGGGAATGCACCGCATCAGAGACCCCTGGATGACTTCAGGATGGCAGAGAAACTTGTCAAATGTCTGGTTTTCGATCGTTGGCCCTCTCCGGCAACAATCGTGGATTTTGGCATCGACAGCAGCAGCCACTTAGGCGCGCTGCAGGCAGCTGTGCATGCCGGATGCACAGCGTACGACCTCGATCGTGTTATGGGTGATGGTCCGGCCATTACTCAATTGATCCGAGCTGTTCCGGATCAGCCCTATCCGTTTGTGGAATTCCGAACCGTTTACGATGGCTACACGCCTGTCGTCGACGATGAAGAAAACCTCTAACGGAGAATGTTTTTAAAAGGTTTTGCCCATGGAGTTTTCGAACTCCATGGGTTTTCTCTCCATGTTCCGTTGGAGTGTCCCATGTCAAAGCCCATTCACACAATCCGTTTTGGATTTATCAAAGCCTGTATCTGGCAAAATCACACTCGAAGCGGCGATCGACATTCTGTGTCCATCGTTCGTCTTTACAAGAACGGCGATAGCTGGGTTGAGTCAACCCGATTCGGCCGCGATGACTTACCGCTTGTCGCCAAGGTCAGCGACCTTGCTCATTCGTGGATTTACCAGCAACCACACTCAGAAACGGGCCATGTAGTCGAGTGAGAACCCGTCACATTTTCGGCGAAGCATGATCAATCGACATAAACAACGCGATGGCGATGTCTGGAAGAAATTGAATCGGTTTGGTCGGAATGACCTGCCGCTCGTGAATGTGGTTCTCGATGAAGCATTCAAGTGGATATACCAGAATCCGTAGGTCAGGCAGAAGTAATGGCTGATTCAAGTCCTGAATTTGAAGCCGCTCGATTCGCCGAGGATCGCATGCAACTGCATGCTCCCGTGCTGCCAGGCATTGTGCGCGATCTCGAAATCCTGATTCGCAGAAACGCAAAGTTCTCAACCATCTATGCCGATCCACCGTGGCCGTACTCCAACACTGCCGCCCGCGGAGCCGCAGAAAATCACTATAACACGATGTCACTTGAGGCGATTCGCAACGAGCCCGTGTCGCAACTTGTCGCGGAACAGGCACACCTTCACCTTTGGACCACGAATGCATTTCTGCGCGAAGCATTCGACGTCATTCGTGCCTGGGGTTTCAAATACAAGTCCTGCCTGATCTGGACGAAGCCGCAACTGGGCATGGGCAACTATTGGCGTGTCTCGCACGAGTATCTGCTGCTTGGCGTGCGCGGAAATCTGCCGTTCCAAAATCGAACGGTACGTAGCTGGCAAACGGTGCGTCGCACGGTCCATAGCCGCAAGCCATTCCTGTTTCGCGGCCTGATCGAACAAGTAAGTCCCGGACCATATCTGGAACTCTACGGTCGAGAAGAACACCCGAACACAGACTGGACAGTTTACGGAAATCAGGTCGAACGAAGACTTTTTTAGTAGGTGACGCCGAACCAGAGCGATCAAGCGATATTTATGACGGAGACACAACACAATCAACAACAATTCCCTTCGCGACTCCTGACAGTCGCTGAAGCGGCTCAGTTTTTGGGTTGTTCCGAAACCAACATTTACGCATTAATCGACGGCGGCGAGCTTCCATTCATCTCTGTAGGCCGCAGAAAAGGATATCGGCTCGACCGTCTGGATCTCGATGCATTCATAGAGCGCCGAAAACAATCAAAAGCCGCGGCATCTCCAAGGAAGATGCCGCGACCGAAACTAAAACACATACGTCTCGAGTAGTTTTGGCAACCGACTCGGCAAGCCCATTCACCGCTTGCCAGCGGCCCGCCGAGCCTGCTTCAGCAGATGCTCCGGCTCATGCGACAAGTGCTGGTAAACACGGGCCAATGTGCTCGGATCCGAATGCCCCATCAAGATTGCAACAGTCAAACCGTCCAACCCCGATTGCAACGCGCGAGTAGCCCACGAATGTCTCAGCGAATAGAGCGAATAACAGGGAATCGACTCCTGAGTAAGCCGAGCCAGCACTTTGCGCCGGGCCTCATCACCCAACTGCTTAACAGTTTTCGGGACGAGTTCACCCTTCACCATTCGATCTGGCGTCAGTTTTTTCAACAGAACCTGAATCTCTTTTTCCAGTGCCTCGGGATCAAAATGGTCGCTCTTCCGAAGCAGCTTCACTCTCAGGCGATCGAAGGCACAGTTGACCGCATCGGGCGTCCACGGTCGTCCTTTGGAGTTACGAAACAGTACTCCGGTCGGAAACTGCTGCATTCGCCGTCGAGTGATCTCAAGTGCCGTATCGGACAAGTAGATGATTCTCGGCTGTCGCTTTCCTTTCGCTTCGGATTTTGGAAACACCCATCGCTGATGCTCAAGTTCCACATGACGTGCCGCGACCCTCAACGATTCCTGAGGACGACATCCAGTTTCCCAGGTCGTGATGACCAAATCTTTCAGGGACTCATCGCTGATCAGTGTCAACAACTGCTCGTATTCTTGAGTCGTGACTCTTCTCTCGCGTCGGTCGGCGGTTGGAACTTCCAGATGTTCGACGGGATTTGCGCTGAGGTATCCCTGCTGCACCGCCCATTTACAGCAGCGTTTCACGGAACGCAGATAGTTCCTCCGCGACGTCCGGCCAAGGTCGGGGTAGCTATCGACCCACTGCTGAACGTGAAATGGCTTCAGGTCGGTGGTTCGGAGGTCTGGATACCGCTGGCAGAACCTCTGCAGTCGATAGCGATACCATTCAAAAGTATCGGCGGAGCGGTTGATCTTCACCCAGTCGAGGAATGCATCAACGACAGCGACCAAAGCCTGCGAAGAGATAACTCGCTTTTGCGGCTGTCTCATCAGCTGATAGAAGCGTTCGAACGCTTCCTTTTTGTCAGCACCAAGATTGTGCTGAACACCTTCAACGGTAACGAACCAAGCTCCACGGGCCTTGCGAAACCAAGGCTTTGCGCGACGAGCCATAAAGAACCCTCCAGCTACGAGTGATAAAGATCCACACGAGCAGCCCGAAGGGTTTGCTTGGGCCACGGTCAGTTGGCGCTGACCGTGGCCATTTTATTTAC
>CAZFDW010000718.1:0-3078 GCA_964517865.1 uncultured Chitinophaga sp.
TCGCGTGTTGACATCGATACTCTTCCCCCGCCATCCGCTGATGGGGGGCGTTCGCTTACAAACCATATGCTCCAGATTTCCGTTAAATCAAATCGCGGTCTTTTTCAGATAGCATTTCCTTGCTATGTGCCTGTGATCGCACCAGTCTCGTTTATTGGTGGTTCATCCATAATCGTCCCAGATCCTTCGTACCACTACCTGACTGACATCCGCGACGGTATCGCGTACACCCCGATCTTCACAGAACAACTTCTCGCTGTGCAGCACATCGTCAACAAGGATCTTTCAGGAATAGCTCTTGTACTTGAGCTACTACTGCCTTCAATTGTTCGCGAGCTTTTTCAATCTCGCCGCGATCAGAAAACAGGACCATACAACCTGCTTTTCGACCAGTCCAAAATTCACGCAGGATGGCAAGTCTTGCTCTCAGACTTTCCTGCGTCTGATTTTCATCCGGACGCCAGCCTATAGCCTCAAGTTCCCATCCCGAACTATGAGTATTTCCATCCATATTTCACCTCGCTATCAAGAAGAAACACACTAAAACACCGCTGTGCATCAATACGATCTTATTGCGAGTTCATCCCAATTAAATCGCAGTAAGCGAACAAAGCGATGCAAGGGAACGCTCAACTTGCGTTTCCCACATGGTCAGTAGTCAGTTCGCGTCCCCTGATCGCAGTCATTCGTCCTTAAGAAACAATGACAAGACCCACCGTTTACATTGAAACGACAGTCATCGGGCATTTGGTTGGTCGAATGCTTGCCGACCCGGTCGTCGCTGGCCGACAGGCCGTGACTCGCCAGTGGTGGCCGACAGCGATTACGAAATACCGTTTCTTCGTTTCCAAAGTTGTCGCCGACGAATGTGCTGCTGGTGATGCCGATGCTGCAAGAGAGCGACTGGAGGTTCTGGATTCACTTGAATTTATCGCTACGTCGCCATCTGTCGATGAACTCGCCAGTAAACTGATCGAAGAATTTGCGATTCCAAAGACGGAGCCTCGCGACGCAATCCACATTTCGCTTGCGGCGGTTAACGGATTAGAATACTTGGTAAGCTGGAACTTCAAACATATCGTGAATCCGACGACGCGTTCCGCGATTGAACGCGTCTGCCGTGATGCTGGTTTTGTACCGCCCATGATTTGTACACCTGATGAACTCATGGAGGCCTAAAATGTTCTCCGATTCAATCACCGATGAAATACGTGGTATCCGCCGCAAACTGGCGGAGCCGTTTGGCAACAACCTTGACCTGATCCTTGCGGACATCCGTACGCGAGAAGCTTCGGATCGACGCATCTACGTCTCACTTCCGCCGCGTGTCGCTCTAGGAAAATCGGACGAACAAAAAGATGCAGCCGAGTTGCCGTCGGCGGTTTCTGACATGGCAAGTCAACCGCGGCAACCGGCTGATCTCTAGCGTTCGCTGACACTTACAGGACTCATCAATGCGCGTTGGGGACGAGCTTCATCCAACCCACCATCCATCTGCCCCAGAGCATGTGCTCGCTGCAGGTGTTGCGACGTTGATTCTTGAACAACACAGTCGGCTTCCTGAGGCCAACTTCTTGGCGGTTGGGTTTTCTTCCCTGGTCGTGTTCGGCCTTTCCATAGCGTATTGCGTTCATCTTGGGGCATTTCTGCGAAACAAGTCGGCCGTAGAGCAAAGATCGGCGTTGCTGAAATGGGCGGTGTTTCCCGCTGCACTGGTATTAATGTTTTCCAGCGCCCTGACGCATTGGCCGGCTTCAATCCGCTTTTATTTCAGCAAGTCAAGCTTTGATGACCTCATTGCACAAGCATATCGCGGAGAAAAGCCAGATGGGTTTCCACGCCGTGTAGGGCTGTATTGGATTGACTATGTGCAAGACGACAACTTCAAATATGAATCCGGACAAGGTACCATTGGATTCGTGACTGGCGAGGCATTGATTGACCCATGCGGGCTTCTTTATGACAAAACGAATCCCAATTCTTCAGGTTATCTCACCACTCAAATTGCTCCGAACTGGTATGTCACTGAATGGTGATAACAGGATTTAAGATCCCAACACAACAGCGAACAAAAAGATGCAGCCGAGTTGCCGATGGGCTGCGCACACATTGAAACGTCAGTCGCGGCAACCGGCTGATCTTGAGCGTTCGGCGGCAGGAGGGTATACCAATATGGGCGACAATCAACACGCGGAACATATCGTTTGGGACGCCCCCGGCGGCGTGGGGATGTCGCTCATTCCCGAGCCGGGCGGGTCGTTGCAGGTCGATGTGCGGGACGGGGTGGTCACTGTTACCGGGAAGCAGTGCCGACACTTGCAGGGCGAGGACGCCAGAAAGCCGAAGGATGTCGCCCACCAGGTTCTGGCAGAGGTGCATATGACCATCATCACTTCCCGATGCCAGATTACATGGAAGAGTGCCGTGGCTGCGGCGAGCAACAAGGTCAAGTAGGTGGTTCGCGCCGAACCAGGCGGCGGGGCATGATTCGTTTCCGGGACTCCAAGCTCAATGGTGCCCCGCCCCTGCTGAGCTATGTCGTTCGGCGAGGACGTTAATTGAACCCAGCAGTGTTCTTGGATCCTACAGGAGCCATCATGAGAGCGCCTTCACCGATTTTGCTTGTATTCATTCCTGCGTTAATGCTGTCCGGGTGTGGGGGCAATGCAACCAAGAGTACAAGAGCCCCTGCAAACGGACAAGAAGCGGTCGCTCGCATCGACGCTGCAATGCAGATCGTGAGCCACAACGAAAAAGATGCAGCACTTGCCGCTGCATGTCGCGACGCCGCCAAGATCGGTGAAGGCAATGCAGTCATGAAGGGTATCCCGATGATAGTCAGCCACAACCTTGTGGATGAAGTCGCGCGGGACTGTTCAATAAGTTTGCGTGATTCTGGCAACCACGAAGCGGCAACGGCGGTGGCCGGGCTGATCACTAGTCACAACCTTCGCGACGACGTGCTCAAGAAATTGGCGACAGGGAAGTAATCGCGATTGGGTTGCGTGAATAGGCCGAACAAGGATCGGGATAGGGACCCGGATTACTCCGAGGCCCCTCCCACACCACCCGGCATGC
>CAZFDW010000719.1:0-3075 GCA_964517865.1 uncultured Chitinophaga sp.
GATGTCAGAGGCGTGGAGAAAACGGATTGAAAAGGCCCGCAAGGATGCGGCGGAACATACATGGCACATCGACTGGCAAGAGACGGTCGATCGAGTTCATGAGTCGATCACTGTGGATGATATTTCTGAACTCAAACAATTTTGCGAAGGGTTATTTGAATGACGAGCGGAACATTAACGCGGCAACTGAACGAGACAGAACAGGCGTTTGCAGCGGTGATAAGTGTCGGCAGAGAACGGGCCGACATGATAGAACAGGCACAGCGTGAAGGCGACATCGCAGCGGAGTCGCTGGCTATTGTGTTCGGCATCTCAGCACTACACGAAGCCATTGACGCAAACCCGAAGGCTAAGGAAATCATCGGACGAGCGGCGGGGCACAAGTGGGGATTCTCAACGGACCAGAACAAGCCGAATGGCGGCGGCTCAACGTACCCGAGTGATGTCGTCATTCCGTGTTTTTGCGAGGCGCTGCTGCAAAAACTCAAGCCGGTCGGAAATGAATTCAACATCATCAAGGGGTCAACGTACGTCACGAAAGAGGGCTGGACAGGAAAACTGATGCGGCTCCCCGGAGTCACAGAAGTTGACATCGCTCCCGGAGTGATCAGGCCAGAGGATTGCACGGAACTCAAATTCACGACGAAATCAGGCACGCAGAAAACGGAGTTCTCAGTTTACGCTTCTGCAAGGGCAAGCTGTCGCGTGTGGGGGCATCTGGTTGAGGTCACGGCAGGAGTCGGCACGAATGGAATCGACGAGCGTCTACAGGTCGCAGCAGACGGCGAAACGATGTCTGATGTGATCGACCAGCTACGCGGGAAAGCGATTGCCAGAATCGCACATCGGCTGTTTCAGAAGTGTGTCAACCTGTCGATGGCGGGGCCGCACACAGAGACAACTGGAAACGTCGTGGCGATTGAGGCACGCAAGCAGGCACGGATTGAGGTCGCTGAGAAAACAGTCGAGCGGGTGAAGCGATTCGATCCATCGACGGTGGTTGAACCTGAAAAGAAACCTGAGCCAGAGATCGTCACCGTCAGTAAGGACGAGATGGAAGCGACAATCAGCCAGCATAAGCTCGCTGGAATTGCTGTGCTCGAATCGCTCACCGACGATCAGGCCAATATGTCAACGTACGGCGGTCTTTGGGACGCTATCGAAAAGGCAAAGACGGCGACGAACCTGAAGGCCGTTGGCAAAGACATCAAGGACGCCGGCGACAAATTCACAGACACGCAACTTGATCCGCTGCGGCAGTGGTACACGTTTCGGATGAATCAGGTAACGGGAAGGATCATTGTTCGACATGGATGACATGTCAGACGTAGACGCAACGGAGGCCATCGAATGCTGACATATCTTTGTTCGCCGTACACCCACACTCATCCAGCGATCCGCGAGCAACGCTACGAACAGGCAGCGAAAGCGGCAGCGCAATTGATGCGTGAGGGCCGTCTGGTCTATTCGCCGATCGTCCACGGGCATCCGCTGACGGTCGCAGATCCTGAGTTGCCCAGTGACTTCGATTTTTGGATGCGGCATTGCTACGCCATGCTCAGAGTGTGTGAGCAGATTATCGTTTTAAAACTCGATGGCTGGGAGCAATCGGTTGGCGTTCGTGCGGAGATGGAATTTGCGCTGAAGGCGGGGATACGAATTGAGTTCATGGAATGGAGTGAGTAACACCCCGGAGAGACGGGGGTTGTTCCGGCGTGGTCGCTATTCGCAAGATTCACCGTTCGATTCGGTGCGGGACAAATAAGCCGTAAGCCTGGTGTGGCGTAAGGAATCAGGAAAACATCGACGTGGAGTAGGCTGTACTTGCCCCTTCAGGTGCGTCGGAAAAGAAGTCTGAAGCGAAGTGCCGAGAGTCCGAAGTCCGAAAAGACTGACCTCGATTTACTCTCTCTGAACCCCTGTTTTTCAACGGGGGATTTAGGGGGAGTACGTCCGAAAGCCGCTGTGAACCGAAAGACTAAACCTGTGATCTAAGACTGAGTGAAGACACCTGTGAGACTTTCGCGAACGCGATGATTGGCCTCGATAAAGGATTCGCAATCCAGATGTTCGACGCAGTGAATGATGTAGACGGAATGAAGCGGTGTGTTTGAAACCACTAACCTGAAAGGAACAACATGACCAAAGACCTGAAGACAATCGACCTAAACCTGCTGCCTCTGGAAACGCTTGCAGAAATGGCGAACGAGGCGGCTGAACAGTTCGAAGACAACGCAAAGAAGACAGTGCAAAAAGCACTGGACGCTGGGCGGTATTTGATCGCGGCTAAAGAGCAGTGCGAACATGGCGAGTGGTTGACGTGGCTCGGAGCGAACTGGAACTACCACCAGATGACCGCCAGCCGATATATGAGGCTGGCGAGCAAATTAAACACGATGTTTAATTTGACTGACGCTAAAAACGTAAAAGAAGCCCTGCGAATGATTGGTGAACCAGAAACCGCCCCGCGATCCGAACGCAAGCCCGCAAACGTCACGATCACAACGCCAGTCGATGACGCCGACGACGTTGGTACGGAGGCTGATTACCCTGCGGAAGACTTCGGCTCGTGCGATGCTGACCCCACTCCGGCAATGCCGACGAACCGCAAAACCGCCAAAGGCAGCGAGAAAGTGCCGGAGGATAAGAAGCCACGGACGGCGACGGTGGTTCCGGAGATCCTTGACGATGACGAGCCAGATCCAGTTGACGATTGGTTCGCGACCCGAAGCCTCGAAGATGTCTGCAAAAAGTGGCTCGGGCCGATTGGCGACGCAACGGCCACGAAGTCCGCAGCGAAGCATCTGCGGAAGCTGGCAGACAAACTCGACCCGCCGACTAAGTTCGTCAAGCCCGATCTGGAAGACGTGTCAGCATATTTCACAGAACTGAAATCCGCCGATCCGGATTCATTCTTCGATTTTTACGAATCGAAGGGCTGGCTGGTTGGCAAAACGAGCATGAAGGATTGGCGGGCGTCCGCACGGAAGTGGGTTCGAGAAAACGCAACAAACGGGAGCAATGGCAATGGAAAAGCTCAACACAATGGCCGTGGTCGTGGACTCACGGCGGACG
>CAZFDW010000720.1:0-3070 GCA_964517865.1 uncultured Chitinophaga sp.
AAAGGCAAAGTGAAAGTGTCAGAAGTCATAGAGCCCCGCGAACTGTGGAATCCGATCGTAGTTTTACGCCGAATGGGTGCCGATGCTGACTTACTTTCCAGCATGGTCGATTACTTTCTTGAGGACTCCCCGTTACTGATAGAGGAATTGAAACAGCGAATCGATGCTGGCGACGCAGTGGAGGCGTGTCGGGTTGCGCACAGTCTGAAGGGATTATGTTCCAACTTTGAAGCGGAGGCAGCGACCCGGGCCGGGGCCGTAGTGGAAGCGGCCTGCTTTGCCGAAACACTGGACGAAGCGTCGGCATTGATTGCGCCGCTGACAGAACAAGTTTGCCACCTGTCGCTTGCGCTTACGGCATGGAAAGAATCAAATTTCCAAGGGGCTGGATAAGAGCGTCTCGAGTTAACAACTGGCTTTTACTCATAATTGGCTCTGGGGAAACGAATTGACAGCGACGCCTGTAAAATCTGAATCGCCTCATCAATGGAATCACCAGAGTCTGTACCCCCTGCTGCTCGCAGCCGTGATTTGCGTTCTTATCGTCTGCGGAACGGTTACGTTTCAAAGCATACAGCGTATTCTCATAAACTCTGACCTCGTCGCCCAAACCCACGACAACCTGCGAGTTCTCGACAGACTGGAGTCGTCGATCAAGGATGCAGAATCCAGTCAGCGTGGCTACATAATCACTGGCAGCAAGGAATACCTTGAGCCATTCCAGAACGCTGCCGACAGCATCAATCACTTCATGCAGGAATTGGAGCAACGAGCTGATAGCGACGATCAGCGACAGAAAGGAATGGAAACACTCAGATTGCTCATCAGGCAAAAGATGGATGAGATGCGACTTACAATCACGCTGCGCCGTGAATCGATGCCCATTGCGGCGGAGAATGTTGTAAAAAGCGACACCGGCAAGCAGTTTAAGAATGAAATCCGCGAGCAATTGACTTCAATTCGATCCTCGCAAGATCGTTTGCTGGGCGAGCGTGCCGCAGCGTCGGATCAGGCTTATGTCGCTGCACTGCTGACAGCTCTGACCTCTACGATTGTTGGACTGAGTCTCGTGGCAGCAGTATTCTGGACTGTGCAGGACAGTCGGAAGAAAATGGAAGCTGCAGCAGTTCTGTTTACTGAACGCGAACGCCTGCATGTTACGTTCGCCAGTATCGGCGATGGTGTGGTGCGCGACCTCACATCAGCGCAAACGTCGCAGGATGAAGTCTCGGAACTGGCGACCCGATTGTCTGAAATGGACCGCCGCAAGAACGAATTTCTGGCCACTCTGGCTCATGAGCTTCGCAACCCGCTCGCTCCAATCAGGAACGCCGTGCAACTGATGGGCATGCTCAAGCTCAATCCGGAGATCGATGAACTCAGACAAATGATGGCCCGACAAGTCGAACACCTGGTGCGATTGATTGATGACTTGCTGGATGTCTCACGGATCAGTCGAGGCAAGATCTCACTTCGCAGTGAAATCGTCGAATTGCCGGCCATCATCGACGCAGCTGTTCAAGCATCATCGACGTTTATTGCGGAGAACGGTCAACAACTGATCGTCAATGTCCCTGACGGTGATGCAATTCGTGTCCATGGAGACCCGTCACGTTTGATTCAGGTGATTTCGAATCTGTTGAACAATTCCGCCAAATACAGCGATGCCGGTTCACGAATTGAGCTTACCGTCGTGCTGGAAGACCAGGTGGCAGTGATCAGAGTGCGGGACAACGGAGTTGGAATTGCTCCTGAGATGTTGCAAAGCGTCTTTAACATGTTTTCTCAGGCGGACGACACGCTTGAACGAGGCAGCGCGGGGCTGGGAATTGGACTGACGCTGGTAAAAACTCTTGTCGAATTGCACGATGGCACTGTTGTCGCTCAAAGTGAAGGAGTTGGAAAAGGAAGTACCTTTACGGTTCGTCTTCCGGCTGTCGCCGATCTTTCCTCGTCGATTACTGTCCCGGTAATCATGGCCGAAGCAGTCTCAGCGAGATCATTCAAAGTGCTCATCGTTGAAGACATGCGTGCATTGCGAGTGATCACCGCTCGCCTGCTGGAAAAACTCGGGCATGAAGTTGAATTTGTCGAGAATGGGCCGCTGGCGCTGTTGAAGCTGGACACGTTTACTCCCGATGTCGTGTTTTCGGACATTGCGATGCCCGGGATGACGGGATACGAGTTGGCTCGACGAATCCGTCAACGATCCGACTGTTCACGAGTTTGTCTTGTCGCTCTCACCGGGTTCGGCCAATCCTCTGATCGAGACAAAGCTCTTGAGGCAGGATTCCACGAGCACATGGTGAAGCCTGTGGATATTGCGGTCCTGCAGTCGCTGTTTGTCAAACTCAACTGTTCCGTCGTCGAATAGTTCACCTTGTCGTTCAAGACTCTGCAGCGAAATCCAGTAAACGAGCGACGGCACAGTATTTGCGAATTCCTTTTCATCCGACGAACGCAATTCGCGTCACGTCAACTCAGACAAGGAAAACCGACATGAAGACAAAGCGTATCTCCGACACGATGGAAAAAGCATTGAACGATCAGATGACGCGCGAAGCATTTCAGGGGCAGATATATCTCTCCTACGCTTCGTGGGCCGAGGTGAATGGTTTTGCCGGTATCGCGGCGTTCTTATACAAGCATATGAACGAGGAACGCCAACACATGTTCAAGTTCCTCAAATTCATCAACGATCGCGGTGGTCACGCTCTGGTCCAGGCGATTGAAGCCCCGCCCGCAGATCCGAAGGACATGGGCGATTGCCTGCGGAAGGCACTACAACACGAAATCGACAACTCAAAATCCATCGACGCGATCGTCAATCTTGCTCACGAAGAAAAGGACTGGGCGACGTTTAGCTTTGGTCAATGGTTCGTTACGGAGCAAATTGAAGAAGAAATACTGGTGAACAACCTGCTCGATCAATACAACGTCGCGACTGACCTGAAGCGAGAAAACGTGAACCTGTACGCACTGGACAGAGACTTTGCCAAAGCCCCGCAGGACGCCGTGATTCCCAGAGAGCAAGAACTCTGATTTCGAGGTTTCGATGGGAATTCACTTC
>CAZFDW010000721.1:0-3068 GCA_964517865.1 uncultured Chitinophaga sp.
CATGAAAGCGCTGACGGATTCCGGAGGTTTCCCGGTCTTCAGTGCATCTTCAAGGATCAGTCGTTCCATTTCCTGTTCATACGGAGGTGAAACTTTGCTCGCCAACCAGCGAAACGGAACGTATCCGGACGAAACCAGAAACGTGCTGCAAAGTGTCAGCACAAACAGAATCACCGATGTGCGGAATTGTCGGCGTTTATGTACCTGATATGCGGCGCGCTGACGGTGAAAGTTCTCGCGATCGGCAGAAATCGTGTTCACGTACTGATAGGGCGAAGGATCATCCGGTGGCAGGTACTCCAGACCTTCATCCGGAGGGTCCAGTGAGCGGTCATCAGGGTTATCATTTGCACTGGTCATGAATGCAGGTTCCTCATCTGAATCAGAGTCCGTCAGATTCGATGACAAACTGTTCTCCATGCACTTCGACCAGATCTCCCGGACGCAGCTTTCGGCCTCGTCGTGTTTCCACAGCGCCGTTCACCTGAACCGCCCCTGACTGGATTAAATGCTTTGCCGCACCGCCAGACGGCACAACATTCGCCAGTTTCAGAAACCTATCCAGCGGAATTGTATCTTCAGCAGGAGTTTCGATTGCCTCATCGGGCAATGAATCACCCGGGGGTCCGTTCGACATGGGTCACTAACTAACTTGCCGTGGAGGCAAAGAAACACGCGAAGCCGACAGTGGGCCATTCGCAGGATAGCAGGCTTCGTCATTCGTCGAAACGCGCCAGACAGTGGGAAACCGGTTTTCCTGGTCTGCTGTTCGGGTTTACGTCGCCTGAATCACTGAATTGAGACGTTTTTCCGAGATTTACGGCGGAGCGACCAACTATATGCTTTGTCTCGCATTCATTGATGGCTTTGCCAATGTGATACTCCGCGCGGCCGGAAATGAGTTCGGCGAGCGGAGCGGCGTGAGCCCAATGGCAGTCACTTTGTCAGCCGCAATCGCTTGTAGTCCCGCCTTCAGGCGGAATAGACATGGGAAAACTCGTACAATTCCGCCTGAAGGCGGGACTACGAACTCAAAGTGATCGCCATTGGGCGTGAGCCCGCCGGTATCTCCTTTTTGTACCGGCAAGCTGACGCATGCCGCTCGCCAATTGTCTCACTCATGACCGCGTCGTATAGCCATTTGCCTGAAGCACTGGCAGAGCCAGTGGCACACATCAATACACGACTGACAGAGCACTATTACTTCTGGACGATGGGTAATTTGAGATCAGCGGGAGGCTGTTGAGTTGCCGTACGCTCGAAGGGAGTGCCGAATTCAGTATAGCCATCAATGAAGCCGCCGTGACTGAGGAAAAACACCCCGCTTTCCACCCCCATGAATCGGTCAAATCGATCCTCGCGGCCAGTGGGATCATGGCTGAAGCGGGCGGCGGTGAGTTCTGTCCATTGCCCATCCGGAGTGCGAATCCATTGATTGCCATACATTGCTTTTCGCAGCAGGTGACCGTTATGGCCACCGAAATTTTCACTAAAACTATGCAGTCCTTTGAGTCGTCCGCCTTCTTTGGGGGCGTGCCACGACGAGATCAGCATCCATGCCTTCTGTTCCGGATGAAACCAATAGCCTGAATAATCCGTGTGCGTCCTGTCGGTCGGGATCGCCGTCACAAGAAATCGCTGTTTCTCGCCGGTCTTCCATAAATACTTCAGATGACTGTGGCCACCGGTGCCCTCGTTGCCAAAATCGCCTGAGTAAACACCATCACCCTTGCCGAGCAATTGCACGCGGTTCTCATCCGCGACCTTCTTACGATCGACGCCTTCATTGCCGCTGTCCCAGACGCTGAAAATAATGCGGCGTTCCGTGGGACTGTTGACCTGCATTCCGAAGTAGCCTCGATGCCATCCGCAGGCCATGTAAAACGTCGTTGTCGGATCCTCGACCGCCGTGACTTCACCATAAAATGCTTCGACCTCAATGCCATCCGCTACCGGATACATCAGATGAACCGAAGCTGCGTTGCGGCGTTCTTTCAGATTGAAATGGACGCCTTCGATCGATGGACCGTCGAGTACCAATGCGTCGATATCTCCGCCGGGTTGACCTTTCTTATTGAGCAATTCCAGTTGAAATCGTCGATGACCAGTTCCCGTGATCGTGAATATTCCAAAATTTGCCGAGACGACTTTTTCGCTGCCCGCGCCGGTGACCGTGGTCGAATGAGACGCGCCGTCAACGGTCAGTTGCAATATTGACGTCGCTCCTTCGGGCAAGCGCAGCTGAACTTTGGCCGTCAACTCGCCGGTGGCGCTGAATTTACCGTACCAGTTGACGGATTGAGTCGCATCGGACCATTTCGTGATGCCGCGTGATTCTGAAATACGTGCTGACTCCGGATCGGGCAGCATGTAAGCCGTGAATGCAGGGATTCGAAGTTCGGCGGCCGTGAGTGCGTGCGGCGCCGACTGAATCAGTGTCAGAGCCGCGAATGCAGCGAGGAACTGGCATCGAAGTTTCATATTCAATTCTTATGCAGGTTGGACATTCATGTCCGTCGTATGGCCATGAAAGCGTGACGTGGATCATCAAATTCTGATACGCAGGGAGTGTGGCCGTGGAGAGTCTTACGGTCAAATCTCGGACATGAATATCCATGGTGAAACGGGTGCTTCGCACTGAGACAGAAATAAGTGGAGCACGATTCCATCGTGCCTCTTGTAAATTTTGTGTCTCTTTGTGGCCAGCAAAACCCTGACTCGAAAAAAAACTGAACGAAAAGGACTGGCCACAAAAACACACAAGATTCACAAAAGTATGAACAGAGCGGAACCACGCTCCTTGTGACTCATATCTTTTCAGCCTGGGCTGCGTGCGAAGCCCGCGCTTGGTCTTGCTGTCCATTGGTCAGCAACCGTTCACGCCTCAGAACGAAACCTGCGCAAGCAACCACAGATAAACACAGATTTACACAGATAGAAATCAACAGTCAATCTATACTACTAACAGTTGATTTCTTGTTTTGGCGCGAAGATTATCAGGCGGCGGTTTGCCGAAGTTGTTCTCGTGCGTAAACTTCTTCCTCACCAGGGTTCGGCCTCGGTGACTG
>CAZFDW010000722.1:0-3068 GCA_964517865.1 uncultured Chitinophaga sp.
ACGAACGGAAGGCTTTGATTTCAGTTACCGCGTAAATGAGTGCTCCGGTTCACGGCTTTGTTAGCTGTTCCGCTTCAGCATTTGAAAGGCGATACAAAGTGAAACCGACACCCGATACGACATCGCCATCAGCATCAACGTACACATTCACGCAGCGTTCCATGCAGTCTTTTCCAAATATACGCAGACTTGAATACGACTTTCGGTTGGTCGAGGTGCGGCCTTTAAAATCGATTCCTTTTAATCTGCTGTTCCACGTACCTCGCTCGGTAGTGACAACGCCGTCTTCGGAAAAGTTCCAGAGGCGATAGCTTTTGTCTGATGGCTCGTACGCGATGAGAGTTCGCCACGATGACGTCGGATGTCCTTTCATGTCAACGAAGGTCTCAATCTCCAGATACTTCTTGTTGAGAATCCACTGGCATGTTTGACGAATGTAGGATGCATCTTTTTCATCTTCTCCTATGCCCCAGGAGCCGACAAGACCTGCCAATAAGTCGTTTCCTGCCAGAGTCTCTTCAAGGGGTGAGGCTGCGGCGGGCGGTGTACTGGAACACGTGACCACTGCAAGCCACACACAACAGGTCGCAAGTGTTGGACGAGGCATTATGGGTGTTACTCCTTTAACAGCGAACTCTGAATTACACGCGCCGCGTGATATTGGCCGAGAGGGCAAAAACACGGGCGACACGATGGTTCTTTCCGACATCACAATACCGACCATGCCTGAGGGGCGTCAATCTGCTCGCCCCTGCTTTGCGGTCATGCGGACTACCAGAGCCTTGCATGCTGTCTGGCAGAACTACGTTCGAGTCGACGACTTCAATCAATCCGGGGGCGATCGCATTGCGTGACATTCCTGCAGGCTGGAACGGCGCCCTGTGGTCTCTGCAATGGGTTTGTGTTGCCAGTTGCTGATTTCCCTGCGTCACCAGAATGTCCGGGCGGTCGCTGGGCAAAATGGACTCAAATATTTTTTACATCCATCTTGCCCGTTGATAGTACGTCCAGCGGCGAGACAAATCCCAGCATATTTGGAGATTGAGGAGAAGGACGAAATGCCAAGTGAAACAAATGGACCAGGACGAGAAGATAGAAAAAAGAACGTCCGACACACACCAGTAAATCTCGACACACAGGCAGCAATCACGAGATTTGAAGCTGACTTTGTGTCTACCAAAGAGGCGGCAGAAGAACTCGGACTCGCGGAGAACACAATGCGAAAATATTGCCAGAACGGCTGTTTTAGCAACACCAAAGTGTTCGGCTTCGAGTGGGTGGTCAGCAGGTATGACGTTGACTGGTGGAAGGAGAATCGGCGTGGCCGACTCGGACGGCCAAAGAAGGGGGAATAGCCGCAGTTCGTTGCATGAGGACAAACGAAAGCCGTGCCTCGGCGGGTGAACCTGCGTTGGTGATCCTGAGAGGCATGGGGGCAAGTGACAGACTGCCCTTCTGCGACGACAACTGAAGTTTTCCAGAATCCCCGAGCGGCGCAGAAACCACAACAAACACGGGGAAAGCCTCTGACTCGCTGGCGGTGGAGCCGTGTTCCATCCGTTCTCCGGAGAATCTTTTTAGAACCGCCATGCAGGCTGATATTCCCGTTGAATTGCGGAAATTCAAGGGACTTCACGCCAGTACAAGCGGCTGAAGACTTCCCGGTTTGACTGTCAGTCTGTTCAGCAGATTGCGAAACGCCCGTCGGCTGCAGCTTGTACCTGTGGTCGCCGGGTTGTTTTGTTTGTGGCGCGAAGCGTCGATAGAGGAGTCAAAACAATGGCAAAGAAACGCGGCACAGGCGAGGGAAGTGTCTTTCAGCGTGGCGATGGTCTCTGGGTTGGTACTCTCAGTCTGGGATTTGATCAGGCAGGTAAGCGAATTCGCAAGATCGTGTACGGTAAGACGCAGAAGGAAGTCAACGACAAGCTGGATGATCTGAAGCAGCAGCGGAAGCATGGGACAAAGTCCATCGTCGGCAAAGACACGGTTGCCGGATACCTTGCCCGTTGGCTGTCCGATGATGTCATGATCAATTCGGCGGGAAAGACTCACCAGGAGTATGAAGGTGCCGTCAGACTCTACATCGTGCCGTTCATAGGCGACGTGAAGCTGACGCGGCTCAACGGCGAACAACTGGTGGCATGGCAGGGAAAGCTGGCTCGCAAGAAGTTCAGCAATAACATGCGTCTGCGATCCATTCGCGTCTTCCGGAACGCACTCAACAAGGCTGTAAAGATGCGTCTGATCCCGCTCAACCCGATTGCCGTACTCGACAAGCCAAAGGTAACTCGAAAGGAAGTCATTCCGCTGGAGCCAGAGGTCTGTCATTCACTGTTTTCGGCGTGTCAGAGTCACCGACTTGGTGACTTGATCATTCTGGCGGCGATGACCGGATTAAGGAAGGGAGAACTGTTCGCACTGGAATGGTCTGCCGTGAACCTCGACGAAGGCTCTCTGACCGTACGCAAGACGCTTCAGGAACTCCGAGGATTGATGGTGAAGGAACCAAAGACGACCGCCGGCAAACGTGTCGTCTCTCTCGGGCGTGAAGCCGTAGCCGCACTGCGAAGCCGTCTGAAGAAGGCTCACGACGAAGGATTTGACCCCGCTCAGGTACCGACTGTGTTCGCGAATATCCGTGGCGGGTATCTTCGTGGCTCAAACTTCGACCGGAACGTCTGGTATCCGATCCGTGATAGTGTCGGCATCCCGGACACCTTTGTGTTCCACGATCTGCGACATACGCAGGCATCCCTGTTGCTGGCTGCCGGTGTCGATCTGAAGGTGATTCAGAAGCGGCTCGGACATCGGGACTTCGCCACGACGGCGAACATTTACAGCCACTTATTGCAGGGCGCCCAGGATGAAGCCGTTTCCAGAGTCGATGCGATGATGTTGAAGCGTGCTCCGGAAGCGAAATCGGAGTGACTCAAATGCTGGTGGCTGCATTCTGTGGCTACACACCGGAAACGAAAAAAGCCAGTGTCACCGTTTTGAGGCGGTAAAACACTGGCTTTTCTCAATGCACTCGAATGGGCTCGAACCATTAACCTTCGGTTCCGTAG
>CAZFDW010000723.1:0-3052 GCA_964517865.1 uncultured Chitinophaga sp.
CTTTTTCGTAGATCTCCAGCGCCCTCAGGTAGAGCGGCTCGGCCGCCGCGTAGTTTGACTGCGATTTGTGCAGCGAGGCCAGATTGCCGAGGCTCGATGCGGTGGCGGGATCGTCTGGTCCGAGGGCTTTTTCGTAGATCTCGAGCGCCCTCAGGCAGAGCGGCTCGGCCGCCGCGTAGTTCGCCTGCTTTATGTACAGCCCGGCCAGATAGTTGAGGCTCGTGGCGGTGTCGGGATGGTCCGGTCCGGGGGATTTTTCGCGGATCTCCAACGCCCGCCTGTAGAGCGGCTCGGCGGCCGCGTAGTTCGCCTGCGAATTGTACAACTCGGCCAGATTGCCAAGGCTCATGGCGGTGGCGGGATGGTCCGGTCCGAGGGATTTTTCGCGGCTCTCGAGCACCCTCAGGTAAAGCGGCTCGGCGGCTGCGTAGTTTGCCTGCAAATAATACAGCGCGGCCAGATTGTTGAGGCCCGTAGCGGTGTCGGGATGGTCCGGTCCGAGGACAGCCATTCGAATTTGCAGCACTCCCTCCCCGATGCTCGCCGCCTCGGCGAACTTCCCCTCGTCAGACAGATCAATTAATCGAGCGGCCGCATTTGCATTTGCCAGTTGCTGTTGCTGTTCCGCGTTCACTTCGTCCCGTGCCGGAATGCCTGTGGCTACAAATTCATCGACGTTCAGGCTTGTCGCCGGAACCGCCGCTCCTACGCCGGATATGGCTGCGTTTGCTTTCCCGATGTGTCCGGTCAACACCACGACATCATCGGCCGTCACACGCACCAGGCCGTATCGATATTCCACCTCCAACTGTTCCAAGCGGACGCTCTCCAACCTATGCTCACATGCCAACATATAGGCCAGTTTGCCATCCTGTTCGCCGGTGTCGAACAACGAAACCAATGCTGTCGGCCCTTGGTCCGTCAGCTTTCTGCGGAGACTGACGAAGCAGTCGGTGGTTCCCTTCAATCCCAACCAGATTTGCAGCTCAGATTCCGGTTGCTCCTTCGTCAATTCCGGCCAATCCAGAGTCATCTCTACTTTGACTCGGGCACCGGCTTTGAATGCGCGGGCGCATGAAGCATTGGGTTGCAGTGTCAAGCGGCCTGCTTCCCATGTGACATCTCCCGCGATCGTGTAGTCGCCTCGCGTGTCTTTGCTGAAGTCATCGCTGAAGATCGGCTGCAGTTCGTAGGCCGAGGACGTGGTGGCGTCTTGTGCATCGACCGCACACGGCGAAACAAACACGACCCACAGGAGCGAGATCATCCACCGAAATCGTGTGTGCATAGTCCCCTCGTTTCCTGTCTCAGACTGAGGCTCTGGTGTGTCGGCCAGCTGGTAGTCGTAATCCACAGTGGTCAACTCATCAGTTTATTGGTTCATCGACAAATGAAGTGCGCGTCACACATTGATCGCCATGACTGCGATTCATCCTGAAAGGATGGCAGAAATTAGCCGGTGGTCGCCGACAGGCGCACCACCGGTAACGAAGGCACGATGCCACGCATCCTGAAGGGATGCCAGAAACCCGAATCTGGCACCCTTATCAGGGTGCTAACCCAATTCTTTGCAACGTACCGGTGGTGGCGCTCCGCTTACCACCGGCTACCTTCTCAAACCGCTTCGCGGTAAAGCACACAAATCACAAAGACATTCATAACATAACCAATCTGGCCATCAACAGCACTCGCGCACATGATTTGTTGTTGAACCAGTTTACGGCGCACGCTGAGCCGTGATAAGCTGGCTGCACGCGAATTCCAATCATTTTGCCTGGGCGATCAACGACCGTTCCTAGAATAAACCTCGCCCGGCCACTGTTGAACATTTTGGAATGTTTCTGACTCTATTGGATTCGATGTGCTGGAGGTTTGAACCACGAATAGACACGAATGCACACGAATTTTAAGCATTCTTGACCAGATGAATTCTCAATCTGTTGAGATTGGGAGCATGTTGCATCGCCGCCGGTTTCTGAAATGTAACTGCGCGTTCCGTATTAAAGAGGAGCAAACGGAGGAAACAGAGACGAACAACAATTCGACACTAGCCCCGTGATTTCTCTGTTTCCTCCGTTTCCTCCTGTTCAAATCACAAGCATGATTCGGCCTGTATTCCTGGGTGAATCACAAAAGGTTAAAGAGTGTGGGATTCAGCCAGTCGAGTGACTGAACTGGTCCTGATCCGGCTCCAACGTTGGGTTGCGCGCGAAGTCCGCGCTGGGTCTATTTGTGTTCATTCGTGGTTCCTGGTCTGGAAGCCGGACTTTAATTGGCGACACACAGAAAACAGTGCGGTCAGGAATGTTGATTTCCTTTATTCGGTTGTCCAACATTCGGTTGTTGAACTCTATCCCATTTTTCGGCGACCCCGAAATACAGCACGATTCAGAGCCGCCAAATCATTTACTGCAGCTTCCGCATGGGGCAATGTGTTTACAAACGAATGAAGGACAACCGAATGAAGACATAGTGCGTACACGTCATCTGCCGCGACCGGCGCGTACGCCGTTGGCGTGACGGCGAAACGTCTCATTTGAGGCCGGTCGAGGTATCACTGTCTGTATGCATTACGCTGATCGCCTGAACAATGTCGGATCTGTGACGCAGTGTCTCCAGCAGGTTCAGTACAGCATCGTCCACCTGTCCTGATTTGTGGCCTAATCCTCGCGTGTCAATGACGATTGAGTTTTTTGTTTTCAACTGCCCTGGTGCTGCACTTCGCGACGCTTGATACTCGGTCATCGCAGCAAACGATTCGGCTTCACGTCGAGTCATTCTCAACACATCATCGGCGATGCCTGACAATGGCTCGCGACTGACGAGCAGGATGGCGGTTTCCATGCCGCTGCGGCCTTCGACTGGCCAGCCACGGTCGAGTTGAACGGGGCTCTCGATCGTTGTCACTGCAATGTCACCTCGGTTTCCAATCTCCGGGTCAACGGGAAAAAGTTCGCCCGGGCTTCCTTGCGCATCAATCCAAATGAGTCTTGCGTAAGAACCCGTCCAAGATCTATTTCGTGAAATCGCTGTTTGAATGTAGACTTTCCGC
>CAZFDW010000724.1:0-3044 GCA_964517865.1 uncultured Chitinophaga sp.
GATGCTGCCGTGACGCCCGACTTTCTTAAGCGTCTGGCAGCGATTGTCGGTCCTGATCGGTTGCTGAGCGCCGCCGATGAGTTGCTCGTGTATGAGTGTGATGGTTACGTTGTCGAAAAGACAACTCCGGACGTCGTCGTGTTTCCCCAATCAGCCGAAGAAACCCGGCGGATTGTTCGCGAATGCGTTACAGCTGCAGTTCCTTTTGTTCCGCGTGGTGCCGGGACAAGTCTGGCCGGTGGATGTCTTCCGGTCGGTGGGGGCGTCATGATTGCGCTCACGCGAATGAGCAGGATTCTGGAGATCAATCTTCGGGACAGATACGCAGTCGTCGAACCGGGTGTGGTCAATGTGCGACTGACTCGCGCGCTGGCAGGTAGTGGATTTCATTACGCTCCGGATCCCAGCAGCCAGGGAGCCTGCACGATCGGCGGCAATATCGCCACCAATTCAGGCGGGCCGCACACGTTGAAATATGGCGTCACGGTCAACCATGTGCTGGGCGTGGAGTTCGTTTCACCGGAAGGTGAACTTGTACAGTTCGGCGGCCCGTGCGGACGAGGCAGCGACTTTGATCTGACGGGACTGTTTGTCGGCAGCGAAGGCACGTTTGGCGTCGTCACAAGGGTCTGGGTGAGAATCACCCGCGATCCGGCGGCACATCGCACGATGCTGGGTATCTTCGACACGGTTGATGAAGCGACTCAGGCCATCAGCCGTATCATTGGTGCCGGCATCATTCCTGCGGCACTCGAAATGATGGATCAGGGGATTGTCTCGGCAGTGGAAGCTGCATTTCAGTTCGGCTTTCCGCTTGATGCCGGTGCGGTGCTGCTGATCGAAGTGGATGGTCTGGAATGTGTCGTCGATGATGAAGCTCGGGTGATCACAGACTTGTGCATGGAAACAGGTGCGCGAGAAGTACGGCAGTCAAAGACGGAGGCAGAACGACTGCTGCTCTGGAAATGTCGCAAGCAGGCATTTGGAGCGATCGGAAGACTCAGCCCCAGCTATTGCACACAGGACGGCGTTGTTCCGCGTACGCAACTGCCGCAGATTCTGCGGTTTATCATCGAAGTCGGCCAGAGGCACAGTCTGCGGATTGTCAACGTGTTTCACGCAGGTGACGGCAACATTCACCCGATCCTGCTGTTCGATGAACGCGATGCGGATCAGGTGCGACGAGTCATGCTGGCCAGCGATGAAATCCTGAATCGCTGCATCGATCTAGGCGGCAGCGTGACGGGTGAACATGGAATCGGCGTGGAGAAAATCAGCCTGATGAATCGACTGTTCACCGCGACGGATCTGCTGGTGATGACCGAGATCCGGGATATTTTCAATCCGAAACAACTGTGCAGCCCCGGTAAGATGTTGCCAACGGCAGGCGGTTGTGGTTCGGAGCATATCGAGAAATCGCATCCCTCGCGCCGCGCCGCAATGTAGTGCGCCGTCACGGCGATCTCACTGTATGACTGTGCCCGTGGCAGTACAGTTCGCTATAAAGCGGCACATCTTTCCGTTGAGCACGATTCGCATGAGTGTCAGAGTGGGAACTGCGTCGGCACATTCATGCTCTCACTCTGCGTCGGAACTTGATTAAGGACATAGGTCAGTGCAAGTGACTTCAAACGATCTGCTGCTTGTTACCGGAGCGACCGGCCTCGTTGGCAGTCATGTGGCGGAGCAGGCAGTGCAGCGCGGTTGCCGCGTGCGAGCGCTGGTCAGGCCAAATGCGGACGTAAGTTTTCTCTGCGGACTGAACGTGGAACTGGTCCACGGTGATCTGGAGCAGCCGGAATCACTGAAGTCCGCGTGTGACGGCGTAACGATCGTGATCCACTGCGCGGCGAAAGTCGGTGATTGGGGGCGCACGGAGGAGTATCGTCGCATTAACGTCACTGGAACCCTGTCGCTTCTGGACGCAGCTCTGGCCACAAAGACACTGAAGCGGTGGGTACAGATCAGTTCGCTGGGTGTCTACGAAGGCAAGGATCACTACGGCACCGATGAAGCGACCGCTCCTTGTACAACCGGGATCGACGGCTATACGCTCACCAAAGTGGAGTCTGAACTGCTCGTCTGCGACTACATTCGCGATCGCAGATTGCCGGCGGTAGTTTTGCGCCCCGGTTTTATCTACGGGCCGCGTGATCGAACTGTCCTGCCAAAGCTGACCGAGCGTCTGCGATCCGGAAAGTTTGCGTTTCTCGGTTCGCCGGACAAGCTGATGAACAATACCTTCGTCGGCAATCTCTGCGAAGCCATCTGGCTGGCGATCGAACGCGACGACATCGTGGGTGAAGTGTTCAATATCCGAGACCCGCGTGCCGTGACAAAACGCGAATTCATCGACACCGTGTGTGATGCCGCTGGAATCACCAGAACGACAAAGATCGTACCGCTGCCGATTGCAAAATTCCTTGCGCAAGCGATGGAGATGACATGGAAACTGCTCGGCAAAAAAGACGCGCCGCTGCTGAACAACGCTCGGATCAAGTTTCTCGGCCTGAACCTGGATTACTGTATCGACAAGGCCGTGCGTCAACTTGGCTATGCACCCTCAGCCGACTTTCGCGACGCTATGCCGCTCAGTATCGGACCACGCGATTAGATGCGAAAGTCCAGATCACCACGGTCAGTTGCCACGGCTGGCCAGTTTGTGATTCTTCGATTCCTGTAGGGTGCGTGCAGCGAAGCGCAACGCACCATGCTTGTCGGCGGATCGCATCGCGATGATCAGCAGGACTCCACAGGGAGCTGGCAAGACCGAAATCGATGCCACGGGACTTGTGGTGGCTCTGGGAATCATCGACATCCACTCTCATTCGGATCATGTCATCCCGGAAGACGGGCGAGCGGAAAGCAAAGTGCGTCAGGGCGTCACGACAGATGTTCTCGGCGAAGGAAAATCCTCCGGACCGTACCATGGTTCAGCATCGAAGCTAACAGCATCGTTGGGGCGTGGCACCAGATCCTTCGCCGCACTGGTCGATGTGACCGGAGCAGTTTGAAAACGAATCATGTTACAGGGGTGAGCGTCT
>CAZFDW010000725.1:0-3044 GCA_964517865.1 uncultured Chitinophaga sp.
AGATCAGATTCGGTTCCGGCAGGTCAAACGCTTCGATCAGAACTTTCTGGCCGGATTTCAGGCGGCAGCTGTGGTGAATGAGCACATTTGCGAGTTTGTCAATGCGAGGATCCTGCATGGTTAATCCGGACTTTCAGGAAGATTCAAATCAGACTGTTATGATGTCGTGGGTGTGTAACGCATTCTCTCGGGAATTTCATCCCATTCGATCGGACATTCCTGGTTGAGCCTGTGATGCGATGGCTCAGTGGAAGGAAACGTCGGACACGAATGGACGCGGGTGTACCCGCGTTCGATAGTGAATTCGATGCAGACAACGGGGATCGGGAATTCGAAGCGGACGTCGCGGCTGGAGTCATTGGCCGATCCTGCCATTCGCGAACATCGTGAAGGCAGGTCGCCCCCTTATTTATTCCGGCTCCTTTCGGCCCCCAACAATCCTCTTCTAAACGGGACGGGGTCGGATGAGAGGTTGAAACTGGTCTCCCGGCAATTCCGGACTTGTCCCATTCGATCCGGTCTAATATCAATTCCTCGCCCAGATTCTCGATCAATCGAGACCCACCAACCGTCAGTATTATAGAACTCCAGAATTCCATTTGTCCGTATCCGACCATCAGCGAATGAGTTAGCCCGACCGGGAAGCACGTCTTCAATTCGCCAAAGCTTTGTTCCTTCACCGGCAAAACAGAACACGTTGTCAGTAATCGTATCAGGTGGCGATGTATCAATGATAATGTAGAACCGATCCGCCTCATACAACGTTTTGTATGCAGATCCTATGAGGCGAATCAATTGGCCGTTGGGTAGTATGAAAGGATGCTTTTCATCGTGGGACATGTCCGGGATCTCGTTGGTGGTTGGTCGCGCGCCTAATCAATTGTGCGAACCAGTAAACAAGTGGCAGGGCTCAATAAAAAAAGACCCGACCCATTATTTACGGTGTTCGGTTTTCAGTGGAGCGCATGTTGAAGTTACTCCTCTTGGAGCTTGAGATCGAGAATCTCTGCATAGCGTCGGAAGTCTTCATCTGTTGTGAAGATCGTCAAAGTGCGGCGGCGGGCGGCGGCACAGATCAGCATGTCCACAGACGATCCCGCGATACCAGAACTGCGGCATTGATTGTGGCATCGAGCGGCCTCTTCATAATCTTCGGTGACGAGCGGTTCATCCGGGAAACTTGCGAGATGGCTCTGCAGTTTTGCAAACGAGGCTTCGTCGCGTAGCCCGGACAATAATTCCTGCCTCACGGGTCCGATCAGAACCACCTGATTCTCGCAAATCAGATCCTTCAACTTTGACACGATCGCCCGTTCATTCTGAGCAGACTGCGATGCCTGTCGCCGAAGTGCCATGGACCAGACACTTGTATCGACAAGAACTTTCACGGTTCGCCCCGGCGACGTGCTTCTTTATAGTCGTACGTGGAATCAAACTCGACGGTGCCGAACATCTCAATAATCTGCTGCTGTCGATGACGTTCGACGTACTCCCGCAAGGCGGCTTCAATCGCTGCTTCTCGCGATGGATGATTTCCGACCTGACAGGCGGTATCCACCAGCGTTTCTTCAATTGGGAAACTCGCTCGCATGAACGCTCCGGAACTCTCGTGCCTGACAGCAAAGGAATCGGCATCTCGCCACCGTGGTCATGCGCATTGTGATCTGTTGCGACAGCAATGTCGATGCCGACCTATCCGAATGTCGGACCAAGGGAGTACTCCATCCTTTCGCCATGTTCGATGAGACGCAGCCCTCGCAGTATGAAGGCCACCTCGAAACTGCCGGGCCGCAGCCCGGAGATTCACAATCCGAAAAATAATTTCCAGCCGATCCTTTACAGCGGCAGCTCGAACCGGTGAAAGTGCGTGTACAACATGATGCATCGGAATATTTTGCCTTCAGCGACATGGACCGGACGCACAGCGGCGAGTAAGGTTCAGTTCGACAAGTCCATCGACATTTCAATCATCAATAAAACGCGAGGAATCTGAATCACATGCTCACTCAAGCGGGATGCCGCGAACGGCAGGCGAGACTTTGGCAACGGTTGCCGGACGAAATTTCGTGGGTCCTGATCGGCGATTCACGTCACGTGCAGTATTTCAGCAATTTTCGGATCAATCCATTCAGCTTTTCGGCCGATCAGAAGTCCCTGCTGCTGTTGACCCGCGGTGGCCAGGCGATTCTGCTGGCTGACAATTTTGCGAAACGATCGGCGACCGTCCCGTACTTCGTCGATCGGGAAGTCATTGTGCCGTGGTACACACACAGGAAATCGGTCACCAATCGTGACGATGCACTTTGCCAGGCTTTGACGGACATTGAAAATGTCTGGACCGGCGAAACAGGTCTGATCGAACCTGAAGGCATCTCCGAAATGGTGGCCTCCCTGGTTGCCGAAGACGCGGCATGGCAGTTTGCGGACGACGAAGACGAACAGCCGACCACGCTCGGCACAGTGATTCGCGAGCTGCGCAGATCAAAACACGCTGACGAGGTGGAACTGCTGAAAACCTGCATGCGCGCCTGTGAGGCCGGACATCGACGCGCCTTTGACGTGATTCAACCGGGTGTTTCAGAATTCGAAGTGTATCTCGAAGTTCAGCGTGCGGCTCAGGAAGTTGCGGGTGTCCCCTGTATTGTCTATGGTGATTTCCGCGCCACCAATGCCATGCTCCACAAAGCCGGCGGTCTGCCGACACAGTATCGACTGCAGCACGGTGACCTGTTTATTCTAGATTACAGCGTGATCATTCACGGCTATCGCAGCGATTTCACAAACACGATTTCCGTGGGAACACCGTCGGACAAAATCGTGGCACAGTTTGAAGCGTGCCGTGATGCGCTCCATGCGGCAGCGATGATGCTGAAAGCGGGCGTTGCCTGTCGGGATCTCTGGTGCGCCGCTTCGACGGTCCTGGAATCGCGACGATTCGGACCCTTGGCGCACCACGCTGGTCACGGGATTGGGCTGGAACATCCGGAACCGCCGGTTCTGGTGTCCGAAAGCGACGATGTGCTGATCGCAGGGGATGTCATCAC
>CAZFDW010000726.1:0-3037 GCA_964517865.1 uncultured Chitinophaga sp.
GTCAGCCTTCTTTCTTTGGAGTGCGGCGACTTGTCGCCGCTTTCCTTTTCATTCGGCGTGACATTTGTCACAACTACGGAATTATGAGTCAGTGCTCGCACTCTACAGAACGCATTTCAACACATCAAAGAATCGGGGTCCTTCATGCATCAGTGCCAGGCAACGTTTTCCCCTGATATGAATCGACGCAACTGGCTCGCCAGCGTTGCCGCGACCACTTTGGCTGGCAGCATCTCTCGTTCGGCGATTGCGAAGTCGGCGACCTCTGTGAAACCGGTCGCCCCAAAGTCAGTGGCTGCGGTCTTTACTGCCTACGAAAAAGGACTGCACGCTGACGTGCTGATCGGCAAGATCCTTGAAGGCTGGAAACAGGACGGCGGCACCGGGCCGGCATTGAAACTGGCGTCAATGTACGCCGATCAGTTCACTGACAGAGACATGGCGCGGGCCATGTCGAAGAAGTACGATGTTCCGCTGTTTGACTCCATCGAAAAAGCGATAACCGTCGGCGGGGATCATATTCCGGTGGATGGTGTGATCAGCATCGGCGAACACGGAGATTACCCCTGGAATGATTTAGAACAACATCTGTATCCGCGCCGACGTTTCTTCAAAGAGATCACCGATGCGTTTCAGAAATACGGTCGTGTCGTTCCGGTATTCAATGACAAGAATCTCGGGCCGGAATGGGCGGACGCAAAGTGGATGTACGATCGGGCTCTGGAGATGAACATCCCGTTCATGGCCGGTTCATCAATGACAGTCGGTGCTCGAACGCCGGAGATCACAGTCCCGCTCGGCGCCGACATCGAGATGGCTGTGGGAATTGGCTACTCCGGACTCGATATCTACGGAATTCACGCCCTTGAGTTCTTTCAATGCCACGTCGAACGCCGACGCGGCGCGGAATCGGGAGTCCGTTGGGTGCAGTGTCTCCAGGGCGAAGCGATGTGGAAAACAATCGATGACGGTTTTGTGTCTCAGAGTCTGTTCGATGCCGCATTTGCAGCTGTACCGCATCTGAGGGACGATGCACGTTCCGACCGTGAGGCGGCTCTGTTCCTGTTCGAATATAACGATGGCTTTGTCGGAGCGGTTTTTATGCTTCCGGAAGTTGCGGCAGGCACCTCCATTGCCCTGAAACTCAAAGGCCAGGCAGAACTACTCGCCACACGATTCGACGAGCAGCCGGAACCGAGGTATCCGCACTTTGCATGGCTGCTGAAAGGCATCGAACGCATGTTTCACACAGGTCGCCCGAGTTACCCTGTCGAACGCACACTGCTGACCGGAGGCATTCTCGACAGAGCGTTGACATCGCGGTTTCGAAAACACGAAAGACTCATGACTCCGGAACTGGACATCCGCTATCATCCAGTGGATTACCCTCACGCGCCGCTTCCGGAACTCGATTCCGATCCGAATTCAAAATGAGGTCTTCGGGCCGATTTTGCAAATGAATCGCAAGGCCAGTGTCCAAATGCCGGAATTCGATGTTGCCGCGATGCAGACGCTGCTTGACGGAGCGTATCGGGACAGGTTGTACTGACCAGCGGGCCAGATCCGGATCACTTCCGTTTCCCGGACAAAAAATGCAATCGCCTGTAGGATGGACATTCTCGTCCGTCGCATGGCCATGAATGTCCATGCGACATTAGAGTTTCGTGTCCGCCATACCGTCTGGTGAAGTCGCCTCACGAGGCCACGCGACAAACAGCACCACCAGAGCGATCAGCGGAGCCAGGCCGGCCCAGGCCAGGCCGTCGTCGAAGGAATGCGTTTTATCAACGACTCGCCCAAACTCCTTCTGTATCGGGGACGAGACCAGCCAGGCGAGAGCACCCAGCAGACCGGTCGTCTTACCCATGTGACGTTCGCTGGTTTCCTGTGACAGCGAATAGTAACAGGGAAATAATCCCAGTGAACCGGCTGCCACGATCAACAACACACCGTAGAGCCCCCATCCCAGCGGAAGGCTGCCGGCAACAAACGTCAGTGACGTCAGAACCGCACAGGTACCGAACACCAGCAGCCGAGTCCGATGCACACCCCGCCCGTGTCGAGCCAGCCAGAGTGAAGCGGCTCCGGCCGCGATACATCCAACATCTGCCGCGATGTAATACGCTGAGTTGAACAGCAATGCAGTCTGCTCCGAAGCCCCGCGTCCTTCCTGCAGAAATTTGGGAAGCCAGGCGCGAATCAGTTGCCACGTCAGGTTGATGCAGACCACCACCGGAATCAATGTCCAGAATCGACGATTCGTCACGCACTCCGAAAAGAACTCCCGGTCACTCGCTCCTGCAACCGCAAGGCACAACAGACAAGCCGCTGCCGTGATCCAGATCGGGTGTTTGTCAAAGAATGCACGAACTGAAACCCCATCCGGCATCAATGGACTCAGCCGTTCCCGCATTACAAACAGCGTGATGCACACGACGACTGCACCGACCAACAGCACAAGCCAGCGATTGTCCGAGTTTGAAGTTTTCGTGTTCTGTATTCGCGCTGATGGAAGGTCATTTGCTCCGATTGTGAACAGCCATGCAATGACCCACACAACGCCCATCGATCCGATAATGATAAACGGCGATCGCCATGCCCCGAGTGTTTCAACTTTGCCCACGATCATCAGAATCACGGGCGGTGTCAGGATCGCTCCGAGAGCACCTCCGCTTTGCAGAATGCTGTTGCCCATCGTGCGATTCTGGCGATCAAGCACAATCTTCGTTGTTCGCAGCGCACACGGCCAATGCCCGGCTTCAAAAAAACCTAACAGGATGCGACACCCCAGCAGCGACTCATATCCCTCACAGAATCCTGTCAGCACGCCAATCGATGACCAGGCCAGGAGAACTCCGGGATAGAGAAATCTCACTGAGATGCGATCCGACAGGAATCCGAAGAAAAGTGAACCTGCCGCAAAGGCCCAGCCGAATCCCCATTCCATATTGCCGTAGAGTTCGTTGCTGAGGGACAACTCTTTTGTGATGCGGGGCGAAAGATTCGCCAGCGTCTGACGATCCATGTAGTTCAGCAT
>CAZFDW010000727.1:0-3017 GCA_964517865.1 uncultured Chitinophaga sp.
GACTATCCCGGTGCGGAAAAAACCATCCAGCAGTTGCTGACTGTCAATCCAAACCTTCCCGAAGCACACAGCCTGCAGTCCGTGATCTGGCATCTGCGCAATGATGCGGCCGCCGCAGAGGCCTCGCGTGCCGCTGCCTTGAAATTCTCAATCACCAATCCGGAAGTCGATCATCTGATCGGGCGTAAACTGTCGCAGAAGTATCGCTTCGCCGAAGGTGCTGAATTTCAGCGAAAGGCGCTCGAAGCCGATGTGGAATTTGCAGACGCCCGGATTCAGCTGGCTCAGGATCTGCTTCGACTGGGACAGGAAGCTGAAGGCTGGTTGCAGGCGGAGAAGGCTCATCAGGCTGACGGCTACAATACGACGCTGTTCAATCTGCTGCAGTTGAAAGATTCGCTGGGGCGATTTACGACCGTCACCAGTGAGCATTTTCAGGTTCGCATGGAAACCGAGGAAGCCGCCATCTACGGCCCGCGTGTGGTCGAATTGCTGGAACAGGCATGGACAGAACTCATTGCGCGGTATGAATTCACGCCGGAAGTTCCCGTCTATGTTGAAATCTATCCTCGCGTCGATGACTTTGCCGTCCGGACATTCGGTGTCCCGGATGTCGCCGGATTTCTGGGAGTCTGCTTCGGAAAAGTAGTGACCGCAAATAGCCCCGCAACGCGGAAGGAAACCCCCGGCAGTTGGGAATCGGTCTTGTGGCATGAGTTCTGTCATGTGATCACACTCCAGAAAACCAGCAACAGGATGCCACGGTGGTTGAGCGAAGGGATCTCTGTCTTTGAGGAACGGCGTACGGATGCTCGTTGGGGACAGCACATGAATCCTGAATTCCGTGATCGAGTTCTGGTCGGAAAATTTACGCCCGTCGCAGAACTCAGCAGCGCGTTCCTGACGGCGAAGGGCGGTGAAGACCTGAACTTTGCTTACTACGAATCTTCCATGCTGGTGGAACATCTTGTCACCGTGCATGGTCTGCCCGCATTGAACGCGATTCTGAAAGATCTTAACGATGGCTTCCAGATCAATGATGCGCTGGATCGGCATACTCATGGCTTGGATGAGCTTGAGGAATCGTTTGCAGCGTATCTGAATGAGCTGGCAATGGCCTACGCGGACGGGGTTGAGTTCACTACGGATGAACTTGCGGAAGCCGCGCCAACAGACCTGGATGCAGTCAAGGCGTTTCTTGAGCTGCATCCTCAGAATTTTTCGGCCATGCTTCTGTATGCGACACTGCTGATCAAAGCCGGCCAGCTGGATGAAGCTGAAACAGAATTGAAGAAACTCATTGTGTTCGTGCCGCAGGACGACAATACCAACGGTCCTCGTCGTTTGCTGGCAGACGTGTATCAGCGTCGCAGTCAGTCAGAACTGGAGATGCAAACACTGGCCGAACACCTCGAATATTCCGCCGACGACCTTGAAGCCGCACTGCGACTTCAGGAACTGTGTGAGCTGCAAAAGCAACCGGACCGCGTCGTCGCAGTTGGCAGGACAGTTTTTGCGATCGATCCATTCCAGCCAGCTGCGTTGAATCGCACGGCAACTGCGGCTGAGAGCATCGGGCAGACAGAAGCCGCCGTGAGCACTCTCAGCAGCCTGTTACACGTTCAAAAAGATGATGCCGCTCGCCTGCATTTCCGAATTGCGGCAATCCTTAAACCGACCGACCCCGAATCGGCCCGTCGCCACGTCCTGCTGTCACTGGCTCAGGCACCCCGCTATCGAGACGCTCATAAGCTGTTGCTGGAACTGGTGCCGGAACCCCCGGCCGAGTCACCGACAGAAACTCCGGCCGACAAGCCCGACGACGCAGCAACACCGGGTTGTCCCCCATTCGGTTGTGTAATCATCTCGAACCGAGAAACACCGTTTTAGACCTAATGCAAGCGACGTTTGGAGTGCGGAGACTTGTCGCCGCTTTGTCTTTCCAACACGGCATGTTTGTCAATCGGCGTGGGAAAACAGCGAACATGCCATTTCAATTTCAGGTGAAGTCGGCAGAACAAATGAACGTCTTTCCTGGCGCCAAATTCCCTGAAAAAGAAAGCGGCGACGAGTCGCCGCACTCCAAAAGAATTTTCACTTTGCTGCATCTGCAACAAGGTGGGTCACGAACCATGCCACCATTTCTTCAGTCGATTTCTTTGCGTCTTCGCCCTGGAATCCGTGTCCGGCACCTTTGAATTCAATCAATTGGCTTTTTACTTTTGCCTTTTCAAACGCTGCCTGAATATTCCGGCTGTGCTCGACGGGCACAAGGTCGTCCTTGTCACCCGCCAGAAGCAGGGTTGGCGCGTCGTCGGAGGTGACGTGAAGCAACGGGGAATCAGGTTCTGCTGCCTTCGCATCGATGTCCAGGGCAGGAAATCGTGCGTAGGCCGGCAATCGATCCGGAGCATCCTTCGCCATGATTCGTAAATCAGTCGGAGCCACATACGCCACAACGGCGTTCACTCGATCGCTCACTCTCTCCACCGGATCTTTGGCATTCGGATCACCATCGTCCGACGCAGTCCCCAGCATCAGCGACAAATGACCTCCGGCGCTCATTCCATAGACACCGATTCGGTTCGGATCGATCCTGAATTTGTCGGCGTTCATGCGAATGAAACGCACACTGTGTCGCACGTCAGAAACGGCTTCGGCAATACTGAACTTCGGGCTGCTGCCATGCCGCACTGCAAATACCGTGAATCCTTTGTCGGTGAGTGCTTTGAACCCAAACTGCGACTGCTCCGGCGGCGTCCAGTTCGAGTACCAACCCCCGCTGACCATAAACAGTACAGCGGCTCCGTTGGCATTTTCGGTCGGAGTGAATACGTCACAGGTCATCGCCAGGCCCAGCTTATGACCATAGACAACATCCGGCGTGATCGTGATGTCGGCTCCGGCCGATTGCGATGTCACCGCGACGACCAGTGTCAGAATGAACGACTGAATCCTGATTGGCATGACATTCGACTTTCAGTGAATAAACAAACGGAAGTGGAAGGGAATCGAAC
>CAZFDW010000728.1:0-3000 GCA_964517865.1 uncultured Chitinophaga sp.
CTGGCACCGCCCTTCAGCCCTGCATCTTCCGCAGTTGTCAGTGCTTGGCTTCCGGACTGGATTCCGGATCCGGCGATCTTCCCGTACGCCCCGCCCGGCGTTGTAGCCATCTGCATTGCGCTTTGGGCCGCGCCGCCGTACATCCGGCTCAACCATGGCGACATATCGCCACCGCGTGACTGTTGCTGGGCCTCTGCGAAAACATCCGCTTCCCGGTAAAGAGTGTCTGCAGCTTCCTTTTCACCCATCAACCGTGCTGCCACGGCGATCAGCGATTGATTGGACTGCTCGCCCGCCCCGACCGTCTCACGCAAAAAAGCGTTTCCGCCACCAGCTTCATCCAACTGACGCGAATAACTGTCTCGCTTGCGGATCCGCTCCAAAGCGTCCTGATCAGCTTGCACCTTTTTCATCTCGGGTGCCTGAGTCTGCTTCAGGTAGTGCTTCCCAATCGCCAATGTTTGTGCAATTGGATCGTCAGGATGCTCACCGACGATGTCGTCATATTCTTTCTGCTGTCTGGCATTTTGGGCATCTTCTTCGTTCATCGCGAACTTAGCCGTACCCATGGCTCTGGATACAGGATCGTCGGCGTAATCGCTCAGGTGTTTGTCCAGCGCAGCCTGACGTGCCGCGTCGGCTTTGCTTTGCTCTTTGTGAAGTAGTTCTTGATCCCTCGCCTTACGGCGAACGGTTGCCTCCGCGTCCTGCTTTGCTTTAAGCGCACGAATGGCTACCGGATCCAGTTCCCGCATCAACTGGCCGGTGGTTTTTGTTGGTGGCTGCATTATTGACTCCACCCGCCTTGGGCATCTTGAAAGGCATTCTTTTCGCGTGATCGTTTTGCACCGTCCGTCGGTATCCCTTTTCCTTCCATGACACGCATCGCCTCAATCAGATGGGCAAAATCCTCGGACCCCTTCGGTGGGGCTCCATTATATTTCGCAGTGATCACCTTAATGATCTGCAACGCAGCAGTGGCTTCCTGATCCCCAGACGCCTGAACTTTCTGCAGATGGTCGTCGATGTTCGTGGATGAAATCGTGACGGGCTTCCGTTTCGCTGGCGGTTGACTTGCCGGTGCTGTTGGCTGCACCAGTGGCGGTGCGTCTGGCTGCTGTTGCTGAAGCGCACGCGGATCAGCAAGCATTCCTTGTCCTCGCATAGACTCCCAATCATCCGGCGATGGCGGCGGTTGCTGAGGCGATCCAGTAGCCTGTGACGGCGGAGCTTTCCGATCATACTGCGACGGCAGGTTCCTCAACTTATCCTGACGCTGTGCTTCCCTCTGGTAAATTAAGTGTGGTTCCTGACCCTCGCTAGGGCTAGTGTAAAACGCTTCATCTGACGCAAACCGCTTCCGTAATTCGGCGTCAATTTCGTCGGGAGTCACAAAACGCCGTTCGCCGAAGCGAGGATCTTTGTCGTCGTCAATCGTTTCACTACGAATTTCCTTTTCCATTTTCCGCACATCGTCTTCCCTCTCGCGTGTCTGTTTATTGAACGCCGAGGCTTCTTTCGCCGGGTCTCCACCACCGCCACTGCCGCCGATTGGTTCCCAGACAGGACGTCCCTGAGAATCATATCGCTTATTCAGCCATCTCCCGCTTTCTTTGTGCAGTCGCATTGAGCCATTCGCTTCAGCGTCTTCATCCACTACCCGTTCATCAGGCATAAACGACATCATCTGCCGGTTGTATTCCACATTTGCCTGCTGCTTCAACCCCTCGGGCAGTTTCGCGTTCACCACGTTTTTCCGAAACGCATCGCGTTTCGTATTCATTTCCTGCTGCTTCTTGGCGCTGAACTGCAATCCAGCGGCATTGGCCTTCGCAACATTGTCACGCCATTGTGCATCGAGGTCAGCAGCTTCTCGCTGATACATGTTTTGCTGGGTGTACTGCTGCTGCCGTGCATCACGCTCCAATGTGAGCAGCCGATGACTGTACGCAGAAGCGGCATCAGCATTGCGAGCCCGAATCGCTCTATTCCCAGCGTACAGATCCAGCATATTATTGTAGCTGGACCGTGCGTTGTACGCAGTCGTCGTCATCCCGCCAGCGTTGCCGGAATTTCTTTCAGCCTCTACTCTATCCAAGTTTCTATAGTATCGGCTATACAAATCATCGTCACTGTATCTTGGCATCTGTGCAGACTCTCTATGAAAAACTCAGTACCTGAATGACCCCAGTTGTCTGGCTTTGGCGGCGTCACTGTTTCGTTGTTCCTGGCTCCTCCGCATCTCAGAATCCGATGCGTACATCTGAGAATCCCTGTCATACGTCGCCTGCTGATTCGCGTTGTTCATCAGTATCCCCCTCCGTAGCTGATACGGGGCCGATTATCAAATCTTTCCTGGCTCTCCCGAAAATACTGAGCGTCATCCCTTTCCCGCGCCTGCTGATTCGCGTTGTTCATCTGTATGCCTTGCCCGTATATGTTCGCAACAGAATTGAACCCGTCCATATTTTCATTGATCCCTCCAATGTAATTCAGCCGATTACCGGCCCATTGATTATCGTTCTGGGTGTTCAGATTCCACTGATTCGCCAACCCTTGTGCCCGATTCTGCAAAGCGTCCTGATAGTTCTTGCTCAAGTTGGAGTCTGTGGTAATCCGGTTCCGCAACAACTGATCTTCCAGACTCATCACCTGACGGGTGTTGTCGAAATTCGTTCCACGCTCCAGCGAATCATAGACCGTCGTGTTTCCCAACCCTCGCCTGATTGCCGACTGCCGCGAATTGGCCAAATTCTGCGTGTTCTTGCGGTTGAGGTCGTCCCGCATTGAATTGCCGTACTGATCCACGCGGGCGAGATTGCGGGCTCGCGTCTCGTATGCGTCCTCTGCGTATCCTTTGTAACTATCGGATAATCTCTGGTAGCCCTGTTCCCCGCGTTCGCGTGAGCTGGCAATTCCAGCATCGTATCCAGCAATTACCTGTGCCTGCCTTTGTTCTGCACGTTTCGCCTGCGCTATACGCTCTGCATCAGCAGACTT
>CAZFDW010000729.1:0-2996 GCA_964517865.1 uncultured Chitinophaga sp.
TTGTGCTTCGACAGGTTCTAAGATACCGTTGGATTTGATTGCCTCCGGAAAAGATACTCTTTTGTACCTCCTGGCCCTATTGCAACGATGTCTCCGGAAGAGTCGATTAAGTTAACTGCTCGCCGGCCGGTATCAGAAAACTGAAATGGTGCTCGCAATGCCAGAGGTGGAACTGAAGCCACTCCTCTCGCGTGAACTCCCCGAAGACAATATGCGGAAACAGCAACGAGCCAGGTTTTTGAAATTGCTCGATTCCCCTCGAGAGACAGGCAACGCCCTCCTCGTCCGTGGCCTTTCGGTTGACGCTGATCGGTGCCGGTGCTCGCCAGCGAAAGGTTTTTCGGGCCAGAATTCCCCGGAGAAATAATCGACGGGCCACCCATTGAATCGGTCGTGGCCAGGTCTTTGGAAATCCCTCGCACGAGTAGATCAGCGCCCGACCAAGATGATCGCCCATCGTGCCCAGCGACCAGTTGCCGGCGCGCTGGTATCCGCACTTGAGCAATGCTTCTGCGTCCGTCAGAACGTCATCCAATGAATTGAAATGAAGTTGACGTCGCTGCGGCATCAGAGACCTCGCTTACGCTACCGGAACAGAAGCAACTGCGGATTCTTCGACAACGGACATGTGACGCATTTCACGCATCGACGCGACCAGGATTCCTAGTCCGCGGCAGGCACAGACGATGGTCAGCGCATAGAACAGGCCAAAGACGATGTGATTGGCCACCATGAGCCCGTAAAGAAGCGCTACGGAACTGCCATACAGAATCTGTGGCACTGGACGGCTCGGCGAGGTCGCGGGGTCGGGCAGCATGTAGAACGTGAAGATGAGCGCTTCCACACCGGTCGCCAGCAACAACGGTGCCATGACTGGTGTGCCGAACCAGAGGCTGCGGACAACGGCCTGGACCACAAACGCCGCCAGAAAGGCCACGATGGCCGGAATTCGTTTTGTAAAACCGAAGTTCAGAAATGATCCAAGGCACAAAATGACAAGTGGCAGCATCCAGTCACCGATCCCGGTCAGATTCGCCGAAAATTGCCACGGCATCGCCAGGCCAACCCAGGGAAAGAGCAGCAGCGTTGTCGTAATCGCCAGATTCGACGGGTTCATGAAGTGGACCATACGGCCTTTCAACGGCAGCCGAAACACATACTTCGAGCCGATGGCCAGGGCGACGGCAAACGCGACAATGATCAACCGGTCGTTGAAGTACAGCAGCATGACGATCGACAAAGCGGTGATGTGGGCTGATGTGAGGAAGTCCAGCAAGGGTACGAAACCACCCGCAAACCGCGGACGCCTGCCGGAGCTGCGTGCGTCCACAGACTCCAGCAGGAGCTGCGTCGCATACGCTGTCGCCAGCGCCACCAGAGGCTGGGCATACGACGCTTCAAAACCCAGCCACGCATGTCCCAGCACGGTGAACACGGTAATGGTGAACGCAAACCGTCGCTTGCCTGCCACATTTTCGATGGGAACACTGCTGCGGATGTCATTTGTCATGGCTTCGCCTCCACGATTTCAGAACTCGTCGTTCCCAGGACCACAGTGTGCCAGCCCGGCTTGAGGGACAGCGTCTCGTGACGAGCCAGACCATCTCGCCCTCGCCAGCGCAGTTCCACTGCCAATTCCGTTTGCTCAGGATGATCACCCAATCCAAAATGCAGCTCGGGCCCGCGTTTGCCGGTGTGTCCACTGCCGCCGTCCACGTGGCCGACCAGAATCCGATCAGACGCCAGACGCAATGTGGCCTGAGCTCCATAGGCCGGCATGGTGATGCGTTCGCCTGTCGGAGGTCCACCACTGACCTGCGAGTCCTGCGATTCGTTATCCAGGGCGAGCCGCAGGAAGAGTCCGAGGAAGGTGCCTGGCTGGGGAGCATCGTTGTGGAAATAGAAAGACGGTTCCCATTGATTCGCAATCACCAGATCCATACGCCCATCAACATCGACATCACCAACGGCGATGCCGCGACTGAGCATCGGCTCGGACATGTTCTCCAGGTCAGGCGCCACATCGTAGTAGCGGCCATCGGACGCCATCACAAAGAACGGGTTGTGGTCGTGCCCAGCCCACTCCGGACGAGGCCCCAGCTCAGGTTGCAGGAACGGATACCGCACCAGTTGGTCGTTGCCCAGCGCCAATTCGTGCATTTCCGGCCAGCGGTTCACTTCGCCCTTGACGTTTCCTGCCGCCTGGATGGCTTCCAGTTCCCCATCGTTGTCAAAATCCACCAGCCGCGCATCCCACGTCCAGCCGCCCCGTGACAGACCCAGCGGTTCGCTGGCATCCCAGTACGGTGCAATCCCCTGACGCATCTCGTCCAGCTCGCCAGTGCTCAGGAACAGGAAATTGCTCTCGTGAAGCCCATAGTCGCAGGCCATATTGCTGACAAAGAAATCGAGCTGTCCGTCGTGATTCATGTCTCCGAAGTCAATTCCCATGCCGTTAAAAGAGTCGAGACCCACAGCTTTGGATCGAGGAGTTGTCAGCCCACGCTGCCCGGTCAGCAGACTGAACGCAATCGAGCCTGGTCGCGAACGGTTGTGGAGCAGTCGATCGGGTCCGAAGTCCTGAACAAAGTAGATCTCAGGCAACACGTCGCCATCCAGATCCGCCACACCGATCCCAAGGGTCCATTGCGTTGCGATTTCATCAGGCAAAACGTCAGGCGTTTCTTCGAACTTAGGAAATTCTCCCACAGTCGGTCCCGGCGACCTGTGAAATATCCGGCTTCGACCGCCATTGTTGGCACGGTTGAAGGAATCCATCATGTCCTCCGTGCCGTCGGTCTGGAAGGTGGCGCTCAAGCTGTCCAAACGACCGCAGGCCGGCACGCTTCGACGCGTGCACGTCGGCTCGGCGCCGTTGTCAGCGACTACCTTTCGCGAGACAGCGACGCTCGACGCAGCACGCTGGTCCTGACAGGGAGCACCCTCGATCGCCGCGAGCTCAATGAGCGAATTCGCAGCGGTTTACAAAAACGAGG
>CAZFDW010000730.1:0-2995 GCA_964517865.1 uncultured Chitinophaga sp.
TGAGTTCGCTGCATCAGACGTTTGGCGAAAATCGTCCGCAGCAACTGGCCGAACGACAGGCATTGTTGCCGGAAGTCGCGTGGCATCTGATTGGACAGCTCCAGCGGAACAAAGTCAAACTCGCGCTGCAACACGCAGGCGTGATTCATTCCATCGATTCAATGCGACTGTTAGAGCGCGTGGCTCAGGTGGCGGCGGAACTGCAGGTTCGTCCGAGAGTTCTGCTTGAGGTGAATATGTCTCAGGAAACGACGAAGTCGGGTTTCACTGCCGAAGAACTGCGGCGCGACTGGTCACAGATCGTCAGCGTTTCTACCGCCGTCCAGATTGATGGCTTCATGACGATGGCGGCGGAGTCGAATGATCCTGAGGATGCTCGACCGGTGTTTCGATCTTTACGCACGCTGCGCGACGAACTGCAGCAGACTGACGCCAGTCAGAATGCTGGTTTGACTCTTCGCGAGTTATCGATGGGTATGAGCGGCGACTTTGTGCCTGCCATCGAAGAAGGTGCAACCATGGTGCGAATCGGCAGCCGAATCTTTGCAGGGCTGTAAGAAGTATTCTGATGAAGCAGCATTGTGCCCCAATGTAGCCATCACACTCCGCTGTGATGAGCCCAGTGGAATGAACATCGACAACCAGTCGCAGGTGGAATCACAAAAGGTTCTCGACGTGGAGCAGGTACTGGCCGTTGATGCCAGCTCCCCAAAGGCTCTTCTCGACGGAGTGAGACGGCTACCGTTGCTGAATTGTCTCCGACGAACGTGTCGCGTATCCTTCCTCGCTTCATGACTGATCCCGCGACATCCGATATTCCCGAATTTCTGCAATCGCTGAATCCACAGCAGCGATCCGCAGTGATGCACGGCGACGAACCGTTATTGATTATTGCGGGCGCCGGAACCGGGAAGACCACCACGCTGGCTCATCGAGTCGCATGGCAGATCGTCTCCGGCACTGATCCATCGCGGTTGCTCCTGCTCACCTTTACGCGCCGAGCAGCCGCAGAAATGTTGCGACGAGTTGAACAGATTCTCGTGCAGCTCGATCCTGCGACCGTCAGGGATCCAAAGGTTTGCCAACGATCATCGATTCGACGTATCGCGGGCGGCACGTTTCACTCCGTCGCCACGAACGTCCTGCGCCGATACGGAAATCTGATCGGACTGCATCCGGATTTTACGATTCTGGATCGAAGTGATTCGGAAGACCTGATGAACGTCGTGCGGTCGAAGCTGAACCTGCCGAAATCGGAGAACCGCTTTCCATTGAAATCGACCTGCCTCGACATCTACAGCCGCTGCGTGAACACTCAGAAGTCGCTGGAGATTGTGCTGAAGAAATATTTCCCGTGGTGCCTGGAACATCAGGAACGGCTGGGCGAACTTTTCACGGGTTACACGACCACCAAAGAGCAACAGCGAGTCCTGGATTTTGACGACCTGCTGCTGTTCTGGAATGCGCTCGCCGAAAACCCCGATGGCGGGCAGATGCTGCGGCAGCAGTTTCAGAAAGTCATGGTCGATGAGTATCAGGACACGAACATCCTGCAGGCACAGATTCTGAAAAACATCTGTCCCGACGGCAAAGGCCTGACCGCCGTCGGCGATGATGCTCAGTCGATTTACTCCTTCCGCGCGGCCACGGTGCGCAATATCCTGGACTTTCCGGATGAATATCCGGGTACGGTGCTGATACCGCTCGAACAGAATTATCGCAGCACGCAGAAAATTCTGGATGCGACTAATCGGGTCATCGCGGAAGCTGACGAACGGCATTCCAAAGAACTCTGGTCATCGCGCGGTGACGGTGCAATGCCAGTGCTGGTCACGTGCAGTGATGAAGACGCTCAGACGACGTACGTGATCGATCAGATTCTGGATCGGCGGGAAAAGGGAGTTCCGTTGAAGCAGCAGGCCGTGCTGTTTCGCGCGTCACATCACAGCATGGCGATGGAAGCGGAACTGGGACGTCGCAATGTCCCGTTTGTGAAATACGGCGGACTTCGATTTCTGGAAACGGCACATGTGCGTGATCTGATGTCGTTTCTGCGGCTGGCAGAAAATCCTCTGGATTCGGTCGCCGGTTTTCGAGTCCTCGTCCTGTTGCCCGGCATAGGTCATGTGAAAGCCGCGACGCTGCTGGATTCGCTTCGCGACGCCGGTGGCCATTTTGACACGTGGTCATCCTGGACGCCTCCGACAGCACTCCGCGACGACTGGCCAAAGCTCATTCGTCTGTTGCAGGACATGGAGCAGCGTGCAGAATCGGACGCGGGTGTTGCCACGGACATTCATGCGACGCGATTGTTTTACGCTCCGCTTCTGGAGACGAAGTACGATAACGTGAAGGCGCGACTGAATGATCTGATTCAGCTCGAGGCCATCGCCGCACGGTATCAAAGCCGGACAGATTTTCTGGCGGAGATGACTTTGGATCCGCCCAGCTCGACACAGGAACTTCCAGCCGATCCGTTTCTGGACGAGGACTATTTGATTCTCAGCACGATCCATTCGGCAAAGGGTCTGGAATGGGATTCCGTGTTCGTGATCCATGCCGCTGACGGCAATATCCCGTCCGATATGGCCACCGGAAGTCCGGAAGAAATCGAAGAGGAACGCCGCCTGTTTTACGTCGCGATGACGCGGGCGAAAAATCATCTGAGCGTCGTGCGGCCCGAGCGTTATTACTTCCACAACCGCCGCAAGAGCGACCAGCATTCGCTCAGCAAAATCACACGATTTCTGCCAACGCACATCCAGGCATTGTTTGACAGGCAGTCACAAGGCATGACGTACGGTTCCGGTTATGGGGGCACTGGCCAGAGCGGCTTGATCCAGAGCGATACTTCGGAGATCCGGAAGAGAATCTCGAAGTTGTGGGGTTAAGGACCGAGCTGGGGATGCACCTCGGAGTCTGTCCCGATACACCAGAATCGTGAGCCGCAAGGCGCTAGCGGGCTGTTGATTTAGTCCCCGATTTCGCATCTTTG
>CAZFDW010000731.1:0-2991 GCA_964517865.1 uncultured Chitinophaga sp.
GCCGAGTTTCTAAGTCGTCATGGAACTGTGGATCAGTCCGCCAGCAACGGCCGAGTATTTCAGGTCGCTCAGATGGTAGCTCATCACGCTGCGTTCGACAGTGAATTCCTGAGTCAGTGGTTCAATCGTCTGGGCCGTTTTCTGCCAGCATCGAGGAGAATGTTGTGTACGATGCAGAGAGCCATCTGGCTTTTTCATGAAGACAAATCGCTGACCCCTCCCACGGATTTTAAGCTGCCGACGCTGTGTCAGTACTTTGGCATCCCGTTTCCGCCTGAGTCGGCTCATGAAGCACTGTTTGATGTTCGAGCAACGGTCTCGATCTATCGTGAAATGAACAAACTCTCCATCGGGCAGCGTTCGATCAGCAAGCAGCGTCATTTCTGATTGTGAAACCATGGAAACCGTCCTGTAGATCCTCGGCAGCGTTAATCTCAGGATTTCGATGCACGGCGGGCGCGAAAGATTCGTCTCTCGGGACGCAGCCGTGACTTTTCCAATTCGCCGGACGGCTGAAAGCCTGCCACAATCGCCTTACTGATCCAGCGGTCTGGTGAACGAATGATTGTGCCCGTGCGTCGCTGTTCATCAAGGGCTTTGATGGCAGTCACAACCGCTTCAAGCGAATGTCGTTGTTCAATTTGTACGGCCAGGTTCGCGGAAATTCCACGCTGACAAAGAGCGGAGACAATCCGGCTGCTCTCCGCTACGGGGACAACCGGAAGACTTGCAGCCGTGGTGCATTCAAAGTGAGCACTCCAGATGCCTCGCTTCAGGGATTGAAATCTCTGTTCCAGATCGCAGTCGACAAGATATCCCGCCTGCACCAATTCCTCGGCGGCTGGTGCAAGGTACCGCTTCCTCACCTTATCGAGGGCAATCCCTTTGCTGATTCCAATGTGCTGATACGCAAGTCGACTCAAATCCATGGAAATCACACGACGACGCGGGGGATGAAAATGCTTGTCCAGATAGCGATACAAGCGACGTGCCGTGGGACTGAGCTGACGAGTCAATCCGTAGTCAACCCGTTTCAGATAACCAGAATCGAAACTGTCGAAGAGCACACTGCTCCAGCGAAAGACCGAGCTGTGCTCCGAGAACGATGCGTTTCCAGTGATCAGGCGGCTGTCACGGAAACGGAAAGATTCCAGGATACTGAAAGCTCCCTGGTCCCGCCACTGCTTGTCTCGATTGTCGCGCCACAGGTTCTGGTAGCTCAGCCGGACGCCAACCAGTCGCTGCATTCCCAATGCGAGACGGCGGTAGGCCCAGTCGGATTTTGGCCACCCCATCAAATCAAACAATGCCGACCGTACCAGGAAGATTTCCGGTGAACTGAAGCCATTGAAGTCGCTCGAATACTTGAGCAGCCCGAGGTAGATCTCTTCGTCTTTCTCGGTGGGAAGCCCGAATTCCGGATCCCCCTTGACGATCAGGGAGCGGCAAATGGTCTGTCCGGATGTCCGATCATAGTCCTCGACTTCAAACTGCAGCATCCGGCGATTCCCTGCTCGTTCCGACAATGCGGCAAACGGCAGCTCACAGAGATTCATCTCATCGCGACCATTCCGCAGATCTTCCAGTCGGTGCAGCAGGGACTCTGCTGACGATTTCTGATTGCCTCTTTCCTTCTTCAAGAACGACCCACCTGTTGTTCTTTAGTACATTAAGTACAGAGTATGGCTCCGCATTTGTGAATGTTCTTGCCCGGTTGCGTTTCTGAGACGGTCTCGTTTGGCGTGCTTTTCGGCCTCGTGTGACGAAATAAGCGGTCTCATGTTGCGTAGGCAATCGACTTCATTTTGCGTTTCTGCAGGTCTCATTTTGCGTTTCGCATATTCTCCGGCACATGAGTCCAGGGTGTTGTCATACCAGTCAAGAACTGATGACGAAATGCTTTTCCGAACGGCTGGCATGAAAACGCCTGTCACCTCAGTATTCTGTTGACGACCTCAGGTGGGTTGTGCGAGCGTATTGAGTGAGATTTCAGTGACTTGCAGAGAATTGCAACATGCAATCAGCAGACGCCGATGGAGGTTCGTGGCAATCGCAGTGTGTTTGATCAATCAGAAAGGAGGATGCGGAAAAAGTTCCACAAGTTTTCATCTTGCGGGAGCCTGGGCGGCGGCCGGACTTCGTGTTCTGCTGCTGGATCTTGACCCGCAGGGTTCCCTGAGCCAGGGATTCTTCGGATCCCAGCTGGTGGAAGACCTGCAGCGATCAGAAACGATTGCGACGTTATTCGACGATACGGCGTTTGCTCCATCGGCCAGCCAGTTGATTCGGGAGACTCGGTTCACCGGAGTTTCTGTTGTTCCTGCGAATCAGCATTTGGCTCGGTTCAATACTCCCAATCCGGAGCAGACGGGCATGATGCAATATGCACTGCGAACGTTTATACGGGAACTTTCTGGTTTTGACCTTGTCATGATGGACTGCCCGCCCAATCTCTTTCGATGCTGCTGGAATTGTCTGGTCGCGGCTGACGCGGTCGTGATACCGGTACCTCCCGAAGACTTCGGGACACAGGGATTGCGAGCGGTGCATCAGGCGGTCGAATGTGCGAGCATTCTCAATCCGTCGCTGCAGCATATGAGCCATCTGATCACGCGGTACGATCGTCGGTTGCTGATCCACCGGTCCTACGCAGAACGACTGCGGCAAGTCTATCCGGACTCGGTCCTCAGCACTGCTATTCCGGAGGCGTGTGCGTTCAAAGTCTCGTTGGCACGGAGGAGCCCAGTCGAGTTTGATGCGCCCAAATCCACCGCAGCCGTGTTGACTCGCCAGTTGAGTCATGAGATTCTCGACCTCATTAGTAACAAAACTGCAAAAATACGAGTGGCCTGAGTATGTCAAACATCAGGAGAAAGCTGCGTGACATTCGTGCCAGTGTCGATGAATCGATGGGCGTGCGGAGTTTTGAGATCAAGACGATGGAGTCTCCCCGGTTTAGTCCGATGCCTGCCGACAAAGATGTGGGACGAC
>CAZFDW010000732.1:0-2981 GCA_964517865.1 uncultured Chitinophaga sp.
AACACAGCACGACCGTCGAAGCCGAACTTGAAGCCCTGCGCCGTGAACTGCAGGGATAGTGCGAATTACTGGCCGAGTTTTGATCGGCTCTCGCGAAGGCGATTGAGGAGCATCGCAACGGGGCTGTGAACACCGCCGCGCCTGGCCAGTGTTTCCAGTCGCGTAATCGCGGCGTCGAGAGATTCCTGCGCCAGATCCGTACGTTTTTCCTCGACGTAGACATGGGCCAGTTGCTGCAGGGTTCGAACCAGGGCGAACTGGTACATGAGCACGTCCGGAAACTGATCGGCCAACTGCTGATGGTATTTCAGTGTTTCCTTCAACGTTGCTTCCGCACGCTCGGTCTTGCCCTGCCCCAGTTGCATTCCCGCGATCCGGGCCAGCGTTGACGCATAGAGACTTCGATACTCCGGAATCGTGGGATGCGCTTCAACAAGTTCCTTACACATCTGCTGAGATCTCACGAGCCGCTGCATATCGGTTGGTCGAAATGTCGGCATCGTGCTGAGTATATCCGCCAGCTCATACTTGAAACGCTCAGACGATGGAAACTCCTTCTGCAGGCCTTCGAGAATCCTGATGGCGTCGGCCATCGCTTCGTCGGCCTTTGGCCAGTCGCGAAAAACCTGAGCAATCCTCGCCTTGTCTTTGGTCGCCTGAGCAAGTGCGACACGATATGCCACACTGGATGGTTCCTCGTCTGTGAGCTTCCGCAGGATCTCAGTCGCCTCGGCGTTGGCATCTGCTTCACGTCGCAGCCGCAGATTCTGCGCCGGCGTCGGCGGTTCATCGCCTGGCAGGATCCGGTTGAAGTTCGGGTTTCTCAGACGATTCCGGGGCTCCACCGTCGTGCGTAGTCCAAAGGCGACAAGACTATTGATGGCTGTGGCCATCAGAAATCGCCCGTTCGCAGAATCATTGACCGCAGGCGATGTTGCAAGCACGGTCTGCAGATTTCGGAACTGCTGCATTGCGCCCGCGATCTCGCCGCGTTTTGCCGACGTGATCATCATCTGATGCAGAATCTCGCCTTGAACCAGTATCAGGCTGGCATCATCGGGTTGCCTGACGGCGATTGCTGCATACGCATCCAGCGCCGTTCGGTAGGATTGTTGAGCATTCTCAAATCGTCCGAGCTGCTGCTGAATATCACCAACTCGCCGTCGCGCGGCGGCTGATTCGGTACTCAGATCTTTACTGTTCTCTGCCGCCAGTCGGTCGAAGAAACCAAGCAGTGTTTCCAGCAAAATGACATCAGCATTGCTCAGAACCGCATCGGCTGCCGGGAGGAGATCTTCGTCGCTGAGTTCTTCCAGTAACGATTCCGAGCGTCCACGCGCCGCAATATTATTGAACACTTCCTCAAACGCGGAGATGGCCAGATCCAGATTCGTTTCCGCACGCACTCGCTCCCGCTCCACGTTTGCCAGGGCCAACGTCTTTTCAGAGAGATTCTGTTCGGCTCGCTCGTATTGAATGTTTCTCGCAACCAGTACCTTTTGAATGCGGCGATTCGCAATGCCCAGAATGATGGCAATTGTGGCCAGCAGGAGAACCATTGTGGCCGAGAGCGACGCGATCAGCGGGTTGCGTTTCGACCAGCGCCATAATCGCTCAAACGGCGTCACCCGTCTCGCCAGAATTGGCCGGTCTTCAAGGAATCGGCGCAGATCGGCCTCGAATTCGCGAGCACTCTGATACCGTCGTTCAGGCTCCGCCATGCAGGCCTTCAGCACAATTGTCTCGAGGTCCGCTGGAATCTCCGGTCGAGTGGTGCGCAGCCGGGATACCGACTGTCGGCTTTGTCCGCTGAGTAACTGCGGAGCATTCCATGCGGGCTTCAGCATGAGCAGTTCATAGAGAGTCAGGCCCAGAGCATAGATGTCGGTCCGGACGTCCGCCTCACCGCGAAGCTGCTCAGGAGCCATATACCGTAACGTGCCCACAATTTCGCCGGTCTGCGTGACGCCGTCGAGATCGGCATGTTTCGCCAGCCCGAAATCGGCCACCCAAATCGTCCCGTCCCGATCCAGAATCAGATTGGCGGGCTTGAGATCACGATGCAGAATACCCTGCCGATGCGCGTAATCAACAGCGCTTGCCACGCTGCCAATCACGCGCGCAACATTGCGCACGTACGCCTGGTTCAGACACACGCCCTCCGCCGAACGCAGGACTTCTCTATCGTTGTCATGCGTCAGATTCACGGTCGTGTCTGCGATCTGAGTCCGGCAGCGAATCTGAGTCGCATCTAGGGGATCTGGAGATTCCGGGAGATCAACAGACAACCCGGATTCATACAACACCGGCACGCTCATTGATGTCGTCGTTCCGAACAGTTGTAACACCGCATCTACCGCGCCAAAACGGCGTGAATCCGGTTTGGTGCCCGAAGTCTGATCGGCTTGACCGAGGACAGCGACAGTCCTGTCTCCCGGGAACAAGGCATCAGGCGGAGTGATTCTCAGATGATGAATGATCTCGGCCAGAGTCACTCCATCAATCAGTTGCATGGCGTAATACTGCAAACCCTGGTCTTCACCGATGCCGTACACGGGAACAATATTACTGTGGTGCAGGCTGGCGGCAGATTCTGCTTCGCGCCGAAACCTCATCAACTGTTTCTCCGAACCTGCGATCAGGGCACTGAGGACTTTGAGTGCTACGTGCCGTTTCAGCGACTTCTGTTCAGCCTCATAGACGACTCCCATGCCACCTCGGCCGATTTCACGAATCAACTGAAAATCGCCCAGTGATTCCGGCATCGTCCGCACAGATGCGATACCGCTGTCGCCGGATCTGCGATGCTGATCTTCACGCTGACTCGCTCGTTCAATCATCTGAATGGACGGAAAGACTGACCGAATCATTTCTGCATGTTTGGGGTGTGTCTGACAGTACTCTTCAATCTGCGGACTTTCGCCCGCGCGGATCCGCTCGGCAAACTCCTCAGCCAGTTGGTCTACCGGATGTCGATCATC
>CAZFDW010000733.1:0-2977 GCA_964517865.1 uncultured Chitinophaga sp.
ACAGGCTCGGCCCCATACTGCGTCGTACGAATACTTCAACTCAAGCGCATCCCCGGCTGCCATGCACATTGGTTTGAGGATATCGATTTCAAAGTTGCTCAGCACACCCTGCAGACACGACGCACAACGTTCCAGACCCATACCCGTGTCGATGTTTTTCATCGGCAGCGGCTGCAGATTATTCGGTGGATCACCGACTCGATTGAACTGCGTGAACACGAGATTCCAGATCTCAACCGGTTTCGTCGCTCCCACTGCCAGATAATAGATTTCCGAACATGGCCCGCAGACGCCATCAGGTCCCTGCGATGGCGCGGAGGCCGGCCAGAAGTTCTCGGATTCGTCGAGGCGGCTGATGCGGTCCACCGGAAGTTTGATTTCCCTGTGCCAGATATCGAACGCTTCATCGTCGTCCAGATAGACGGTGACGGTGAGTCGTTCCGGATCCAGTCCCAGCCACTGCTTCGTGGTCAGGAATTCCCATGCCCAGTGAATGGCGTCGCGTTTGAAGTAATCGCCAAAGGAAAAGTTGCCGAGCATTTCGAAAAAGGTATGGTGATACGCCGTGATTCCGACGTTGCCAATGTCACCTGTTCGCAGACACTTCTGGCTGGTGGTTGCCTTCGTGAACTCCAGCGGCCCGATTCCCAGAAACTGGTTCTTGAACTGGTTCATCCCGGCGGGCGTGAACAGAACCGTCGCGTCATCTTTGGGTATCAGCACATCACTCGGCCGACGCACACAGCCCTTGGTTTCGAAGAAAGCCAGATATTTTTCACGCAGTTCGTCAGTTTTCATATCGTCCGCAGCTCTGGCATCCTGGCCAGCCAATACTTTGTGAGATCAAATCGTCGTCCGATCCCGAACCGGACAGATTTCAGAAGTCAGGCATCTTAGAGGCGTGACACCCTTTTGTCCTCTGTCCGCGGAGTTTCGCAAAACCAGTTTTGGATCTGCGGTGGGCAACTGCAGAATGCACGCGCTTCGGAGACACGGGCAATAATGACGGCGAAATCCTGTTACTTGGACATCGGGCGCGGGGGCTTGTCATTACCCACATCTTTGACTCTGTCTCGTACTCGTACTCAGTGAAACGGTGCTCGTACTCGTACTCGAAACATCCTGGGATCATCGAGTACGAGTACCGTCCTGTGGACTGAGTACGAGTACGAGCACGAATACGAGCACGAATACGAATACGAATACGAATACGACAATACCGAGAATTATGAAATCAAAGAGCCAGGATGTGCGTAAAGCCAAGGTGCAGGGGCGAATGGGGGAATTCAAGTTGAATGCACTGCTATCCAAGAATCCCCTGCACGATTTCACCATGCACATCCGTCAGGCGATATTGTCGGCCCTGATAGCGGTAAGTCAGCCGCATATGATCGATACCGCACAAGTGCAGCATCGTGGCCTGCATGTCGTGGACATGAACGGGATTGGCCGTGATGTTCCAGGCGAAGTCGTCGGTTTCGCCGTAGACCGTGCCTCGTTTGATCCCGCCGCCGGCCATCCACCAGCTGTAGGCTCTTCCAAAGTGATCGCGGCCCTTGGGATTTGCCGGATCTCCCTGACCAAATGGCGTGCGTCCGAATTCACCACCCCAGACGATGAGCGTATCTTCCAGCATGCCTCGTTCTTTCAGATCCTTCACCAGTGCTGCTGACGGACCTTCCGTATCAATACACTGCTGTTCAAGCTGGGTGAACAGGTTGCCATGCTGATCCCATCCTGCGTGCATCAACTGCACAAAACGCACGCCGCGTTCCAGCAATCGACGGGCGATCAGACAATTGTTGGCGTACGTTCCCTTTTCCAGCACGTCCGCACCGTAACGATCAAGAGTTGATTTGGTTTCGCCTGAAAAATCAACGAGATCCGGAACGCTTGACTGCATTCGAAATGCCATCTCGTACTGCGCGATCCGCGTATCAATTTCCGGATCACCGTAGTCGGCCAGATGTGCCGCATTCATCGCCGCCAGATCATCCAGCATTGCGCGCCGCGATTCGGCACTCACACCGGCTGGATTCGTCAGGTAGGGGACAAGATCACCCGTATTGCGGAACCGGACGCCCTGGAAGCGGCTGGGAAGAAAACCGCTTCCCCAGTAATAATCAAAGAACAATTGCCCGCAGGTTTTTGCTTTGTCGCTGGAGGTCATCACGACAAATGTCGGAAGGTTGTCGGTGTCGTTGCCAAGGCCGTATGATAACCATCCGCCCATGCTGGGCCGACCGGGAATCTGCGACCCGGTCATAAAAAGAGTGACTCCGGGAGCGTGGTTGACAGCTTCGGTGTGCATGCTCCGGACGACACAGATGTCATCTGCGATCGAACCCACATTTGGCAGCATTTCACTGAGTGAAATCCCGGCCTGCCCGTACCGCCGAAACGGTTTAATGGCAGGCTGGCATGGCCACTTTCCGTAGCCACTGGACATCGTGGAAAGTCGCGTCGTGCCGCGAACAGACTCCGGAATATCTTTGCCCGCCATCTGTCGCATCACGGGCTTCTCGTCAAACAGATCCACATGCGACGGGCCACCACCCTGCCACAAGACGACCACACGCTTTGCTTTTGCCGGAACGTGCGGCATTCCAGGCAATCCGCGATCCGCAGCACTCGCACCTGACAGCGAAGCCAGTGCCGCTAATCCAATCCCGGTCGATGTCGTACCAAACATCTGGCGGCGCGTCACACGGGCGATATTGTCGAGGAAAGGATTCGGCATGGCAGGCAAATCTGTGGGAGTTGAATCGAATTGAATTTCGGCGGGCAGACACAATAGTCTACCAATGCGGCGGCATGCCATTCAAATGAATTGATCACAACAGAGAAGTCGGCGAGCGGCAGGGTGTCAACCCTCCGTGTAGTTCTTGAGGCTCAACACGTACGGTTGTCAGATTCATGACGCACGGAGGGCTGACGCCCAATGGCAGTCACTTTCCGTCAAAGTAGCAGGCACACT
>CAZFDW010000734.1:0-2968 GCA_964517865.1 uncultured Chitinophaga sp.
CACTTTCTTCACGGGAGATATTCATGAGTCGTATCCTTCTCAACTGTCTCATCGCCGGTCTGCTTCACGCGACCGCATCAAGCGCGGAATTCGCCGGCGTAACGGTCGCGCCGTATCTGGGCTATGAAGAGGCCGTGCATCTGACGAACGGTAATGTCACGGCAGTGCTGTGTCCGGAAGTGGGAGGCCGCGTGCTGGAATATGCACTCAACGGCAACAACGCCCTGTTTCTGTCTGATGGCGAGAAGAAGTGGAAGCCCGGTGATCGACCGGAATCTTCCGCAGGGCGCTTTGACATCGGCCCCGAACTCATCATTCCGCCACGTCCCGCACTTTGGAACGGAGCATGGACGACGGAAATCATCGCCGACCGCCACGCACGGCTCACCAGTCCCGATGATCCAGCGACCGGTGTCCGCCTGGTCCGTGATTTTGTACTCGATGAGAAATCGACGCAGCTCAGCTGCACACAAACGATTCACAACATCTCCGAAAAGCCCGTGGAATGGTGCCATTGGAGTCGCACGTTTGCGGTCGGACAGGGGATTTGTCTCATTCCGCTGACGGCTCACAGTCGATTCCCGAAGAGTTACGTGATGTACGAAGAGGGATCTCTGATCAACATGAATCCTGAGGATCCGAACATCCGCGTGCGTGATGGCTTCCTTGAGATTCTCGGCACACCGCGAAAACCAAAACTCGGCATGGACAGTTACGCCGGTCTGATCGCCTATCTTTCACCGAATAACCTGATGTTCGTAAAACGCTTTCGGACGTACCCTGACCGCGTCTACAACGAAGCCGCAGGACTCACCATTTCCATCTGGTATCCCGATAACGCGATGATTGAACTGGAACCCATCGGCCCTCGCGAACGTCTCCAGCCTGGTGAACACGCCGGCTTTACCGAAGAATGGTTCCTCACCGAGATGGTATTCCCGCAGTCTCGTGAAGTCGATCTGGAATCCGTGAGGAAGGCGCTGAAGTAGCGCCTCGCGTGCCGATCTTCAGGAAGCTGCCGCCAGGCAGCTCGAAACTACCTGAAAATCTGCACTATCGGGCCGGTTCACGTTACAATGCCGATCATTGGTGTTATCTGGTTGGCGGACAAGGTGCATGAATTATGTTTGCAGATCGAGTCATTCTGTATTGTCGTGCTGGCGATGGCGGGAATGGGTGCAGCAGCTTTCGTAAGGAAATCTTTGTTCCTCGCGGCGGCCCGGATGGTGGCGACGGTGGCGATGGCGGCGACATTATTATTCAGGCGGATGAGAACAAAGGCTCCCTCGGCAATCTTGTCGGGCATCGACACTGGAATTCCGATCGTGGCCAGCACGGGAGTGGAGCGTTGTGTACCGGACGTTGCGGCAAGCCTACTGTGATCCTGGTTCCACCTGGAACGCTGATTACAGATTTAAAGCATGGGCATCTGTTGAAAGACCTGCAGCACCACGGCGAAAGTGTGGTGATTGCAAAAGGCGGGCGCGGCGGACGCGGTAACAAGCGTTTTGCAACCCCCCAGAATCGGGCTCCACGAGAATCCGAAGAAGGACATCCGGGCGAGTATCGTGAGATCTCGCTGGATCTCAAGTTGATCGCTGACGTCGGCCTGATTGGAAAGCCCAATGCCGGAAAATCGACGCTGCTGAGTCGCGTCTCACGGGCAACACCTGAAATTGCCGATTATCCGTTCACCACCAAGTATCCGAATCTTGGCGTCGTGAATGTGGGCTTTGATTATGAGTTTGTGCTGGCAGATATTCCCGGTCTGATTGCAGGCGCTCATGCCGGCGTTGGTCTGGGTCATGACTTCCTGCGGCATGTCGAGCGCACTCGACTGCTCGTGCATCTTGTCGAACCGTCTCCGATGGATCAGTCCGATCCGCTCGACAACTATGCTCAGATCCGCGAAGAGCTGCGTTTGTATGATCCGAAACTCGCCGAACGGCCAGAAATCATCTGCGTCACAAAGGCGGAGCTGACCGATGCAGAGACGTGTGCCGAGTTATTGCGGGAAGTCACCGGCAAAGAGGTTTTTCTGATTTCTGCAGTCACCGGCAAAGGCCTTCCTGAGTTAACTCGACTGATCATTCAACGGTTGGCAAAACTGAAAGCCGAACCGGTGAATGCGCCAGCTGAACATGAAGCAGCAACGTAGTGCGGGCGGTGCTGCACCAGTGTACTGCTGATTACCGCTGGTTTTGTGAGCGGCACGGCGCTGGCGGACTGTTGATTTAGTCGAGATTATGCGATTAGTGTCGTCTTTCGCTCCGCGAAAGCCACGCAACTTTCGCGGAGCGAAAGGCGACACTGTTAAATCGTCAATCCATCACGGACAGAGAGCGACCATGAAAGTGCTGCTGGCGAATCCTCGTGGTTTTTGTGCGGGGGTCAATATGGCGATTGAATGTCTGGACGAAGCGATCCGACGCGTGGGAGCCGGGATCTACGTCTACCATGAAATTGTACACAATAAGCATGTCGTCGATCGCTTTACGAAGCAGGGCGTCAGGTTCGTCAATTCGCTTGACGAAGTCCCCGTGGGCGGAATCCTGCTGTTCAGCGCTCATGGAGTTTCGCCGGAAATTCGCAGCATTGCCCGCGCACGCAGACTTCAAACCGTGGACGCGACATGTCCGCTTGTCACGAAAGTACATCTGGAAGCCATTCGTTACGCGAATCAGGGATTCAATATTTTGCTGATCGGACACGAAGGTCACGACGAAGTCATCGGTACCATGGGTGAAGCACCGCAGAGCATCACACTGGTTGAAACGCCCGACGACGTCGGCAGGCTGCCGTTCACGCGCGCCGACAAACTGGCCTATCTGACTCAGACGACGCTCAGCGTAGATGAAGCGACGGCCGTCATCAACGCGCTCCGCAGTCGTTACCCGCACATTGAATCACCAAAGAAGGAAGACATCTGCTACGCCACGACCAATCGCCAGGATGCCGTCAAGGCTCT
>CAZFDW010000735.1:0-2968 GCA_964517865.1 uncultured Chitinophaga sp.
AATCGGCCTTCGAGCCAGTCTGGCAAGTGCTCAAGGCCCTGCGTGTACATGACCGACGACTGGCCGACGAACTCGACCAACTGCGACTGTCGTTGGGGAAGCGGTCGAATCAATCTGCCCAACGCGGCCGACGACCGATGCTGTGGTGATTCGGCGCTTGCTCGGCGAGCATCCGAATGGGACAACCCCTAAGACGCGATCGACGCCGATTGGAAACAGGTCGAGCTGCTCAAAACCAACCACGTCGCCTTCCGCCCGATCGACGCAAAGATGGGACCGGACCGAACGACATTTCCGACTGGTACAACACGATCATCCAATACGGAGAAGTCGATTGTTGTGTGGTTCTTCGGAGCACATTACTCTAGCCGGCTGGCGATCCGGCACCTTAGATGGAGGGCTTTTACGATGAGACCAAAGGTTGCAAAAGCGGTTGTCGTGGTGGTGTGGTGGTGTGTCGGCATCAGTTGCGTTTGTTTCGCACAGGAAAAGAGGGATGAGCGCGAAAAGCCGATGGATCGCAAGCCCCTCGGCGGCGATGTCACGATCAAACTCCATGTCACGGACCTCGCCGACCACCGTGTTCGGATTCAAGGCACTACGAATCTTCCCACTGGCACAGAACTCATGCTGAGCGTCGATGAACGCGCTGAAGGTGGATTCCACGGCGGGTCAAAGTGCTCTGTTTTAGCTGACGGCTCATTTCAATCCGAATTATTCGGACCAGCCAACGGTCTCGATGAGGGAGCATACGTTGCAAAAGTATTGATGCCCATTCCGCGAGTTCAACCAGATCACGTTAGGAAGATAATCGGCGAGAACGGCGAGAAGCTGACGGGGCCACTCGTTGAGTCTGGGAAGATCGGCATAACGGTATCGGCGAGTCAAGAATTCACAATTGGTGACGCGCAGGCATCAGAACGTCAGAAAGAGCGGGCAGCGGTTCGCGTGCAACAATACCGCGACTGGCTCAACAAAGTCGTCGCGCTGCACAAACGCTTGCAAACGGCTCGACCGAATAATTCCTCAAAAGATAACCGCGACCGCGCAAAATGGGGGCAATTCGCGCGAGACTTTGAACGAGAACTTGCGTCTCACGAGGAGCAACTAAACCAGATTCAACCATTCAAGGCGACTCTTGCCTATATCACCCTCAATCCTCCGTTGGACCACATCGGGAGAATGTTTCGCGCTACCACATCCCAAGACTCGAAGAATTACGCAACCGCAAGTGCCGACTATGCGAGAAGCCTTAAAGAACTCCAGAAATTTGTTGGTGAAGCGGAAGCAAAGATTCCTCCCGACGTCATCGGTCGTGTCAACAAAGCGGGCGGAGCAGTCAATCCTGAAAAGGTTACACACAAAATCACCGACACGCAGTTCGTGTTTAATGGCAAAAGAATTGAAGTTCAGCTTTCCGGCAGACTCTCGAAAGACGAATTGCGAGCACTCGCCCTACAACTCAAAAACGCTGATCGAAAAGAGTACGACCGAACGCTGATTATGTATTATGTGCCGGGCATGGAAGCGGGTGTTGACCCGAAACAGAAGACGGGACAAGCGTGGGCAACGACTCACTTCAACCCTGACCTTGAAGTCCGCATCCTCGGCACCACAAAGGAAGAGCACGAACGGCTCGCAAAAGAGGCTGCGAAGCCAGCGGGAGCCAATGTCATTGGACGATGGAAGGACGATGAATCCGCGTTCCCTGGAATCATTACGTTCTCGAAAGAAGGCGGCAAAGTGATTAAGACGAGGACATTCGCGGACGGCAGTAGCGGCAAATACGAGTTGCTAGTCCGAACGGTGAAGAACCAAGTTCGGTACGTTAGAAAGGACGATCCCGGCGGCGATTATTGGATCATCACTCCGAACGGAGACCTAGCCTGTGGTGATGCGGAAGAAGGGATTTGGGCGACGTCAAAGAAGATCAAATAACTGAGCACCTGAAAGAAAAGATGTTGCTCCCAAATCCGTGACTTCGTTTCGGCGATCTTTTGCGTGGCGGGTGACAACTCAAGAGGTTCGGGGGCCACGGTATTCTCCGATTGCGAGCGTGACGATTCAGGCGGCTACAATCTGCCGAACGGCCTCCGCCGCGTCATCAGGAGTCGCAAACGTCTGCGCATGGATGACGTGGTCAGCCAACTGAGCCGAGTGCAGAAACATGCCGTTGCCGCTGAAAGATGTAAGCTCGTAGAAATTGATTTCCCAACGCATGCCGGGGTGTCTTTGCAAATAAAGTTCCCCACCATTCACCATCCGTTTTGCCGAGGTTTCCGTATCATTCATGATTCTGCCTCCGTAAGAGATTAAGAGATTTTGAATCCCAAATGAATCGTACAACGTCTCGGCACATGCTCCAGCCCGAAATCAAATTGTTAGCTCTTGTCTGAAATGACGCGTCCGACACATTGTCACGGCGAGCGGCGAGAACGCGTGGTCGGGTATGCGACTTTCAGCCGAGTCGGGCAGGCTCCCGCCTGCTGAGATTGTCCTGGTAATGTTAGATGGTCTGAGACATCCGAGACTTTGAGAACGAACGCCACTAAAGCGGATTCACACTCATGAAAATGCAGCGAAGTCGGTTCTGGAGAATTACTCTGTATAAGCATGGAAATGAAGAAGTGGTCGACGAGATTCCGACAACTCACATTTCCGAGCAGCGAGTGATCGCGTTGCTCAAGATGCTTTACGCAAAGCATTGGCTGACGGATGAGGAGATTGTTGTGTCGCACCTGCGCGGGAACGTGAAACGCCACCGAAGCATGATGTCCGTTGATGAATTTCGATCTGAAGACCCCATATCGTTTTTGATTCATGGCGGTTCAGGCTGGGTCCACGCCATCGTGGTTCGCCTAGAGGATCACGAAGTGTCAAAATCTTCTGCGTAGCGGGAACGCGAAGTCGGGAGTGGTCCGTTCTTGATGTTGCCATTCGTCAGCGCGGGAAGGGAGCGTCCTCCGCC
>CAZFDW010000736.1:0-2961 GCA_964517865.1 uncultured Chitinophaga sp.
CGAGACCGATGACGCTGAGTTTCATTCCACTGGAACCAAGAGTGCGATACTGCATAAAACGTTACCTTCAGAAAGGAATTCGGATGTTCACAGGTTCTTCCTCGCCCGATTATCCTCCACGCGGGTCTGTGTGAGACTTTTTCTCGTAGCCGAAGTGGTGACACTTCGGGTTGATTCATGGCCGGCCTCCGAATTCTCACGAATCCGGCTACATCTCATTACTTACTTCACAGCCCGATTCTTCAAAGCAGGCTGATCGAAAGGACGCAGTGGAAAGATGTCCGACGGTCGATGCTCCTCCGCCATGCGTTTTGTCAGTTGCTCAACGATGTCCGCGTGTTCATCGGCGACATTGCGTTGTTCGCCGATGTCCGTGGTGATGTTGTACAATTCTACATTGATGTTTCCGCGAGTCATTCCCTGTCGCACGGCTTTCCAGTCACCGACGCGAATCGTTTGTTGGCCGCCGTAGCCGGGAAATTCGCGATACAGGAATGGTCGCTGCGGCTGATCCTTCCCGGTCAGGGTTGAAAGCAGGCTCAAGCCATCGGTCGCCGAAGAAATCCGTGTACCCGCACCAATCGCATCCAGAATCGTCGGCATCCAGTCTTCGAAACCACTGACATAGTCAGTTTCCGTGCCCGCCTTCACATGGCCTGGCCAGCGCACGAGCGTGGGAACTCGCACGCCGCCTTCGTAGAGTGAACCCTTGAGTCCGCGGAGCTCACCAACACTCCTGAAGAACTTATAATCGACTTCCTGTTCGAGATGCGTGGTGCCGTTGTCAGAACTGAAGATCACGATCGTGTTCTCGTCCAGACTGAGATCCTTCAGTCTCTGCAGGACAGCACCTACGTCACTGTCGAGGTGGCTGATCATCGCCGCATAGGCCGCGCGCGGTGTGAAGTGCGGCGTGTAACCACCTTTGGCGGCCGTAAACGGAGGATCATTCCAGCCAGGTCCTGTATAGGGCTGCAGCTCGGCATCCGGGACGTGGAGCGCCACGTGCGGCAGTACCGATGGATAGTAAAGGAAAAATGGTTCGTCCCGATGCTGATCGATAAAGCGTAATGCCTCCGCGCGAATTCGGTCAGGGGCGTATTCCTGACCTTTGAATCTGTCGTAACTGCGCGGATCCAGAACGTCATCTCCGTCAGCGAGTTTTGCATGTCCAGGAATCGGCGGCGTGTTATGGAGTGGCATCCGTTCGTTGTCGCTCCATAAGTAATCCGGGTAATAACTGTGAGCATGTCGTTGGCAGTTGTAGCCGAAGAATCGGTCGAATCCCTGACGCAATGGTTCGCCTTCTGAACCGGGGCCTCCAAGTCCCCATTTTCCGAATGCTCCGGTGGCGTATCCTTCCGCTTTCAGTAGTTCTGCCAGTGTCACTGTCGCATCCGGGATCGGTTTCTGTCCTTCCGGCTGCATTTCGCTGTTGTCGCGAACATGTGCATGTCCCGGATGAAGTCCTGTCATCAGCACACATCGCGACGGAGCACACACGGCATTGCCGCAATAGTGCTGCTTCAGTTTCATTCCCTGCGCCGCCAATGCATCCAGATGTGGTGTCTGGATTTTTTCCTGGCCGAAAGATCCGAGTTCTCGATAGCCAAGATCATCTGCGAGTATGAAGACGATGTTGGGCCGCCTTGAGTCTGCCGCATGGACGTGCCGAGTGACATCCACAACGCCGAGCGGGGCGACAAGTCCGCATAACAGCACGCACTGGTTCAGAAATGTCAGTCTTGTCAAGATTCTGCCCTGCTTCCGCTGGTTGAGGCTGCAGACCCGTCCTGTATCGCTGCTCGCGGTCTTAAACCCGTGAATCTTGTACAAATCCGGGACAATGACCAGGCAACGGTGAGCCATTATCGGCGTCTTTTCCAAGGTTCAGGCATCACCCGGAAAATACCCCCCTCGACAGAGCAATCCAGAAAATGTCAATTCTGCTCTTGGCAGGCAGCAATCCCTTGTTAATATCCAATGTTGGGTATTAACCCAACACTCAGGCCATCCGTGCAAATTCAATGATTGGAGGTTGTCATGCTCGTGCTCAGACGCCGTGTGGGCGAAGAAATCATCATCAACGAAAACATCCGAATTGTTGTCGCTCAGACGACGGAGGGTAGTTGTAGCCTGGCGATTGAAGCTCCTGATTCCTATCGAATTCGCAGGGCCGAACTTCCGCCTTTTCAAGAATCCATGGTTCGGAGAACGGCATCTGCGTGGCAGGTTCAGCAATGAGTCCAGACATTGGGAAAATGATTCGAGAAGTCCGGCAGGCCCGTGGTATATCGCTGCGACAGCTTGCCAGTCAGGTTGGCATTCATTTCAGTCACCTGTCAAAGATTGAAAATGGCAAGGACCAGATTGGTCGAAACTCCTTGACCAGGATTGCTGAGGAACTTGGTGTCGATCCAGACTTGATGCTTGGAGAGGCGGGGCATCAGGCGACACCGTTTCGAGTGTTAGGCAACATCGCCGCAGGGGAGCCAATCGAGGCCATCGAAGATGTAGAAACGTTTGACCTGACAAAAGTCTTTAATCCGCATGATCATTTTCTGCTGCGTGTCAGGGGCACCTCAATGATGCTGGATGGAATCAACGATGGAGACCTGGCTATCGTGCGGCATACCAAGGTTGCAAAGACTGGTGATACCGTTGTTGCAGTCGTGAATGGCGGCGACGTCACTCTGAAACGCTTCAAAAAGGTAAGAAATATGATTACCTTAATTCCAGCAAATGATCAGATGACTGCGATGGAGTTTGACGCATCACGAGTTGAGATTCGTGGAGTCTTCGTGGGATTGGTTCGGACAGCCGTCAAGTAGTCAGGATTGACGCTGTCGATAACGACCCCCATCAGCGGATGGCGGGGGAAGAGTATCGATGTCAACACGCGAACTACCGCCGCGCTGGTTGAACGCTTTGAAGACAGGCAAGACAAACCGCATCCAGATC
>CAZFDW010000737.1:0-2944 GCA_964517865.1 uncultured Chitinophaga sp.
TGTCAGGGCAATCGTCAGAAAGAGGGTGTGATGAATACAGATATAGAAACTCAGCGTGTAACTGACCGCCAACTGCAATGCCGTGGTCCAGGTCGGGGCTGAGCCATGACGACGCAGGGCATCCCATGTCCACAGCAACGACCAGACGGGAATCAATTGCAATACTTCCAGTTGCCGCACACTCACTGGAAGCCAGATCATCATGCAGCCGCCGATGATCGCCAGGCTTCGGGGACTTCCCGTTTTTCGCAGCAATCGAAACGTGAAGATGCCATTCAGAAACAGCGACAAAAGCAGATAGATGTTGTATGCCAACGCAGGCGAACCTGTCAGCCAGATCACCGGCGCGACCATGATTGTGGCGGGCTGAGGCTCCGAGAATGCAAATGTCTGTTCTGTTGGGAAAAAGATCGGAGCGTCCCAGTAACCGGCAAATCCATGGCTGAGGCGATCTGCATTCCACCAGATCGTCCAGGCATTGAACATCGGCACCGTGGTGATCATGTTCTCCCTCACTGGCAGACATCCCCAGGGATCACGCCACACTGGGCGATGGTCCAGACTGCGAACGCCAGCAGGATAAGAACTGGAAGTCAACGCCGAATCACAGCCTGCTTGAGCAGAACAACGCTGCCCTTCGGAGCTGATTTTTGCATCTTCTGATTCCAGTACTCCGTCCATCCTAACCGGCGAGCGGCATGCGTCAGCTTGCCGGTACTTTGCGATTCCCACGTTCGCGCGTTCATGCCATCACATTGAACCGATCGCCGGAAGCCTCACCGCTCAACAAAGCAGGGGGTTTACGGTCTCTCAGTGTGCCCGGTGCTCACGGCACACTGACGTTCATCGAAGAGATTCAGATAATAGACCGTGGCATCCGCAGGAATATTTGCGGTGACCCGTGACGTAGTCTGTTCGATTTGAGCGGGCAGTGTCTCCCACTCACGGTCCTGCCATTTTCCTGTCGATCGGGTGAAACAGAGTTCGGCTTTAGCAAGTGGGACTGCCGATTTAAATGTCGCCCATGCTTCATCGTCACGGCTTCCATGTTCAGTAATCTTCACCAGTGGCTTGCCGTGATTCAAAATTGAATTGGCGAAGACGTGAATCTCTTCGGGGTTTTCTCCGGCTGCACCGTGACCGTGAGGCATACGGACCCGCAGGCACAAAGTTTGAGGACTCCGAGGCAACAACCAGGACTTCTTCCACGAATCCATCGGATACGCAAAATCGTTCGTCCCGTTGACCCACAGCATCGGCATCTGTGCGCGACCGAGATACTCGGACGGATCCCACTGTTTAAGCCACAACGCGGCCTTTTCCGATCCCAGTTTTTCAAAGCTCGGCAGCCAGGCAGAGTTCTCACCAAGATAACCGCAACCATACACCGGCACCGCGAATTTGAAACGATGATCAACGCCGGCCACAATGCTGGTGAGGTAGCCACCCCACGAAATTCCGGTGACACCGATTCGATCGGCATCCACTTCCGGCCAGGATCGCATCAGCGACTGCGCCAGTGCTGCGGCACTCACGGCGTGGAACGTCCACTGATCTTCGATCGCATCGTCCAGTTGACTGAAACTGGCGTCCCAACCTGGCGGTCCGCCGTGTTCATGTCGGCGCCAGTTGCCGTTCATTCCGACTGGAACACAACCGCAAAGGTCCATCGCAATCGCCGCAAAGCCCCGTGAATTCCAGAGTTTGACCCAACGATCAAACGCCGTTCCTCCGCCACCATGAATCAGCACGATCGCTGGAACTTTCTGATCAGTGGTGTTGGTTCCTTCCAGCCGAGTCGGCACTCCGTAATACGCAAAAATGCGAGTCGGCTTGCCTTTGTACATCGGTCCTGAGTAGTAAAGCGACTTCACGCCGTCAACCGGCTTGTCGTCGGCCGGAAACACATCAGGTGTTTTTGACAGTGCTTCCAGATCAAACTGGACGCCGGAACCTTCGCTCGTTGCAGCCGCATTCTGAGCCAATAGCGGAGCGTGATGCCCTGCGAATAAAAAGACAATCAGTGGCAACAGACTTCGTGAGCAGCAGGCAGGCAAAGACATTGCTTCTTTCGGGCAACAGTGAGAGACAACAATCATCCGATGCAGTGCAACTACCGACGCGGAAACGAACGCACCTAATTCATCTGCAGCACTGGCAGACTGATCAGAGCATCCGGCGAACGGCGGAGTTTTGGCGGCAGGACTGCGTGCGCGTATTCCCAAAGCTGATCCGGCGTTTCAAAGTATTGATCGTAGACTCCGTCGTTGCCGAATTCACAGTTATCGGTGCTGTATTCGCGGCAGATTTCAGGGCGAGTGTCATACGCGCCGCAGCGGTTGTCGGCCTGAAGATGTTGACAGTCGCCGGGAATCAGCAGGAACCACGATGCTCCATCCACGAAGACCGAAAACGGACCGTGCATCATGTACCAACGCATATTGTCGAATTGTTCCCACGTCTTTGGTGCGTCAATCCCCATGGCAAAGTAGCGGCAGCAACGGGCGGTGCAGTAACTGCAGAGAATTTCGCCAACCTTTAAATTTTCGCGGATCGTGGTTTCAGATGCGGTCATAATCTTTGTCTGCTGAATCGGTGAAAAGCTGCGAGACCCGAGAAGAACAGTATACATTAGCGATTGACCTCTGACAAATCTACAATCGCCGTCGCTGTCCGACACGAGATTGTTTCCTGGACGATCGTTCATACCCTGTGCGACTGCCGTTGGCTCGTTTAACCGCGTGCCCAGCGGGCCGCGCGAGCAGCAACTTAATGGATGGATTGTCACGCGCGGGGCGTTGCCCACGCGGTTAAACTTATTTTCCGCAACCTTTAAAGATTCGGGCCTTTGATACAGGGGAGTTGTGCGATGCCACGGGTGAATCGGAGAGGGATTTTTGCGGTCGATGTGCTGGGTTTTGCTGTGATGAGCAATCACCTGCAT
>CAZFDW010000738.1:0-2943 GCA_964517865.1 uncultured Chitinophaga sp.
AGCCTTTGATGCGGGCATCGCCTTCATAAAAACGACTCTCGGCCTGAAAAACCGATTCAGCAGGGGTTTCATCTCCCCGCTCTTTCAACTTCTTCTGGAAATGCAACAGATCCTGGACCGTCTCGATTTCGGAATCGTACAACTGCAGATAAAGGTACATGTCCCAGTAGCGGTTTTCCACATCTCGCAGCAATGTGGTGACGGATTGTTCGAATTCCAGCAGCGAGATATCAGAATTGATTCGCGAGATCAGCAGACCCTGAGCAACACCCGAGACACCTCGCACATTCGATTGCTGCGGACCTGCGATGCGCGTGAACTCGACGCCTGACGCGGCCAGAAGTGGCTGACGAAATTCCGCCTGCATTGAGCCGGTATATGCAGAATCAAAGAGACGTGACTGATTGCTGCGGCTGTAGCTAATCTCATTCTGAACTGAAAGCGTTCCCGCTGTTGCGATAATCTTTTCCAGACGCGTCTGGATCTGAGCCGTATGATCATCCAGCGTGCCACCTGCGGGGATCCCTATGTTCGGAGCGTTCTGTGGATCTTCCGAAGCTCCACCTTGCAACGAACTTGTCAGAATCGGATCAAAGTTCGCCAACGCCGCTTCCGTGCCAAGGTTGCCGAACAGAAAACCGGTGTCCTGAATCGCATTGTCCCACACCGAAGCGACTCGACTGGGATTCCCCAGGAGCGGGTTCGATGGTGAACCAAAACTCTGATCGTCAACAATAATGTCGGCATTTGCCAGTGCCATGCGGATGCACTCATTCAACGTCATCTCGCGCGTTTCGACTTCTTCCAGACTTGTGATGCTGCGAGGTCCGTTGAGCAGTTCCGGATTCGTCTCATGAATCTGTGTCTGCGTGGGATATTCGATCGACGTGGCATAGTCTTCATAATGCTCAAGCCCTCGGTCTTCTCCGATCAGGTATTGAAGACGCGCGCCTGGCCCGGCGCAGCCCTGGCCCAGCATTGCGAACAGCAATGCCACGGCAGTTGAGCGTTTCCATCGTTTCGTCTTCACGCCTGACTCCATGGGGAGGGCATCCGATTTCTTTTGGTCACATGAATTCTGATTTTCACTGCGACTATGACTAACCGAAAGGCTGCTCTGTCCTGCGCAACGGGAGCGACACGGCAGTGCCTCATAATCGTTATCGTCCATAAAACCGTCAAACTTTGCGCAATCTTCCAATGACGCGGTTCAGGTCCAAAAAGGAAGAGCCCGTGTCGAAACACGGGCTCGGTCGTCCAATCCGCTGATTTTGCACGTTCTGTGATGCGTCCCCTCGTGGCATTGACCTGAAAGAATTCAGGAATCTGTTGAGAGAAGAACGAGTTGACCTGCAGTGGAAGATGGTTTGGTCATCGGTTCTGCCAGACTGGTAACCGGGGGAGTTTTGGAAGGTTATTCCGGTAAACGGAACTTTGCGGCATACGGCATTGTGCCAATACGCCAAGGTCTACCCGGCGAGGTCACTTCCGGACAATCATTGCCGAAACCTGACCCAACCGGTGTTCTGTAGGTCGTGTATTGATGCGTACCACAGCACCGGGAGTCTGTCTGATTACCACTGATCTTGTGAGCGGCAAGGCGCTAGCCGCCGGTTGTTTTTAGGCGAATTGCCCCGCGGCTAGCGGTCTGTTGATTGAGTGATTTTTGGGGCTCATGATAATACCAACCCGAAGCGCCAGCGAGGAATTCAGCCGTTTTTGCCTCGCTGGCGCTTCGGGTTGGTATTAAATCAACAGACCGCGAGCGCCTCGCGACTCACAGCCCTGGAGTATCGGGACAGACTCCCTGGTCAATCCTGTCAATTCCGAATCTCAACCCCGATTTGGCTCAAGTCAATCCCGTCGGAATCCGAAACCGACTATGCGGCATTCGTGCGGCAGAACCTGCCGATGCGCGCTGCTGTTCGTTTCTGAGGACTCAAGTTTTAACCAACCAGCACCACCATGCACACAGACCGCAAAATCGGTTTTGCAATGGGCATCCTGCTAATCGGGATCGTGGCTGCGCTCTTTTTTCGTAACGAACCGCTGCTGTCAACCAGGGTTCCCGGAGTTCGTCGTGAACGAGAACTGAATGATCGTCTCCGCGAACGGGATGTAGCCGTTTATCTGAACGACAGTATTCCTGACGAACCGACGGCGTCGATTCAGAACGAGCAACCATGGACTCTGCGTGATGTGCTGCAGAAAATGGACGAACGGAATAAGACCGCACCGGTTCCGGTCGGGGCTGGTTCGATGGTGGCCGATTCTGTCGCGGACATTGCCGACGAAGAACTCGATGGCTATCGCCCGAAAAAGCGGCGAAAGACCAGCGAGATAACTGTCATCGAGTCCTCTGCAGGACTGCGAGGCCTATTCCTTGAACGAGAAGAGTCACCTGCCGGTGCCGGGGAGTTTGGAGCGCTGCCTCCGCTGCTGCCAGTTGAACCGTCGGGTCCGGATATCGTGAAACCGCCGTCGTTGCCCATGACCGAGCCTGCTGGCTCAAAAGATGGACTCCCTTCGGACACGCCAGCTTCGGATTTTCAGCCTCCGGAAGTCTTCGAGGAATATGTCGTAAGATATGGCGACACGTTGTCCGGAATCGCCCAACGAATGCTCGGATCGCAGAAAAAGTTTATGGATATCTACAACGCCAATCAAGACCGGATGCCCAGTCCGGATCGACTTGACGTCGGAAAACCACTGCGGATTCCGCGCGTGGCTGAGAACGACCGGCAGATCTACTAAGAAGCCCTGACAAATCACGAGTTACCCATAACATCGCCGCGATGCTGAACAGGATCGGCATCCTGATTCCGGCTTCGACATCGGACCGAGCGAACTCAATCGCTGCCGCAATGCCGCAGCGAGGTCCTGATCACTGGGTGAAGCCGACGACAGCTTTCGGACCAGCACGTACCACACGATGCCAAAGTA
>CAZFDW010000739.1:0-2937 GCA_964517865.1 uncultured Chitinophaga sp.
ACGTTAAAAACGTGCCCCACGTCCGGAAGACGACAGTTATTTCTGCGCCGGTCCTTAGGCAATGCGATCGGACTGCCCGTCGCCTGACGGACGTCATTTCATTCAGGAGATTGACGATGTCGCACAGTACTGATCAGCCGCTTCTGCCTGATGCTGCTCTGTCAGGTAAACCGGTCGTCACTGACGCGACCATGCCGGCAGAGTCGAAAGTCGTTCTGGGGTTTCGACCGCAGGATCGCCGCATCATGACCGTTTTGATGTCTGTCCTGTTGTTATGGCTGATGATTGAATGGATTGTGGTCGCGACTCGGCGTCCGGATCCGTTGTTGCTGCAGCGCGGCCCTGAGTTTCAGGCTGGTTTTCGTGTGAATGTCAACGAATCGATCTGGGTGGACTGGATGCAACTGGAAGGCATCGGGCCTTCGTTGGCTCAGCGGATTGTGGCGGATCGCAGGCTGAACGGCCGGTTTTCTTCGATCGAAGACGTTGCCCGAGTTCCCGGAATCGGCCCGGCGACTCTCGACCGAATCCGGCCATGGCTTACAATGGGCCATGATGCAAACGAAACCAGATCCGCAGACGCCATCAGCCAGCGTCCATCAGGAACAAAGCCTGCGACAAACAAGCGGCAGCCGGCAGCGTTTTGATGCGTACCGAAAAAAGGTCAGGCAAAAGCTGCTTCCCAAAGGCAGCATCCATTCTACCGGTGACTCGCGCGCCGCGAAGGACCGCGTTCGCTCATCGTGGCAACTGGTGCTGCGATTCCTCGGACTGCTGGTCCCCTATCGTCGGCAGGTAATTTTCGCGCTGCTGACTGTAACCGCCTCGACAATCCTCGGGCTGTTGCCACCAGCGGGGACAAAGTTTGTGATCGACTTTGCTCTCGACGGAAAGCCCTTGCCGGGATGGATCAGCCGTTTGTTTCCATCTCTGACGACACCAACTCGCATTCTGGGCGCAGCGGTAATGGTCGTTGTCATCGTGTCGCTGCTCAAAATTGTGATCCATATTCAGGGGCGGTGGTATGCCACGAAAATCTCAAAGCAGATCCAACTTGCCGTTCGTCGCCGGGTCTTCGACCACGCAGTCAGACTTCCGTTGCATCGTGTTCACGAACTGCGTTCCGGCGGCGTCGCATCTGTGCTGCGCGAAGATGGTGGCAGTGTCGGTGAACTGGTCTTTGGGATGCTGTACAACCCGTGGCGCGCCGTGATTCAGCTGCTGGGCAGTCTGGCCGTGCTGGCCTGGGTTGACTGGACGCTGCTGTTGGGTGCACTGGTGCTGTTGCCGACGGTGTTTATCACACACCGTGCGTGGATCAACAGTATCCGTCCGCAGTTTCGTGCCATTCGCAAGCAACGCGAATCCATCGATGCAGGTGCAGCGGAGACATTTGCAGGAATGCGCATCGTCCGCGCGTTCAGTCGGCAAAAGCGAGAAGCTGTCCGGTTCTCAGAAGAAAATAACCTCATGGCACGCCAGGAAATGTATGCCTGGTGGTGGATGCGGGTCGTGGAAATGGTCTGGGAAACGTTGATTCCCATCGCCAGTGCCGGACTGCTGTTCTATGGCGGTTCGCGCGTCATCAGCGGGCATATGTCGATCGGTGATCTGATGATGTTTCTGGTCTATCTCCTGATGCTGTTGGAGCCACTGGCCGCGCTGGCGTCGAGTGCGACACAGTTTCAGAACAGCCTCAGCGGACTGGACCGCATTCTCGATCTGCTCGAAGAACCCCGCGAAATGGAATCGACACCGGACAGCATTCGAGCTGACCGCAGCCGCATTCACGGTGACATGGTATTCGAAGACGTCACGTTTCTTTATCCCGGAACACAAACGCCCGCTCTGAACGACGTTCGCCTGACGGTCAAAGCCGGGCAGACCGTCGCGCTGGTTGGACCGAGTGGTGCCGGAAAAACAACGCTCTGCAATCTTGTGGCACGGTTTTATGATCCAACACAAGGGCGCGTCACACTGGATGGTCGCGATCTGAAAGCATACGACGTTGAAACCTTTCGTGCGCTTCTGGGAGTGGTCGAGCAGGATGTGTTTCTGTTCGATGGCACGATCGCGCAGAACATCGCGTATTCCCGAAAGCAGGCCACATCCGACGAGATTCGCGGGGCTGCAGAAGTGGCCAATGCGCTCGAGTTTATTGACCGACTTCCGGACGGCATGAACTCCCTGATCGGCGAGCGCGGGGTTCGTCTGAGCGGCGGGCAGCGCCAGCGGCTGGCGATCGCGCGGGCCGTGCTGGCGGATCCAAAGCTGCTGATTCTGGATGAGGCCACAAGCAACCTCGATACGGAAAGTGAACAACTTATTCAGCAGAGTCTGGGACGCCTGATGAAGGGACGCACGAGCTTTGTGATCGCTCATCGGTTGAGCACCATTGCCGGCGCGGATCTGATTGTGGTCGTTGAAAACGGGGAAATTCTGCAGACGGGAACGCATCATGAACTGATGGAACTCGGTGGCAAATATCGCACCATGGTGGAACAGCAGGTGAAGATGACGCTGGGCAGCGTTAAACCAATACCGTCTCGTTCCCCATCACCCCATCACGAGTGATCTTCTCTTGTGTAGATGGAAAACTTTTGCCCGCGGATAACCCAACGCGAGCTTCGCGCCACAACAAGAAATCAACTGTTAGTAGTACGGATAGGAAATGAAGTTTAGACTGTCTTTTCCCTCATCCGCGTTATCCGCGCAATCCGCGGTTAACCCCGCGGATTTCAGTGACAACTCCCGAAAGCGAAAACATCGACCACGGGGAAGTATTCACACCGTCGGGCCTTATCGACCGCCTCTCGGAAGCCCACCCTGGCGCGGCGAAGCCGCAAATCCGAAATCCGAAATCCGAAATCCGAAATCCGAAGTCCGAAATCCGAAATCCGAAATCCGAAATCCGAAATCCGAAATCCGAAATCCGAA
>CAZFDW010000740.1:0-2935 GCA_964517865.1 uncultured Chitinophaga sp.
GGCCTTGGTGAGGATCACTTTATGCTGAGGGCCTTCACTCCGAATCAACTCCTGCCAACGTTTGTCTTCCCCGACTGTCTTGAGAGCTTCTTCGATTTCGGCCGGTGTGCTGCCCATCGTGAACTCTCCTGGCGGAATGAGCACGAATTTCATCCCAATGGAGTTTGTGTACTCGACCGGAACGCCAAGGTGCTTTGCCCAGGCGTCCTGATATTGTCGTGCCTGAGTGGCATCAAACGGGGCAATCGCCGGTGCAGGAGCATCGGCAGGCCAGCCCTTCCATGTTGACGCAACGACTTCTTTGACCGGTGGACTATCGGCCGCCATACCCTGTGGATCGGGTTCAGGCTGTGGATCGGGTTTCGGCTCCAGCGTCACACGCACCGTCGTCTTGTCTCCTCGCTTGATCTTGAATTCGGCAGTCGTGAATTCCGTGCCGGAGTCATCGGTGACACTCAGCAGCAGGCCATCCACCTTCGGAAGCTTGTAATCGCCTGATGGCATTGGCGCAGGTTTGTTCGGTGTCAGATGCCAGATGCGGCCGGTTTTCGCATCTTCAATCTCCAGTCCTTTTTTGTTCAGCCTGGCTTCCACCTGATCATCATCTTCGATGGTCAGAATCAAAGTGCCGTGGTCGGTCTGAATTCGATCGACAACTGCAGCAAAAAGAAGCAGAAACCCAGCCAGTCCGCCGACAAGGACATTCCGGGGAAATCGAGGCGATCGACCACCGGACGACGCTGCTGGTTTCGGACTGGCCTTCGCCGTTTTCGTGACCGTCTTATTTTCCTTCACAATTTTCTTCGGTGCCGGAGCTGTCTTTGTGCTGCCTCTCAGTGCCAGCGTTTCAGTGCCTTGAAGGGACTCGACAACGGCATCGGCGCTCTCTGGTCGCTGTTCGGGCGATTTGCAAATCAGGCGTTCGATCAGAGCTGAAAGGCCCAGTGGGATTTCAGAATTCAGTTTCGAAGGTGATTCAGGATTTCGGTTGGCAAGGTTATTCAGCGTCGCCATCATGTTCGGACCCGCAAACGGCTGTTTTCCGGTTGTCATGCGGTACATCACGGCACCGAGACTGAACAAATCGCTGCGTGACGTGGCCTCCGTTCCGGCCGCCTGCTCCGGAGCCATGTAGGCCGGGGTTCCCAGAACAGCGCCGCTTTGAGTCACTTTCTGATCGTCGGTCGCGGGACGTGCCAGACCAAAGTCCAGAATCCGAACGCGGCCCTGAGTTCCCTCCAGCCAGATATTGCTGGGCTTGATGTCCCGATGCACAAGTCCGTGCGCGTGGGCTGCCGCAAGTCCGAGGGCAATCTCCCTTGAGATGCGGCACGATTCTGCAACTGAGAGTCGATTTTCGCGGCTGAGGCGGCTGTCGAGTGTTTCCCCTTTGAGCACCGGCATCACCAGAAACGGGGTGCCCTGATCTTCACCCACAGCATAAATCGTCATGATATTGTCGTGTTCAATCGTCGCCATGGCACGTGCCTCTCGCAAAAATCGATGGTTCGCATCCGGGTCTGCCGCCAGTTCCTTCTTCATCACTTTCACCGCCACGCGCCGTCCCAGCTGACGATCTTCAGCAAGGTAGACGTCACCCATTCCGCCTTCGCCAAGAATCTCCAATATCTTGAAGTTACCAATTGACGCTGGCAGTGGTGCGTTCTTTAACGGCACTGGCGATGGGGCATTCGTCGAGTGTGAGGTGTCGACTTCGCCCTGGGATGCCAAGGTTTCGCAAATCCCGACGCCCGCCAGTTGCTCGAACCGTGAAAGTACCTGGATCCGGCGAGACAGCTCCGGCACTAAGTCGGGGCATTTGGCACAAATCTCTGTCGCTGTGCGTGTGACGCCGCGGTCGCGGTCCGACATCCAGACATCCAGCAATTGTTCCAGTCGATCGTCCTGCATCACAATGTCTCCCATCGTTTTGTCTAAAATGGCAGATCGCCATCCAATAGTTCGCTCAATCGGAGGCATACCGACTGCCAGTAACGTCGCACAGTCCGTTCGTTGACGTTTAAGAGTTCCGCAATCTGAATCTGCGTCCAGCCGTGATAAAACACCAGTCCAAACACTTCCCGTTCTTCGACCGGCAGTTTTTCCACGGCTTCGTGCAGAGCCTGCCAGCGATCCAGCTCCGCCGCCTGCTCCGGTCCAGCGTTCGCGTCGGCGGGATCGAGAGTCGGAACGGCCGTTTCGTCGATCCCTGCAGCGGGCTGGTCCACCAGATTGCGGCCGTGCCCACAGACGCCCTGATAATGACGATTCAGATCCAGCAATTGGCGACGAAGTTGTTCGGTGGCCAGGCCGAAAAAGGCTCGCATGTTGTCCGGTCGCACGGCTTTCAATGCCTTCAGTAACCGCATCAATGAATTCTGCAGTACGTCGTCGGTCTGTTCCCAGCGTTTCACACCGGGATAAGACTTCAACATTTTGCTTGCCAGCCGTTCGAGACGTTCGCCAACTCGTCGGCAGATCTCGTCCTGAGCTGCTGCATCGCCAGCTTGAATCCGGTCCACCAGTTGCTGCATAGCCAGCGTCGCAAAGGTCTCTGATTCCATGACGAAACCGCTGCCAAAGGAAAGATATCGGGACTGTGTGCAAAGACGTTAACTGAGCATTGTAGTCAGAAAACGAGATGGACTGAAGTGAGCCCAAGCATGCCCATGCGGAGATCGAAGCGTTCGTGAACGACTCCGAAGATCGGCCGCTTTCATCGCAAACCTGCGCGACGTCCGTGTTTGTGACATGCGGAGACCTCCGTCCTGCCTGAGAACGCCTGATGCGGCGAAGGCCGATCCAGAGAATCCAGCCGACCAGAGGGGCAAACCACAGCCAGCGCCGTTTTCCAGCCCAGCCAGCGTTGCGGGTGGCGATTGACAGATAGCGAGGCTGGAGGAATTCACTGAACACAACGGACAGCGACTTGCCC
>CAZFDW010000741.1:0-2903 GCA_964517865.1 uncultured Chitinophaga sp.
TGCAGCGTTAGAAATTTCGCAACGGCAAAAAGCGGAGTTGAATATGGACATGTCCGAAGCAGCCGGCTCACCGACGCTGCCATGCTGAAGTGAGTTTACCAGACACCTCGGAAACAGACGTCATGATCGCTCCCAATCAACCTCTGCAGAGTCTGCAACGACGACCTGAGTTTTCCGGTCTGCTGCGTGAGAATCAACAGTTCGCAACCGGTTCCGGGAAAGGGATGAGCGAATCCGTTAACGGCTGGTTCGATCGTCTGATGATTCAATCGGGCATTCAAACGTCACCGATGCTCTGGCTTGCATTGTGTCTTTTATCTGCGTTGGCTTTCGGTGGCATGGCATCTGTACTGCTTGAGCGCGCTGTTCCTGCTGTTGTTTTAACCATGGCGGGTCTGCTGCTGCCGGTCGGCATCACGATTGCTCTGCGAAACCGCCGTCAAACTGCCATCATGGCGCAATTGCCGGGCATGGCTGATGAACTGGCCCGCAGCGCGCGGGCTGGGCGTAATCTGGAACAGTCGCTGATGCTTGTGGCAGGCGACACTCCGGCTCCCCTCGGAAGCGAACTCAGGATCAGCGCGCGACGCATGGAGATGGGGCTGGATGTTGCAGGTTCTGTACGTGACCTTGCTGACCGCACCGGTGTTTCAACCTTAACGATATTTTCATCGGCCCTGGCTCTGCACCAGGACACCGGTGGTGACCTGATCATGGTGCTGGAGCGACTGGCCACAGCAGTGCGCGATCGGCTGCACTTTGTCGCTCGGCAGCGAGCCGCGACTGTGGCCAGCCGCTGGGGCGCGGCCATGATGGTGATGATACCGTTTATCGTGATGATGATTTATACAGTGTGGTACCCGGACTATCTGGTACGTCTCACGGACTCCTATGCAGGCCGGATTTCACTGTGGCTTGGTATCACGGGACTTCTGACCGGCAGCTTCTTCGTGTATCGGATTCTGGCGAGAAGTGCGAGGTTCTAGGAGTCTGTCTGGATACCGCTGTTTGTGTGAGCGGCAGGGCGCTAGCCGCCGGTTCCTGCAGGTGAATTACCCGCGGCTAGCGCCTTGCGGCTCACGGTTTTGGGGTATCAGGACAGACTCCTGATGCCGCCGCTGGCAGTTTCAGCTGTGCCGGACATCCGTGAATGCCTGGTGCATGTCGAGTTCATCGTCTTAAAGAGATTTCAGACCTGACGGCATCGGAACGATCTTTGCCGCAGCGACTGTGGAGCAGGTTTTATGTACTTCATCTGGTGTCTGGCCGCGGCTGGTGTGGTGGCAGTCGGTCTTGCTCTGAAGAAGCTGTTCTTTCCTGCCGAAAAGCGGTTCCTCAGTCCGTTTCAGCAGTCTCGCCCGATTCCCGATCTGCGTTCTGCACCGGGTCCTGCGACACAAGAAAAAGTGAAATCAGGACTGTTGAAACTGGCGAATACACCCGACGGTCAATTCACCCCGGCGATGCACAAAGTCGGACTGCAGACGCATGCGTTTGCTTCGCAGCGAAGTGTCGAACCTGCCGCCGCAATGGCGGGTGGTGCAATGAACTCCGCGAGGAATTCGTGCGAGCACGGGGTGAACCGAATTTCGACATGGGGCGATCGCCGCCTGTTTTCGGAATTTCGTGGCATTCTTTCCGATAACGCCGGTCCAAAGAATCAGATCGTACCGGAAGATCTTCCGATGCGGGACGGCGAAATGTTCTTCGGACGTATCACGCCAGCGGTGGCTCAACTGCTTCCCGAATCTGCTGCGCGACGTGAAGTGCAGAGAAAAAATCTGATGGGTGCCGGATACCTGTCCCGCGCTTCGTGGATCAATCTGACGGCAATCCGGTTTGTGCTGGCATTCGTTTCTATCGTGCTCGTCGGTAACTTTCTGATCGTGCTCCCACCCGCTGCAGAACCGTGGCTGATCGCAATGCTGGTCATTGCCCCGCTGCTGGCGTGGGCGATTCCGCCTCTGATTGTGTCCTTTAGAGCATCGGAACGCAAAATCGATATCGAACGCGGACTGCCGGACGTGCTGGACATGATGAATATGGGCGTCAGTCAGGGGCTCACCGTCCCGCAGTCGCTCAAACGGATCAGCCGCGAAATTGGCAGCGTTCATCCCGCGCTGGCCGAAGAATTGCGATTGGTGAATCAGCAGGCGGAAGTTGGCAGCATGCCTCAGGCACTCCGTAACTTCAGCCAGCGCATTGATTCGTCTGAAGTGAATTCGTTTACGTCGTTACTCATTCAGTCAGAAGTCACCGGCACCAGCATTTCCCGATCACTGACGGAATACAGCGACGGCATTCGCAGTTCGTTGAAAGAACGTGCGGATGCACGAGCAAATCTCGCATCGTTTCAACTGTTGTTTCCGGTCGCGTTGTGTCTCATGCCGTCGGTGTTCCTGTTTCTGCTGGGACCGGCGATCGTCCAGTTTTCCGACTTCTACGATAACCAGGCACAGCAGCTTCAGCAAAGCCGCCAGGACGCGATTCGCAGCCTCGACCAGGCCCCGACCCTTGACTACAGCCGCGTTACCGGCCAGCTGAATCAGCAATGATCATCGAAGCGCCAGCATCGGGTTCGGGCGCTGTATTCATGAAATCGAATTGCCCAAGTTCAAGCCGTGGTTGAAAACGTGTGTTAGAGCTTCGCGATTCCAGAAAGGGTATTGAGACATTCGTGAAAAAATGGAGGAGGTCGATATCGAAATCATTATTCAGGCAGGTCGCGAAAAGTACCCCGGTGTGACGCCCCGAATCATCTCTGACAACGGACCTCAGTTCATCGCTAAAGACTTCAAGCACTTCATTCGCCTGCACAGCGCCATCGGCTATGTCACGCCTCTGGCGATGCTTGAAGGCAGGCAGCAGGCGATCTTTGATGAACGAGACCGCAAGCTCGAAGA
>CAZFDW010000742.1:0-2870 GCA_964517865.1 uncultured Chitinophaga sp.
TCGACCTGCTTTCAACCCATGCGTAGCCAGAGATCGCATTTTCTTTTCAAGGATTGATGACGATTTTTCATTGAAAAACACTGGGTTCCGCTGCGGATCTTTATTTGATTGGCCGTTCAAGTTCAGGTTAAGGCGGTCTATGTTGAATTGAAAGGCGGGCGGTGGAGTGGAACTGCAGGAGCCAAACTTCACGTCCGGAACTGTCCAGCTGGATGCCTCTACCGCATCAGGAATTCCACGAATTCCGCTTTCGTGAGTCCGGCACCGCGCATGATCTGCCGAAGTGTTCCAGGCCTGATGCTCTTTGGTCCGTGCTGAGGAACTGTCACGACGAAGCGATGACCGGGCTTTTTCAGTTGAACGTGACTTCCCGTTATTCGTGCAACCCGAAAGCCTGCAAATTCCAAGGCACGTATCACTTCTGACGCATTGACTTGCGGCAGCGGCGCGTCCGGGTTCAAGGCATCAATCCCGCATCAGCCATATCGTTGAGATTCACGAGGACACGTCGTTCAATTGCTCCGTCTTCAATGAAATCTTCTGACCAGGGAATATCAACGCCTGACGATTTGTATTCCGCCAAGGCACCGCTCAAGGCATCGACAATGTTGGCGATCGCTTCTTTCTCGGTTTCTCCCTGGCTGGCAACACCTGGAAGGCTGATCGCGTAAACGCTGTAGCCACCGTCGTCCTCTCGCAACAAAGCGACCCGGCATTCAAAGCAGGTCTTTGCGGGATATTCAGTCCAACGGACATTCTGTTCAGAGACCCCTACATTTGCGATTTCGTCAGTGCTATGCATGTTTTTGTTCTCCGGCTTCGCTGTCAGCAGCAACGGCCATTATTCGAAGTGACCCGATCATTTCATCGTGTGCCAGAAACTCAATTGCGTACTGTCCAAAGCCAACGAAGGGCAGTGTTGGCAATGGCATTCTGTGTTCCAACGTCGCAAGTCTGTCTTTCGACTCTACCATGAACTCCGTTGAGAACAACACCTGATTGTCGTGAAGGTAGACATATCGGATTGCACAGGGAACCTTTCCGACAATATCAGTCAGGCTGAAAAAGAGCCACGGAGATCCCACAGACCGAAGCTCCTCAATCGACTTTTTTTGAGGTAGAGATGGTGCTTCAGCCGCAGTGACATCTTCATTCGGCTGATTCTGCCGAACCTGTAACCTGTTGAACGTCCCAGCAATCACAAAGTTGTTCGACACTTTGTCCTGAAAAATCTGGTTCGCCAGAATAAGTGATTGCAAATGTGGTTTCACGAAGTTTCTGCCCATCCTGTTTCGACCGAAGGACTGTTGTGTTTCGTTCGAATCATCACGATTGGGTAAAACCAATGCAACCGTTGCGGGTTTGGCAGGACCGGCAACTGCTTCTTTCAGGGTTTTCCTGAATTGTTGAGCGGTGCTCTATCTTCGCTCTCGAATGCAGACGTATTGGGTCACTTCACGATTCTGGCCAGCAAGCAGAGCCCGACATATGCTGACAGCGTTGTTTCTCAGTCCTTGCCGTTTTCCGGACATCGATGATCACAAACACGCCGAACGAACACTGTGATTTCGGCAGCATGGCGTCGAAAATAATGATCCATTTCACCTATTCTTGGTCGTTGGGAAGCTCTGTTCAGAGGTTGAAGGTTGGTGATATCGGCGATGTCAGTTACTACCACACTTCTACCACGATTCAATGAATACGAGTGCTTTTGGATGAATCTGCATAGATGCCTGATATCGACATAAACCGATATGTCACAACGAGTTCTCATTGTCTTCGCTACAATTCAATTTGAACAGCAATTCGTTTAGGAGCAGGAAGTCGCACGTTGCAAAGCGTGTCGCCCCGATTCTTCAATTCAGTCTGTAAGTACTTGTCGTGCCGCACTTTGTGGAAACCTGCTGAGTCTCAGCAGTGCGGCGTGAAACGGATCTACTACACGTTTCACTACACCTTTCGAGGGCCGCACACATGGCAAAGAGACCGCCGAAGTACGCGTTGCACGAGCCGACCGGACAAGCTCGCGTCCGCATCAACGGCAAATCACACTATCTCGGAAAGTACGATTCCGCCGAATCGCACGAACGCTACAACGTCCTAATTGCCAAATGGCTGGGCGGCTCGTTTGAAGCGGATCGGGAAAGTCTGACCATTTCCCGCCTGTCGATTCTCTTCGTTGAGCATTCCCGCCAGTACTATCGCAAGGGAGGGAAGGAGACGAGCGAAGTTCACAGCATTCAGACGGCGTTGAGGCCGCTGGTTAAGAAGTGTGGGCGCGAAAAAGTCTCGCAGTTCGGCCCCCGTCGCCTGAAAACGGTCCGGGACGCCATGATAGCTTATAAGGCTTTGACATCGCGAGTGCGGACGAACGGCGCGGAATGACGATCGAGGTTGAGCGGAGTGGGCTTGTGGCGATGAGAGCCATTCGAGCCGAAGTTCAAGGCATTTGTTCAAGAAGCCCGGTGAAGGTGCAGGGGCAGGCGGCGTATGGGAAACGCAATTCGCAGCTTCGCTGCGGGTGTTGAGTTTTAAGTCGGCAGTGTTCAGGGAATCGCAAAGTCACTGCACCAGGTGACAGAATTCGACACCAGTGAGCGCTGAGCGAAGTGCAGATGGCACCGAAAGACGGTCGTTTTTCTTTTGAATGCATTGACTTTTCGCTGTCAGCACGCACTGTCAGCGGACACGGCTCAGAGCGTGTTTTGAAATGCATCGTCGATGTGAGGTTGACACGGAGGGCTGACGCCCAGCCGCTCGCCTGTGGTGCTTTCATGCGCATCATCCACTGTCCAGATAATTTGTGCCGTGATTAGCCAGCGCGGCAGATGGCAGTGCGCGACTGACGAGGATTCGGCCAGTGCCATCGG
>CAZFDW010000743.1:0-2863 GCA_964517865.1 uncultured Chitinophaga sp.
CCAGCGCTTGAATACCTTTCCTCGCTGCCTTGGAGTTCAGCTTGGTGATGGTCATCCCTTCACGGACATAGTAGGTATCAAATCGCTGATCAGTTGCCTGCCGCTGCAGGTATACCGACATTTGTCCTTCAAGATCCGTTCCTGTTTTTCGAGGCAAGTTGATCCGGATTCGCACAGCGGTCAACGTTTCCTCTTCAAGACTCTTGCGGAGTGACTCGAGATCTTCCTGTTCGAAGCCCGACTCATTCAATACCGGCACTTCGCTGATCCCCAGCAGTCGGGTCTCGTGCTTTATGGCAGACTTAAGACAGGACTGAACAAAGTCAATCGGAGGTGCCACATGGCGCTTACTGCGTTTTGGGCCGTCCCATTTAACCGCCGAGCACCAGCCGTTCAGGGTCGTGGCCGTGAGGCACGCTCGGCCAGTTTTGATATCAGGGGCAGCGATCTCGACTTCCAGTTCTCCACGCAGAATTGGAAGAAAGAAGTGAATGCAAACCGCCTGCATCATCCGCATGCCACTGAGTTCCGACGCAACGTACGGAACAACCACCGATAAGCCCGGTTCCGTAGTCCGCGTCAGCTTCCACTCAGAACAGAAAGTCGATAAGTCTTCAGGGGACTCAATCGCCAGCGGGAGACCATCACGGGCAGTCTGCCCGCACCAGAATCCTTCGGGGAAATACTCGACTCCATCGACCGCGTGAATATGCAGCACGGCCTGACCCATGAGCAACTTTCTGGCGTCGGAATCTCGCACCGTCAAGCCGAACATGCATCCTACGCGACTGGCTGCACGATAGACGGTCTTTCCCAAGCCCCAGCGTCCGAGATCATCGCCGGTCTTCCCACTGAGTCCTATGTTTCGCCAGAACCAGAAAAAATCCTGTCGATCACTTGTCGACGGAGCTGTTCCCAGAAGCGGGTCACCACCCAATCCCCGAGTTCCAAAATCCTCGCACACCAGGAATCCGTTGGATAAACACGGTACGCCGTCGCTGTCGAATTCTACTTCACGGCGTCTGAGAGGCGATTCCAGTCGTCGAAAGTGTTCGGCGAGGCTCGCTCGTGACGGCATATCAGCATTGGGATGCAGTGCGAGACGAACTCTTACCGGCCCTTTTCCTGTAGCGGCATCGATCGAGTTCTGCAGGATCTCCCGCACCAAGGCATCCGTTCCGGCATATTCATCATCGCCAGCCTGTTCTGCTTTGAACAGCTGCGTCTCATTCGGGTCTCGCCGAACGACCGCTGGATCGAGCTTTGCAAAGACCCATTGAGCCATGTTCGGGATAATTCCGTCAGAGCCTCACAGTAGATGAATACGCATGGAACAGAATATGTACGGGGGCGAGCAGTTACAACCATTACGTTGTGTTATTGAAAGCAATAGCGTGTCCCAACGCCGGCCGATTCCCCTTAACGCGCCAGTGGTGACTATCCTCGCAGTTTCACTGCAACTTCGTATTCCCGCGAGAAATCGATTCCCACATCAGTGCCTGGTAACCGTTCACGGCCTGAGATTGGTCTGTACAGGAAATTGAAAATCTGAGACATCCCGTGCATGACTCGGATGTCTGAAATCCCCCCGGAACTTTTAGCGGAGATGACGCCTGCTGTGCGGGCGTTTGTCGAGTCGCTGTTCGTTCAGATGGCCGAAATGCAGGCACGGATGCAGGCTGAGATTGACGAATTGAAGGCGCAAGTCAAGAAACTCACTCCGAAAAATTCCTCGGTCCCGCCTTCCACTCAGCATCCGCATGCTCGTGAAGCGGCAAAGCCGAAGCCGAAAACAAAGAAGCCACATGGCGGGCAGAAGGGACATAAGCGAACAATTCGAGAACTCGTCCCTGTCGAAAAATGTACCGAAGTAATTTCACTGCTCCCGACTGAATGCCGACGTTGTGGCGAAGAACTCAAAGGCACAGATGCGGAACCGCTGCGGCATCAGGTTTGGGAACTGCCGAAGATTGAGCCGATCATCACGGAATACCAGAAGCACAGACTCACCTGCGACCACTGCGGAACCGTCACCTGCGCGGAACTGCCTGTCGGCGTACCGACGGGCCAGTTCGGGCTACGCTTGATTGCCTTCACGGCGTTGTTGACGGGGCACTTCCGGCAAAGCAAACGTCGTTCGTCCACGTTTCTGAGCGACCTGCTGAATATGCCCTGCTGTCCGGCATCGATCGTGAAAATGCAGAACCGTGCCGCTGAGGCGCTCGAACAACCGTACGAAGATCTCAAATGCCTGTTGGAAAACGAGCGGCAAGTGTTCATGGATGAGACACCAACGAAAGAGGCAAACCAGAAAGCCTGGTTATGGACAGCAGTGACGGCCAGATTCGCCATCTTCGCGATATTTTCCAGTCGGGCGGCAACAGCACTTCCAAAACTGCTGGGAGAAAAGTTCAAGGGAATCATCAACTGTGACCGAGCGAAAATGTACTGGCGAGCCAAACGGTTGCAGTGGTGCTGGGCTCACTTGTCACGCGACTTTCAGGCGTTGGTCGAACACCCGGATAAACAGGTGAAGCGTTTGGGTTTCGACTTGAAACGGCAAGTTAGCATCATGTTCCGCATCTGGCATCGGCATAAGTCCGGTGAAATTCCGTGGACCACGTTTCAGGCGGAGATGCAGCCAGTTCGCAATGAAGTGAATCATTTGCTGCTGCGCGGTGCGTGCAGCGGAAATACACGACTGAAAGGAATGTGCAATGAATTATACGGGCATCGCGATTGGTTATGGACGTTTGCCGACGTCGAGGGCATCGAACCGACGAACAACGCCGCAGAACGCGCACTGCGTCCTGCTGTGATCTATCGCAAACTCTCCTTCGGGACTCAGAGCGAATCAGGGAGT
>CAZFDW010000744.1:0-2830 GCA_964517865.1 uncultured Chitinophaga sp.
TAAGCAGATCGTCGGCCGCCTCTGGCGACAAGGATCGGCATTTGAGTCAGTGGATGTCATTATCCCGCGGGTGACTCTGAGACAGGAGCGACTTGGTCATTGGTCATGGGATGATCAACGACTTCGCTGCATCGAGTACAAACAAACACTTGCGGATGCAGCCCTTGATGGCGTGATTCCGCGAGGAGAGCTCCCATCAAGAGAGGAAATGCAAAAGAAATCCCTCGAAGCATTGCAGGTATGGGCCCAAAATGTGGCCAAGGGAATTCTTCCCGGCGACGCGGATCAGGAACCAACTACGTCGCCATCTTCACCGCTAGATCCCACGCCCGTTCCTTGAGTCTTGCGCCTGATCCGAACCATGCTGATTCCAATCGATTGCTGGCTCGGTCCGTTGCTGACTTACCTCGGGTTGACCGATAGTGGTCCACGTATTCGGTGACCGCGTTCAATGCTGTCCAGGTTGTGTGCCGAATCTCCGGCATGTCGTGTCCAATTCCTGCTTCGAACAGTCGTAGCATCTCATGTCGGACATTTTTAGTGCGTGAAGATTCACCATCAGGTGAGTCCGGATAAACCTGGCGGAAATACTCGTCCAGTTGACGCATACTCGGATAATGATTGGCCAGTCGTTGAATTTGTTCATCGGCGTCTTCGTAGAACTGCCGTGCCAGTCCCAGAACTTCCTGAGCCTGCTTGACCTTCGTTGCCAGATCTCCTTTGTGAATGATGGAGATACCCTGGCCGCGTCCATTCCGAGCCGCGATCGCCAAAGTGTTCGCACAGACAACTCGGATTGGTGTGAAATGAACTCTCAGAGCTGAACTTCCATCATGCGAGTTCGACAGCAACAGGAATTTCTCCGTGACGTCATCCGAGTTCTTCACTCGAATACTGTCTGAAAGTTTTGCCAGCATCCAAACTCTTTCACCTTTACCAAGTGCTCCGGCAGTGTGATATCGCAGGTTGTCATCAGCAACCACGGCATCGAGGAATCCAAACGCCTGATGATTCTGCACAGGAACGTAACTATTCCCGACGACTCCCAGAACCTCACGACTATCCGATCGAATGACCGCTTTTCGCTGAGGAATAGGAATGCCATCATCCGTCTGGATGGCCTTGAGTTCCGCCAAGTAATTCAGACCGGCTGCCTCGATTGCCTCAAGGGCAGTTGCAGGTTCATTTAGCCGTGTCCCGAGTTTGTGCCAGGGAACTTCCCCGGCGTACATCATTGCGGTTCGACCATTGGTTGTTGCCAGTTCATGGGCCATTGCTTTGCTCCGGGTTTAGCGAGATGAATCAACACTCTCGTCAATACCCGGGGAAGAGCGTTCCCGCTCTCCACGCTTCATTCTCGATATGAGCCTCGCTTCCTGACAATCAGGAAAATGTATCTGACGATCTGCCGTGCTCCACCATCCTGCAAAACATGTTGACCAGGGCCATGTCCTTAACGCTGTTGACACTTGTGTGAGTAATTCCGGGATCGCCGACGACGATCGTCAGGGACTTTGCCCGCGACACAGCTACGTTCAGTCGATTTTTGTTCAACAGGAACTGTAGACCTCGGGTGCCGAAGTCGCCGGCACTGGAACACATCGAAATGATGACCACAGGAGCTTCCTGCCCCTGAAACTTGTCGACCGATCCCACACGGGCACCGGCAGGCAGTCGATCACGGAGTTTTCGCACCTGCAGGTTGTAAGGGGCAACATACAAGATGTCGTCGAGTTGCAGGCGGCCGATTGTATTGCCATCCTGATCCGTGTGTTTGCACGTCAGCAGTTGCTCTGTGATCTCAGCAATTCTGTCCACCTCTTCATCGCTTCCCTGAACATTGCCGGAATGCGGCACTTCGTCGAATACAATCCCAGCGGGAATGACTGTGCCGCCCTCAAGCTTCTTCGGAAGTGCAATGACTCGGTTTGCAGTCTCCGGATGGGCATGGAGCCTGCCCTCGTAAACGCAGCCGGAAATGAATGAGCAGATGTCCGGGTGCATCCGGCGAGTGACACCCAGGAAGACTCCCAATTCCGGTGGCACAACCGCATGATCCTGTAGTAGGTACTCCAGCAGCGACTGACCGCTTTCCCCCGGATGGCTGCCCTGAATGGGCTGACTGAGTTGCATCTGGTCACCAATCAGCACGATGTTCTCGGTAGCACGACACATGCCTGCCAGATTCGCAATGGAGACCTGTCCAGCTTCATCGACGAACAGATAATCCAGACGGAGCAGATCGGGCCGCGCAAACAACCATGCGGTTCCGCCAATCAATCCGCCGTTGAATTCCTCGGCCGCTTTTTTGTTTGCTTCGACGTATCGGATGCCAGGGTGCTCAACAAACACGGGATTCTCAGGATCTCCGCCGGCCTTGATTGCTGACAACTGTCCCTGCATCGTTTCCGCGCAGGCCGCCATGATATTCAGAACGGCGTTGTGACTATTCGACGTGACGCCAATGTTTTTGCCTTCCCGCAAAAGTGCAGCAATCATGTGCGAAGCGGTGTACGTCTTTCCGGTCCCCGGTGGCCCCTGAATGCACAGCGTTGACTTCACCATATTGCGGGCGATTCTGACGCAGGCGGTGACAGTGTCTTCTTCAGGCTGCATCAAAGGTGTGCCTGATTTGTGATGCTGCACAACCGGCGGTTTTCGCAGAATGAATTGTCGAAATGCTTCAGGTATCTGCTGACTCTCGGACCATTTCCCGGCCAGAGCCTCAATCGCATCCTCAATCACGCCCGCACTGACATGCTCATCAGGAATCAGAGACATACGGACAGGCAGTATTCCGTCATCAAGCTTGTTTAACGCCGCCTGGCTG
>CAZFDW010000745.1:0-2826 GCA_964517865.1 uncultured Chitinophaga sp.
ACTTAGAAACTCGGCAAATTCTTCCGCTGCATCGTCAGAACAAATTGCACGCCGCCGCCACGAAGCGGTCTCGTATCGTGATCCGACCAGTACTTTGGGATCTGCCATGTGCCGACTGAATTTGAGCCGCACATCAAATGTCTCCAGTTCGTTCAGATTCGCGTCAACAGCCACAGCCGCAAGCTCGAAGATGGGCCGCCATGGTTCACGACCACCTGTTTCAAGGTCCACAAACACCAGCCGCTCATCCGGAAGTCCAGTCCTCATTTGTGACTGATTAGCACGGAATCCCTGTTCCAATCAATCCTTGCATTTTGCTTACAGGATGATTGCATTTACGTGACTTTTTCAACGGTACTGATATTCCTCTTGATTCAGGCGAGAGACTCTTCTCGCCGGTCGTCAAGCTCATGCAAAACGCATTCGTCGGAATCGCAGCATGTCATAAAGCTGCGGATAACGGCGAAGAGCTGATGTCTCCTGACGGGGACAGCGGGTTCAGGAATCCTGGATTCATCATCCGGGGATAAGAACCGGGAGTTTGCCAACTCCCTTTACGCTGGCCCTTCGAGCTGAGTGCCTGGAGACAGGCTTGCTCAGCTCAATGGAGGCTCGTCGGAGTAATCCCGATGTCTGCCTGCTTCCTTTGTATCGAAGCGGCAGTTTCATCGAAGTAATCCCGGCGTTCTATCCAATGGCAGCCTGTGACTCGTCAGGCGTAAAGAAGTACGGGCGATGCGGAAATCCCTTTGTTCAGTTTTTCAATTCGTGAACAAAGGCCGTGTCGGCGAAGCAATTTGATTGCTTCCCTGCTGTGAAACAGCAGGCAAAACGGGTGGTTCATACAGAGTCTGCGACTGCAGGACTGAATGAAGAATCCCGTCCGTGGGGTTCGGACTTGCTGCGGCGAGTTCGTTCAACGCGGCTGGCGTGGGGAGCTACGGTCTGGTGACAGACTGTACCGAAGCGGACCGCTTCGGCGACTATTGGCAAATCCAGTAGCGGTGAAAAGCTCAACCATGAAAGGCCCAACGGAAAAGGTGAAGGAGGGCTTGCCAGTAAGAATCTGAAGAGACGGTGCTGAACCGTGAATTTCCATGTGGGATCGTTACCCCGAGCTTCTGTTTTCGTAGGGGGAAATCTCGTTTCGACGAGGAAAGTATGGCGGTCCGGAAGGACGCACATACCCATGTGGACCGAGCAGTAACTTGCTCTAGCGACGTGACTTCAGAATCAAAGGCCGATGCTAACGCAGGAACCACTGCAGCCTCCGGGTCTGGCAACCCGGCGCCTCGACTGGTCATCGAGGTAAAAGTAGCGGACACCCCGGGACTCGAGAATTCATAGCTCGAATCCGCAGGCGGTTGTCCCGTGAAATGCTGTAGTGGGGGAGTGTGGCTTGAGTAGAACTGGTGTGGGAACACCATCGGTGGTCTGAGCGAAGGTTCAGACATGGTTGTCGGGACGTCAATGATACCGGCAATCGTGCGCGGCAAAGCAGTCGCGACCCGTCTGCGTTTATTCGGGAGTGATGACCCGAACAGCAGGAACGAAAGAGCTGAGGGGCATTGTGATGCGGTCGTGCATCCGAAACCCCGTCAGGAGATTTACTGGAGGCTCGTGTGCTGTGTCGTATTCCGACGCGGCACATTGAGCCATCGTGCCTGGCTGGCAGCGATGCGGTCAGAGGTGGCGGCCCGGGAGGGCCGCTTCCTCTGGCGGCGGACTGACGACGTACACCCAAGTTGCGTCCTGCGACGAACGAAGTGTACGACGGAGGTTCTTTTTTGTGGGCACTATGAATTGGTCGTATGCACTGAGGAAAACAGTGCATACACGACCTTCGCAGAGGTGCCCGCAAAACGACTGAGCGTGGTTTCTGAGAGTCTGAGGGCGGCAATTGTCGTGTCGACGCAGACAGATCAGTATCGCAGCAAAGTCGCACTGGCCAGGGATTTTTGATGGAACAAAACGGCTTGGGGTTGGCCGCAACAACCCCGTTCTTCGTGAGTCGACATCTGACGGTCACTCATGCGACGAACCTGCATTTTCGTATGGAGACAGAATCCCATGCCACTCTTCTACATTGCGATCACGCTCACCCTTTGTGCCGGATATCCTGAGCAAATCATGGCGGTGTTGAGCGTCTACATCTGTCTCGTGCTGCTCCGCTGGCAGTAAATGAGCACTAACGTTGTCAACTGTTTGTTGCCGGACCACGCCGAAGATTCCACTTCGCTGGACCGAACCCGGCCGGCTCGCTCCAGAGGCACCGGGTCATACCGTTGCATCGCAACATCCCCGGAGGGCCTCGTTCAGCAAGTCGCTGTTTGTTACCTTCGACACGGTTACTGGTATTATGTGACTGGGCGAATTCCGCCGGGAAAGGATCCGGAAGGCATCGATCAGAAGCTCATTGCGAAGTATGAAATTGCGCTGACTGAGAGACAAAGGGCCTATCGCAGGAAACGGGGTCTTGCCAACATGCAGTACATCCGGCACGGCCAGTGGTTTCTGTTGCTGGCGACTGATGGTCATCACCAGTTCAAGCAGGATGAGAAAACTCAGATTCGTGACTGCAGGCGTCATCCGATCAAGTTTGAAGGATACAGCATCAGCTACCGACGCAGTGGTCTGACGCCGAAAGGAGGAGCCTCACCGAAATGGCATGCCTGTGTCAGAATCGACCATGAAACGTATCGGGATCTGAAAGCCTTCTTCCATTCGCGAGCCTGTCACCGCAGCACTGAAAATCTGGCCAATGATTTCGCCCGAATCCCATTCACCCGATTCGCCCCCATTCGTCGACAGCTCCTGACCATCCTC
>CAZFDW010000746.1:0-2820 GCA_964517865.1 uncultured Chitinophaga sp.
CAGATCCATTCCAAAGCCGACGCGACCGCTGTTCTGAGCATCAGACTGATTGTAAGACACGCGCCAGATACGCCCTCGGAAACGGTCGCGCGCTGGATGCAGCAAGGGTACTTCATAGTGTCCGATGATTCGGTTGTAGAAGTCGGCAATGTAGAGCGCACCATCCGGGCCGGGGACGATGTCCACGGGGCGAAACCACGGATCACTGCTGCTGACAAGATCTGGTCGTTCGATGGCTCGAACACTTGATCCGGTTCGCTGAAGTGCATTTTGATTGATGCGCGACGTCATGACGTTGCCGTCGAATGTGCTTTCAAAGTATTCGGCAGGGAACAGGGTGTCTGCTCCCAGCGCAAGCGCGGCAATCGCCGTCGAACCGTGCAGATGTTCCATGACGTTTGGCACATAGCCAAGCCCATCATGAGGCCGGCCAAAGCTGTCGTAGCAACCGCCGGGTAACAGGAGCGTCACCGGCTTTGTGTGACAGTCGGCAGTGTAAATATCACCAAACCGGTCGATCGCCATACCGAAAGGATTTACCTGCCCCTGAGTATACAGCTCTATGCGTGAACCATCAGGCCGAAAGCGAAATGTATTGCCGGATGACATCTGTACTCGATGCCCGTCTTTGCCCGCAACGTCAGAACGATTGTTGAATCCATGGCACGCATAAATCCAGCCGTCTTCGCCGCGTCGGAATGCATTGCACATGCCGTGCGTGTCACGAGTCGTATCAAACGGACCGTACAGAACTTCGCGCTCATCGCATGTGCCGTCACCGTCCCTGTCATGCAGAAACCAGATGTTCGGGATGCTGAAACAGATGACTCCATCACCGTACGGAAAAAGTCCGATCGGGATGTTGAGTTTGTCTGCAAAGACTGTCACAACATCCGCTTTGCCATCTCCATTTTTGTCTTCGAGAACGCGAATCGTGTCGCGCGGCGTCACGTCCGCCGCAGCCGCGAAGGGATACTCCAGTGAACTGCTGACCCACAATCGGCCTTTGGCGTCGAAGGCCAGATTCATGGGTTTTGCGATATCGGGCTCCGAAGCGACGAGTTCCACGCGAAAACCGTCCGGTACGACAAATGATTTCTGTTCGTCCTCGGGGCTGACAGGTTCCGAATCCCGCACACCCAGCGCAAACGGATCTTCCGCCGGTGGCTGAGCGTGGCAGGTTGCTCCGGTCATCAGGAGGCAGATCAGGAGCGAGATTGATCGGGGTGGGAAACAGAGAGGCATTCCGCTTGACTCCGGAGTCTGGTGAAAACGACGAAAGCTGGGGTAGGCCGGACCATGCGAAGCGCAGTTCCGGCACCTGGCCGACCTGCCGGAACGGCGCTTCGACTGGTCCGGCCTACAGTGATTCACTCCAGCACCGAAAACTCGACCGGGTCCATGATGTCTTCAGCGCCGTTGTAGTTGATCGTAATTTCCTCGCCCGGATGAATATCACGCAGGGCGCTGAATTCCTTGATCTGTCGACCAGCGTCGTCATACCTTGCATTCGGATTGTAGGAGTGGTTGTACAACGAACCGTAGCCCAGCGCGAGTGCTACCTGTTTCTTGTATTCGAAGATGTAGCCAAGCAACAAAGTTCCGTGATCGCAGTGCAGGATCTCTTTGGCCGGAATCACCAGCAACGGCACTCGTTCAAAGATGGTACCTTCCGGAATGAGCGTGCGCGCGAACACGCCGCGGCCCTTGCCTTTGATGTTTTTGACTTCGATCAGGACGGATTGTGTGAGCGACATAGGAGGAGGCAGATTTCAGTTTTCAGTTTTCAGATTTCAGATTTCAGTTTGAAAACGCACTTCGCCATCGACAATGGTTTTCACGACTTTGCCGGTGAATTCCACGCCGTCGAACGGAGTGTTGCGGCTGCGTGAATGGAATTCATTCGCGCGGACGGTCCATGTTTTCGCAGGATCAATCAGCGTGACGTCTGCGGGTTGGCCGACGGACAAGGTTCCGTGATTCACACCCAGAATCGCCGCAGGTCCGGTCGTCAGGCGGGCGATGAGTTGCAGCCACGTCAGATGGCCGGGCTCAATCAACGCTCGAATGCACACCGGAAGCAAAGTTTCGATTCCACAGATTCCGAAAGGCGCAGTATCCATATCAACCTGTTTTTTTTCCAGAGCCAGCGGCTGATGGTCGGACGTAATTGCTGCTAAGGTTCCGTCCTGTAGTCCGACAATCAGCGCATTCACATGTTCCTGCGACCGCAGCGGCGGATTGCATTTGTACATGGTTTCAAATGAACTCATCACTTCGTCCGTCAGGAGCAGATGATGTGGTGTGACGTCCGCTGTGACAGAAATGCCTCGCGATTTTGCCCGGCGAATACGTTCAACGGAATCCATGGTCGTGACACACATCAGATGAATCCGGCCACCCGTCAATTCCGCCAGTGCGATATCGCGGCCCGTCATAATATCCTGCGCGGCGGCCGGAATTCCTCGAAAGCCCAGACGAGTCGCCTCAAAGCCTTCATGCATCACACCGCCATCTGACAATTCCGGCACCATGGCGAAGTGCAGAATCGGACGATTAAACATCCGCGTGTATTCGAGCGCCCGCCGCATCACTTCGGAATTGGCCACAGGCCGCTTCGCGTCTGAAAACCCTACTGCCCCGCCCTGGACCAGCTGCCCGATTTCGGCGAGTTCTTCGCCCTTGCTTTCCTTCGTCACCGCACCGAGCGGATAGACACGGCAATTTCGAGCACGATCGTGGCCGAGGAACCGGCCCCCGCGAGATTCCAGAGCACATCCAAGGCGGACTGGCCGTTTTGCACGGTGCCGTTGACGAAGT
>CAZFDW010000747.1:0-2816 GCA_964517865.1 uncultured Chitinophaga sp.
TGAGGACGAAATCGCTCGGGGCCGCCGAGGACAAGTCGTACGCCTCATTGAAATTCAGATCCAGCGTAGTGAATGGCAACAACACGACGGAGCCATCCGCCGGATCGGTCGAAGTGACCTGCATGAGCAGGGCGTCGTAGCGGAAGCTGGCGTTGAACTCCTTCACCCCGCCATCGTCGCTGCTGCGGGTGAACGCATCGGGGGCGACATGCATTGTCTGCAGGCCCTGCGTGGTCACTGGATCCGTCGCGAAAGTAAAGGTGATGGATGTGCTGCCCGGTGTGTAGGAGTAGCCAGTGGCTGGGATCCCGTTGACCTGGAAATCGTCAGCGTTGACGGTGTTCGTGACAAGGGGATCGCTGACATTCACGACATATTCCGTCGGCGTGCTGCCAACGGTCGAGCCGCTTGCTGGGTTCGTGCTTGCGACTCTCAGGCCACCCACCGCATAATCGAGGGCATTCCCCATCAAAAGCGCGCCCTGTGTACTGCTCAGCCAGAAGTCGGACCTCACATCGGAGGAAGGTGGGTAGAAATTGAGGGATGCGTTACGACCGGCAAAGGTATTTTTTTCCACGACGAGCGGCGAGCCGTCGCTCCAACTGGCGATCAGGCTCGAGCCAGCGGTCACGGCTCCCGTACTATGGTAGCTGCTCGAACCGCCTGAAAAATTAGTCACTCCTGCCATGATGGGGTGACCCGGCTGGGCCACGACCCCGAGTGTGAGAGGCGTGCCTTGGGTTTGGCCGGACGGGCTGATCGCGTTATAACCGCCCGAAGACCAGCGGCCGCCAAGCGGGATACTGGCGTTGGCGAACGTGGCAAGCACCACACCATGACCGGCGTCTACGTAATCGGCAAGGTTGTTTCCCAACGCGGCTGAATTTTGAAAGCCAAAATCGCTAAACACGAGAACGCTGTCGTAGGATTCCAACTGTGCAAGTGTCGGTGTGGAAGAACCCACATTGATGGTTGCCACGCTCGAAAACAGTCCCGTCGTTTCGATTTTCGATTGAACGTCGGCAATCCATGACGACGTCGCAGCTCCCAAAATGCCGACGGAAGTCGGACAGGCACGATTTTCCAGTTGCTCGACGCATGAGACCGGAAACTTGGCTCCCCGCTCGCCAGTGCCGCGCCGTCGCGACATCCGTTCCCCACGAAATCCAGAAATGCCACACTTCAAACTGGTAAGCCAGGAATTCAGCAGCATGGTCCAACACTCCTTCTGGGGAAAAGAAATCTCAGGCTGACATAATCCGCTGGTGCCAAAATACACCCTAGGTGATTTGACAGAAGCTGATTAGTGCATAAGTAAATACCCGCAGTGAGTGTGGAAACCTGTTTTGAACTCGTCAACTGACTCAAAGAGAATTATGGCCTTTTTTATAAAAATGTCCCATTCACAATGTGATTCGGTATTGAAAAACATTGGGTATTCGAGAAACTCGATGGGACATTTTTTTTCCGAACAGTCAATACATGCACAGCCACTTGACGGCAAGCATGACAGCACAACTTCGATTCGATGTGCAAAAAACGTCCGATGACGATTCTGGTCCGGAACTTTGCGGCATGATCATCGTCAGGATCGTTGTGGTCTTGAGTCAGCTCAAGATCTCATGCACGACGCGCCCGGCGACGTCGGTCAGGCGATAGTCTCGGCCTGTGTGACGGTATGTCAGACGCTCGTGATCGAGACCCATCAGATGCAGGATTGTGGCATGAAAATCGTGAACGTGGACGACATCTTTTGCGACGTCGATGCCGTAGCTGTCGGATTCTCCGTACGTAATGCCCGGCTTCACGCCGCCACCGGCCAGCCACGACGAGAAGACCCAGTGATGATGTTCCCGACCGGCAGCGTTGGCGGCTGCATTGAACGGCGTGCGTCCGAATTCGGTGGTCCAGACAACCAGTGTTTCGTCGAGCATGCCGCGCTGCTTCAGATCCTTCAGAAGCGCAGCGATGGGCTGGTCCACATTTTTCGCCAGCGGCGCATGCGTCAACATGTCGCCGTGTGCGTCCCAGTTGGCGGATGAGCCGACGTCGATGAGTTCCACGCAGCGCACGCCGTGTTCCGCCAGGCGACGAGCCACAAGGCATTGCCATCCAAAGCCGCTCGTGCTGCCTCGCGGCAGGCCGTACATCTCCAGTGTCGCATCGTCTTCTTTTGACAGATCAAACACGTCCGGCATTTCGGCCTGCATCCCGAACGCAGTCTCGAACGATTTGATGCGTGCTGTCAGCAGAGGATCATTTGGCCTTGCATCCAGATGGCGCTTGTTCATTTTCGCCATCGCGGCCAGTTCCATTTCCTGCAGCCGACTGCCGGGCGATCGTCGCTGGATATTGGCAACGGGTTCAGGACCTGGCACCACCAGTGTTCCCTGATGCGCGCCGGGAAGGAAATCGCTGCCCCAGACTTGTCCTCCGGCGTACGGCGAATGTGGCGCAATCACGATGAACGACGGAAGGTTGCGATTGAGAGTCCCCAGTCCGTAACTGAGCCATGAACCGATGCTGGGCCTGGCGAACGTGAACGAGCCAGTATGAATTCCCAGGGTTGCTTCGTAGTGATTTGTGTGATCCGACTTCATCGAACGAATGACGCACAGATCATCGACGCATTCCGCCATGTGAGGAAACAGGGAGCTGACCTCGGTCCCGCACTGACCGTGCGGCTTGAAGTCCCACTGCGGCCGTTTGAGGTACATATTGAAGTCCCCCTTCCGGCCCTGGAACTCATTGACAGGGATCGTCTTCCCGGCATCCGCGACCAGTTGCGGCTTGGGATCCCATGAATCAATATGGGA
>CAZFDW010000748.1:0-2812 GCA_964517865.1 uncultured Chitinophaga sp.
AGAACAGATGAGCGTCGTCCTGAGTCAGTCCGCGAACTCGCAGCATGCCGTTCAATTCGCCGGACTGTTCATACCGATAGACCGTGCCGAATTCTGCCAGGCGGACCGGCAGATCGCGATAACTGCGAGGTATCGCCTTGTACATCTGAGCGTGATGCGGGCAGTTCATCGGCTTCAGCAGGAAGCGTTCCTGTTGCTTTTCCCAGCGCCGCAGCACTTCACGTTTTTGCTCATCGTTACCACTGATCGGGAAGTCCTTCGCTTCGAAGCCGAGGACTTTCGCGGCATCCAGCAGTGTGCGTTCAGCTTCCGGAGTCGGCGGAGCAAGAGCGTCATCGTGCGGATCGAGAGCGCGAATCCAGTAGTCCACCAGTTGTCCGGCGGAATGTCCGAAGATCGGTGCGAACTGGGAATCACGGTAGTACGGAAAGTGTCCGCTGGTTTCGTACATTTCGACGCGGCCGATGTGCGGCGAATACACCGGTTGATAGCCTCGTCGAAGTAACTCGGCCTTGATAAAATCCTCCAGCGTCGCACGAATCGTCGCACCCTTCGGCAACCACAAACACAGTCCCTGGCCGACTTCGCTGGAGATCGTAAACAGGCCAAGTCGCTTACCAAGAACTCGATGATCCCGTTTTCTCGCTTCTTCGAGCTGCTCCAGGTACGCCTTCAAGTCTTTCTTGTCGAACCACGCAGTTCCGTACACCCGCTGGAGTTGGCGACCCGAGGCATCGCCCTTCCAATAGGATCCTGCGACGCTGGTAATTTTAAACGCTTTGATCCTGCCGGCATGAGGAATATGCGGCCCACGACACAGGTCAACGAATTCGCCCTGACGATAAAAGCTCAGCGTCGGATGTTCGGCGAGGCCCGTGCGTATGTGTTCGGTCTTCAGAGTCTGCTTCAGATCGCTGCACAACTGCAATGCTTCTTCGCGTGATGTCTCAAACCGATCAAAAGGCTCTGCGGCATCGACGATTTTCTGCATCTCGGCTTCGATACGCGGAAAGTCCTCTTCGCTGATGGGAGTCGTCAGATCGAAGTCGTAATAAAATCCGTTTCCTGTCGTCGGGCCAAATGCCAGGCCGACACCAGGAAACAATCGCATGATCGCACGAGCCATCACATGAGCGCAGCTGTGTCGCATCACGCCCAGGGCCTCGGCATCACGCTCTGTGATCAGTTTCAGCGGCACAGGACGCAGATCTGTGAGGCTGGACAGCGGCCGCATTGAATCCACAATCGTACCGTTAATGCTGGCTGCGACCGTCGCCTTTGCCAGACGCTCGCCAATACCAGCAGCGACGTCCAGGGCAGATGCGAAATCCTGGTGTTCGACAATTGTCCCGTCCGGTAACTGAACCTTAATCATGAGTCATTCTTATCGACAGTAAAAACCTGCCCGCTCACATCGCGGCTGCCACGAGAAGTCGCGCGACCGGGCAGAAACACACAGGCGGAGTTTTACCGGCTGGAGCTCCGCACTTCAAACTGGAATCAGGCGTGCGGCGGATTAAGCCGTCCGGTCCCGTAGCGGAATTCGTGAGAATTCAGGAGAGAGCTGAATTCTCACGAATTCAGCTATGGCAGATTCTTTTCTGCCGCTCGTCTTGTTTCCCGTGCCGGGGATCATCGGTCGTGAGTGTCGCAAACGAGACTTTGCCTGCCGATGGAATGTGTTGCGTGTACAGAAAACTCGCCCAAATCGCGGAAAACGTTGAGTTTTCATGTCAACGTATTGCCCGACGGACGGTGTTCATTTATCGTCCCGTCACCAATTCTGTCCGTTAATCTTATTCCGCCGCTGCGGAATGCCTTTCAACAAGATTCTGTTCCTTTCAAAAGCGAGATTGAATTTATGAGTACTGTGTCCGCACTTCCCTACAAGGTTGCAAATTTAGAGTTGGCCGAATTGGGGCGTAAAGAAATCGAAATTGCTGAAATCGAGATGCCGGGCCTGATGGCTCTTCGTGAAAAATACAGCAAGTCACAGCCGCTCAAAGGTGCCCGCATCGCAGGTTGCCTGCACATGACGATTCAGACAGCGGTGCTCATTGAAACGCTGACAGCTCTGGGTGCTGAAGTGCAGTGGTCAAGCTGCAATATCTTTTCGACTCAGGACCACGCTGCCGCGGCGATTGCGGTGACGGGTGTACCAGTATATGCATGGAAGGGCATGAGTGCTGAGGAATTCGATTGGTGCATCGAGCAGACTCTGTTCTTCCCGGACGGTGAACCGCTCAACATGATTCTGGACGATGGCGGCGACCTGACTGTGATGGTTCACGACAAGTTCCCTGAACTCCTGAAAGGAATCAAAGGCCTCTCCGAAGAAACAACAACCGGCGTGCATCGCCTGCATCAGATGCACGCGGCTGGCAAGCTGGCGGTGCCTGCCATCAATGTCAATGATTCAGTCACGAAGAGCAAGTTCGATAACCTTTACGGTTGCCGCGAATCACTGGCTGATGGCATCAAGCGTGCTACAGACGTGATGGTCGCCGGGAAAGTCGTCGTAATCTGTGGGTACGGCGACGTCGGCAAGGGTTGTGCGGACGCAATGGATGGCCTTGGCGCTCGCGTGATCGTCACCGAAATTGATCCGATCTGTGCGTTGCAGGCCTGCATGGAAGGCTTCCAGGTCATTACGATGGACGAAGCCGCTCCGCAGGGCGACATCTTCGTAACCACGACCGGCAACGTCGGAGTGATTCGTGGCGAACACATGGACAAGATGAAGCATCAGGCCATCGTCTGCAACATCGGACACTTCGACTCGGAAATCCAGATCGCCTATCTGAACAATCAT
>CAZFDW010000749.1:0-2784 GCA_964517865.1 uncultured Chitinophaga sp.
ATCTCACTGCGAAACCTCTGAATGGCGTCGGTTTCCGCAATCATCCAGCGACGTTCGTGTTCTGCTCCCGGATTGATTGAATGCTGCAGCATACTCAGCCGCAGACTGGCATGTCGGATAAGTCCGGCAATCTGATGGTCTCCGTCAAAGCCAGACTCTTCAGCAAGGATTTCATTCAGGTCGTCAACCGTGATTCGACCTCGCGCCATCTTGTCGCGGTACGACCCTTCCGGAAGAAATGGCTCACAGCCGAATACATCGCCGACCTGTCGCAATGCTACGATAAACGGCTGATCTTCCATGCCCTGCAAAGGGTTGAGAAATGCGAATGCCGTAATCGGCCCCTGCAATGGAAGCAGCTCTGCCAACCGACGGATCAGCTGTTCTGTGGATTCAACTGCAGTCGTGCTCGACGCCGGCAATATGGATTCGTGAACTGTTTCGGTCATAAATGTGAGCCGGATCATCGAGTTTTCTGTGAGCAGAATGAGCCACAGGGCTTTTGATTTCGCGAATTCAGGGTGGGTGTGTGAAGCATTAGCGAAACACACCAGTTTTTCAAGTTTTCCCAAGTGGTGCGTTGCGCTTTGCTTCACGCACCCTACGACGAAACCAACAACCCGCTGCTGCGAAGTCAATGCTTGTGATTTGGTAGGCCGGACCAAGCGAAGCGCTGTTCCGGCAGTTGCCAGACACCCGCCGGAACAGCGCTTCGCTTGGTCCGGCCTACGGTTCAAACCGAATTCCTGGTCCTGAAGGGCTGCTAATTCAAGAAATATTCTGAACCACGACGACCAGTCCAATACGTCAAACGGCTGTTTCAGCAAAGTCAGTCATGCGAATGAATTCTTAAGCGATTAGCGCAAGTTCGACAGAGCTGAGCAGCAAACTCCCGAGTGGCACGCCAGGAAAAGACGCAAATGCTATGCCTGAGACATGACCACGCAGCAACCGTGGCGATCAGCAACCGTGGCGATCAGCAGCCGTGGCGATCAGCAGCATTCAGAACATGGCGGAGGGCGACAACCTCGCATCTCGACGCAATCACGATCGACCGCACTCGAATCGGTTAACGGAGAATTCCACAACACCCGACAGGCAAAACCCGGCGGATGGAGCAGATCAACGAACAGCCGATGCTTTTCGATCTCAGGTCGTGAAACCGATTCCGAGTCTTCCAAAGGCGCATCCTCAAGGACGCAGGTTGAACTGGAATACTCCTTCCAACACGCCGAACGCTCAAGCAGTCCCATCGAGAAAACGAGTGTCACGGCAGTCAGGATGTTCAGCAACTGAAACATGCACGTGAGTTTGCCGGAAACCACTATCCCGTGTCAAGCGGCTTCTCAGGCAACCCGAATTCATTGTAATATGCGGGGATGAAAGCAAATTCGCCGTGATATGGCGGCGTTCAGAGCGAAACATGAATGTCCACCCCGCATATTTCACGAGGGACCACACAGTGAACAGCAGCATCGATCCCGACTGGGCCTGGAGTGAATTCCAGCCGGATGCAGAGAAGCCATGGAATATTCGCACGGCGGCACACTTGTTTCGGCGAGCCGGTTTCGGGGCCACGCAGAATGAGTTGACTGCCGCCGCTGCAAAAAAAATGTCGGTGGTTGTGGATGATTTATTAACGGGGCCGGAACCAGAATCGTTTCAGGCCGAAATGAAATCGTTGTCGAATGCGGCGCTCGCCACGGGCAACGTCAAACAACTCTCCGCCTGGTGGGCCTATCGGATGCTGAGCACGCCGATGCCTTTACTTGAAAAAACGACACTCTTCTGGCACGGGCACTTTGCGACCAGCGCAGAAAAAGTCGCTGACGGAAAACTGATGCTGACGCAAAATGAGCTGCTTCGCTCATTTGCGTTTGGTGATTTTTCAAAATTACTCCTGGAGATTTCACGCGATCCGGCAATGCTCGTGTATCTCGATTCCGCCACGAATCGCAAATCGCATCCCAACGAAAACTACGCCCGCGAAATCATGGAGCTGTTCTGTCTGGGTGAAGGAAATTATACGGAGACCGATATCCGCGAACTGGCGCGGTGCTTCACAGGCTGGGAAATTCGGCGCGATGAATTTCGCTTCAACCGTTATCAGCACGACGAAGGTAAAAAAACGATCCTTGCTCAGTCCGGAGAATTTAACGGCGAAGAAGGCGTCAGGATCGTGCTGGAACAAAAGTCCGCGCCAGAGTTCATTGCCACGAAACTTGTACGCTTCTTTGTCATGGACGAACCAGCACCGACCGCGGAATTGATCGCTCCGCTGGCCAAGGAACTCCGCGAATCCGGCATGATGATTCAGCCCGTGCTCCGACGAATCTTCACGAGCAACCTGTTCTATTCGTCGCATGCCGTGGGTCGAAAAGTCCGGTCTCCGGTTGAACTGGCTGTCGGCTTGCTGCGCAGTCTGGAAGGTTCCACCAACGCCTTTGACCTTGCCGAAGAAATGCTGACGCTCGGTCAGGGGCTGTTGTATCCGCCGAGCGTCAAAGGCTGGGACGGAGGCCGGACATGGATCAATTCTTCGACGTTGCTGGGACGGTCAAATCTGGTCCGCACGCTCATCACGAATGACAAGACGCGGTTTGGAAAGACAACACTCAAGCAATATCTGGCGGATCAGAAAGTCACCAATCCTCGAGCGGTCATTGTTTACCTTGAAACCGTGCTCTTCGCGGTTCCCGTTCCGGAAGCGGCCAAGGAACAGGTGGAAGCACTCATGAAATCCCGCAGCGATGGCAGTCTGATCGAGGGACTGCATGCGTTGTG
>CAZFDW010000750.1:0-2778 GCA_964517865.1 uncultured Chitinophaga sp.
TCACGTCCTGCATCCCATGCCACTATGAGAATCGAGGTGACAATCCCCTCGTCACCGTGTAGACTCAGCCGTCCGAAACACTTTCTCAAGGTGACAGGCACCTTGACAATATGCCTTCCTTGATCGTGGCGAATTTCCGCAGCCGATTATCGATCTAACTGCCAGACTTCGTCCAGAGGCACTGAGACGCCTTCGAGAATCGTCAACTGCAACACGTCCGTCGTGGGCAGTAAGACATAGGCGCCATCGCGCAGCACAAGTTGCTCAACTTTGTGCTCGAACGGATCCACGATCCAGTATTCCGGCACGCCGGCCTTTTGATATCGCGCCCGCTTGAGTTTGCGGTCTCGGGCTTCTGAGGACAACGAAAGAATCTCGACCACCAGATCCGGCGTTCCCTGAATTCTGGATGGCGTAATGATGTGTTGTCTTGCATTCAGGACGACGACAATGTCCGGCTGCAGAATATCATGAGTGAACAGCTGCACGTCGTAAGGCGCATTGATGACAACTCCTCGTTGAGTTTTCTCAATCTGAACATACAGCAGGAATTGAAGCCTGCGCGAAACGGCCTGGTGGTACGTGCTGGGTGCCGGATTCACGTAGTGCTCTCCATCAATGATTTCATGCTGACAACCGTCCTCCGGAATCTGCGCGTAGTCTTCGTAGGTGAGTTTTTTGCGTTCAGTTGTTTTTGTTGTCATGGTCTGCCTGCTTTAGCTTGCACCCTAGTTCCCACACGCCTCGGACATTCTACCGTTGCCACAAGGCGGCATCCAGTTGAATCGTACAGCGAAACACGGCTGGTTCACCGTTCCTGCTGCAAAACTTTGTTGACTCTCCACGTTTGACCGAGACACTGCAGAGAGAAATTACGCAGTGTCGCGGTCGAGTCTCTGTAGGGCAAAACACAATGGAAGTCATACAATCGTTGACGATGTGCGTATGCATAATCGTCGGCGTTGCCTCACATTGTGTCCTGCAATTCTTTATATGCCTTCCGGGGATTCAATGAACGGTGAGCACATTGGTCATTGCAACATGAACGTGAAGAAGCGGAAATGGATTTGCTTTGCATGCCTGTGACTGACGGCCGTCGTCCTGCATACGTGTATTCGGATAGAAGTGCTGAACGCAACGTACAACCACTTTTTGCCGCGAACAGACTCGGAGAACGGCAATCCACGTTGGCGGTGTGCGGCATCGTCTCTGCTGCTTCGATCGCTCGAACGCGATATCGCGAATGGGTCGATACCTCGATCGGTTGAGGATGGCACATTCGTTTAACCGCGTGGGCAACGCCCCGCGCTCCGGCGTCTGTGAGGATCAACGGAGCAGAATCGAACCATGCACAAAGGAGCGCGGCCCGCTGGGCACGCGGTTAAACGGAGCCCATCCCAATCGCGTGCCGTACAGTGAACGAGGCATGAAGCAGGTTCAAGTCACTCTGATCGCACTCACTGGCACCGCGTGCAGCAGTGTCTGCAGGACGACGCAGTAGCGTTCCGTGAGTTGAATCAGCTTGTCGAGCTGTTCAGCGGGAACATCAGAGTCGATGTGAAATCGAAGCGAGATGCTCGTGAATCCCACCGGTGCAGCTCGATCGACTCCCAGCGTGCCTCGAAAGTCCATGATTCCGATGGCATCGATGTGCGCGTTTCGGATTTCCAGACCCATGGCCGTGGCCACCACGGCGATGGTTGTTCCGGCACAGGTGACAAGCGCCTGCAGAAGCATGTCGCCGGAACAGGCTGCCGATCCGTCGCCGCCTGCCATCGGATGCAAGCCGGCGATGATCTCAGTGCCATTGTTGGCCGGAATCGGCACACGGCAGTTGAGAGCGGAGAAATCCACGATTCCTGTGGCATGAAGCTCAGCGATGGCGGCTTCAGGATTGGCCTGATACCGCTGTTTAAGTGGTGCCTGCAGGGACTTGAGTGCGTCGCGGTCCATGAATTCTGTTCCGTAGAAAATCCTGATTCCAGTCGAATCGATCGGTCCGATGGAGTCGAGTAATCTCAACTGCTATGCTTCCGCCCGGAAGCGTAGCAGAAGTCGCGGCGAAAGAGTTTCGGTCAACAGGAAAAACGAGGCGATGGACTGATCATGAGTACCGATACACCAAAACGTCGAATCTGGGTTGGCTTTGACCTCGGCGGCACCAAGATGATGGCTGTCGTATTTGACGACAAGTTGCAGGTGCTGGCAAAAAAACGCCGCAAGACGCGCGGCAACGCGGGTGAGCAGGTCGGGTTGGAGCGTTTGGCGGAAACCATTTCACAGGCACTGACCGAGGCTGGCGTGGTGGAGGAGGAAATTGCGGGGATTGGTGCGGGTGTCCCGGGGCCGCTGGATCTGCAGAAAGGTATCATTCTGGAAGCTCCGAATCTTGGCTGGAAGAATGTAGACCTGCAGGATTTTCTATCAAAGCGATTCAAATGTCCGGCCGTGATCTGCAACGACGTGGATGCGGGTGTGTTTGGTGAATACACCAGCGGAGCAGGGCAGGGGGCTCGCTGTGTGTTGGGTGTGTTTCCGGGCACCGGCATTGGAGGCGGCTGTGTGTACGAAGGCAGGATCTTCCGAGGTTCACGATCGTCGTGCATGGAAGTGGGTTATTTGCAGATGGCAACGGCCGGAGCTGCTGCTGGCGTTGGACCGGTGGGGACCTTGGAAGGAATTGCCAGTCGGCTTGCGATTGCTGCTGAAGCTGCAAAAGCGGTATACCGCGGCCAGGCACCGCACTTGAAGGGACTGACTGGCACGGATATTGCCAAG
>CAZFDW010000751.1:0-2778 GCA_964517865.1 uncultured Chitinophaga sp.
GCTGCTGTTGAACCCGAAGGAGCGTTGCCGGTTGGTGAAGCGAGGAAATCAGTCAAGGATGACCAGGCGGTGACACTGGTCGGCGTGATCGGTGGCTCTGCTGAACCATTTGTCGATGGACTTGCGGCGTTCACGATTGTTGATGCGAAAGTGCCTTGTTGCTCGGCAGACGAAGGTTGCCCCACACCATGGGACTACTGCTGCACTCAGGACCAGGTCAAAGACAACATTGCTACGGTCAAAATCGTCGATGACGCCGGTAAACCCGTCGCCGCTGACGCTCGCAAAATGCTGAACGTCAAAGAGCTTTCGACGGTTGTTGTTCAGGGCACGGCTCGACGCGACGATCAAGGCAATCTGACCGTTGCCGCAGGCAAAGTCTTTGTACGACCGGGCAAATGAGCCATGCGTGAATCACGACTCGATCTTAGCAAACTGGCACTGGACCGTTCACCGGCGTCAAATGCCGCGAAAAAACCTCGTCCGCGACGTTGGCTTTCGCGGTACGTCCTGCCGCTAACCATTCTGCTGGGTTTTCTGGCCCTGCTGGGTGCAGCAGCGGGTCGTCAGTTATGGCCGAAGCAGTCTGTCACGGTCGTGCCCGTGATTGTGAAACGTAGCGAAGTTCAACAGGCCGGAACGACCTTGTTCCAGGCCGCTGGCTGGATCGAGCCTCGTCCAACGGCCATCAGTGTCGCTGCTCTCGCTCCGGGTGTGATTGAAGAATTGCTGGTCGTCGAGGGCCAGCAGGTCACCAAGGGCGAACCGATCGCTCGCCTGATTTCGATTGATGCGGAGTTGGCCGTTGAGCAATCCGAAGCGACGCTGGCGATTCGCGTCGGTGAATTGCAGAGAGCCGAAGCGGAGCGGGATGCCGCCACAATTCGCCTGGAGAATCCGGTCCACCTGAAGGTTCAGCTGGCTGAGGCCAACAGCCTGCTGGCCAAGGCAAAGACTGAATCCGACAAGCTGCCATTTTTGATCGAGGCCGCCGAAGCAAGGCTGAAATTCACTGCCGCCACCGTTGAGAGCAGGAAAGCGGCAGGAAGTGCGATCCCGGCTCGTACTCTGCAGCAAGCCGAAGCCGAAGACTCCGAGGCTGATGCAACGCTGCGTGAATTACGTGTCAGACTGCCGAACCTGAAGCGCGAGATCGAGGCATTCCAAAACAAAGTGAATGCTGTGCAAACACAGTTCGACTTGCTGGTCGAGGAACGACGTCAATTGGAAGAAGCCAAAGCGAAGGTCGTCTCTGCGGCGGCTCTGCGTGACGAAGCGAATTCATTCCTGCGAAAAGCCACACTGAACCTTCAGCGAAATGTCGTACGATCACCGATCGATGGTCGAGTTCTGCGATTGGTGGCTTCACCGGGCATGCGTGTGATGGGATTGGACGCGAACGGGGGTCAAAGTTCAAGCACCGTTGTGGAACTGTACGATCCGGCTCGTTTGCAGGTGCGAGCTGACGTTCGTCTGGAAGACGTACCAATGGTTATGCCTGGTCAGCCGGTGGAGATTGAGACGGCATCATCAGGTCACGCGATTCAGGGGCGTGTTCTGCAATCAACCAGTTCTGCAAACATTCAGAAGAACACGCTGGAAGTCAAAGTCGAATTGATCGAACCGCCGCCGACGGTCAGTCCGGAGATGCTGGTGACGGCAACTTTCCTCGCACCAAAAATTGCTGCAACATCATTGGATCGAAGCGAGACAGATCGGCTCTTCGTCCCGGAGCAGTTAGTGCAGTCGGGTGAAATTGGAACATTCGTGTGGGTCGTTGACGCCAGCAATCAGGCGGTACGAAAGCCAATCACTATGGGCGGTGCCAGCCCGGACGGTCTGGTGGAAGTCGTCGAGGGTCTGAACGTCACGGACAAACTGATCTCGTCGGGCGCGGCGAGTCTTCATCCGGGTGATTTCGTGGTCGTCACCGGCGAAGATCAAACTATCGGAATCGGGAGATAAGGCAAAAATGGCATTGGTCGAACTCAATGGCGTCAGTAAGAGTTTTCGAAAGGGCGAGGAAACCATCACGCCACTGGATGACGTGAGTCTCCAGATCCATACAGGGGAATTCGTTTCGCTGATGGGGCCGAGTGGTACCGGCAAGAGTACGCTGCTGAACCTGGTGAGTGGAATTGACCGTCCGGACGCCGGAACGATTACGGTTGATGGAACGGAAATTACCAGACTATCACGTAGCCGACTGGCCGACTGGCGCGCAGCGAATCTGGGATACATTTTTCAAACTCACAATCTCATTCCTGTGCTGACCGCTTACGAAAACGTGGAACTCCCGACTTTGCTGCTGAAGCTGTCATCATCCGAGCGGCAAATGCGCGTCGAATTGGCGCTGGAAGCGGTGGGTCTGACTGATCGAGCCGATCATTACCCAAGACAGCTTTCCGGTGGTCAGGAACAACGAGTTGGCATCGCTCGTGCCATCGTCGCCCACCCAAAAGTTGTTGTGGCCGACGAACCGACTGGCAGTCTGGATTCCGAAACGAGCGAACAGATTCAGGTATTACTCCAAAGACTGAATCAGGAACTCAACATCACGATGCTCATGGTCACGCATGACAGCCATGTCGCGATGATCGCATCGCGTCAGTTGGTGCTGGATCGCGGAAAGTTCATCGAGGGGACCAGAGTCGAGGGGGACTAGAGTCGAGGGGACCAGAGTCGAGGGGACCAGAGTCGAGAGGGACCAGAGTCGAGAGTCGAGAGTCGAGGGGACCAGAGTCGAGGGGGACTAGAGTCGAGGGGGACCAGAGTCGA
>CAZFDW010000752.1:0-2775 GCA_964517865.1 uncultured Chitinophaga sp.
GCGTCATGTGGGCGGGTTTCCAGCCCGTGTCCAGACGGAAACTGTCGTCCAGTGAACCCGTGGTTGAATTTGAACGGGCGGTTGCAGATTTCGCTGTGGGGTTTTGCGTTGTACTCGCACTGGCCGTCGAACCACTGGAATGAAATTCTTCAAACGAATCAGCGAATGGGTTTTCATCGACCGTAACGTTTTTCGCCGTTGGTGCTTTGGCTCGTGACAGAGCCGGAGTGGCGGAAGCGGTGCCGGGGCGTTTGATCAAGGGCACGGCCGCATCGTGGCCTGCACCATCGAATTCAGGTGCCTGCATTGAATCGGCAATTTCCCGACTTGCCTGTCGCGCCTGCTGGAAAGCAGAACCAGCTTCTGCCTTTGCCTGCGTGGGTGCATTGGAGACTGCTGATCTTGCTGCTTTTGCCGCACTGAGATTGGCTTCCTTTTGCTGTTCTGCCCACGACACAAATTCATTTGCGTCGGTAGTCGTTTCCTGCACCTGCTGGTCGGAATTTTGAGTTGTGTCTGCAACGCGGTCGGATTTGTCTGTCAGGAAGTTGCTGAAACTCTCGGCCTCCGGGCTGATTGTCGGCAGCGCCGCTCGAGTCGCCGCCGAGTTCAAAGAATTCTGTGCGGCAGCGTTGGCAGATAATACCGTCCGTGTCGGAAGTTGATCGACATCGTTTGCCGCTTGAGTCGCAGCATCGCGGGCAGCGGCGTTTCGCTTCTGCAGAAAGTCCGACAGCGCCGGGCCGGAGTATGATGTTACGCCAGCGGTCTTTTGAATGTTGGTGCCATTCTCGCGCGGTGCGTCGTCAGCGGAGTCTTCAGGATACGTCGCCGCCGAAACACGCCGACCATTTTCTGTCATCTCACTCGACGCGCCTGCCTGACGAATCGGTTTCGGTCCTGCCATTCCCGCTGAAGTCATGCCGGGACCAGGCACGCGCGCCCGGCCTTCAGCCAGTGACGGGTCGGAATCGTCCAGGGTCGCACGCCCTGCGGCTTTCGATGTGCGATCGCTCGACTGCGCAACCGCACTGTCGGGTTCCATAAACGGATCCTGCATTTCCGAATAATCGTTGCGTGACAGCCAACCTCGATTCTTCGAACAGCCTGCTCCAAAGAGCAGTGAAGCCGTCACAGAAAGTACGATGAACTTAGTGGTCATTTTGTATTTCCTTTCGAGACGCTTTGAAAAAACGGGGGTCCGGAACCAATAGCCAAATGGCCCCAAGGGTGCTCTGCACTATTGGTTCCTGACCCCTTTTCCAAAGTCGTTGTCTGTCGACTGTGTCTGTTCCAATGACGCTGCAGTCTTTTCTGCAGCATTGCCGTGATAGCGGCGGTTGAATTCATCCGGTGAAAACGCATCCCGACGATTGGCGTACTTCGCTTGTTGAAGGAATTTTCCGTCGGTGTCGTCTGTTGTCAGCTGTCTCGCGTGTGGATTTCCGGGAGCATCTTCGAGCAGTCGCGGCAATTCCGCTCTGCCGCGTGATTCATTCGTAGCGGCAACCTGCCGAATTCCGGACTGAGCAAACTCAGATTCCGCTCCACCCTGCTCCGCTCCACCCTGCTCCGCTGCCTCCGCAATCGCATCCGGAGCAATATCGTGCGAGGCCTGCCGCACCCAGTTTTGCAACACGCTGAACTGCATCGCGCCCGATCGTCCCGGAAAGGCACTGGAGGCCATGTTACCATGTGCCTGTTCGCCGATTTTCAGGAGCGGACTTGCCGGTGGATTCGAAAAGTCAATCTGCTTCAACACGGCGGCAAGATTGCGTTCGGCGATCGCCGGAGTTGAACCACGATGCGTCGAAACAATCTGAAATTGCGACGTCGCGCCGGCTCCATGACACCCCGACGTCGCGCATTTGTTCATCAGCAGCGGCTGTACGTCACGCACAAACGAATGTGCGACAGATCGATTGAGCCCGGCCAAAGATCGCGTTTCAATCGCTGGTCCCTGAATTTCCGTTTGCGATGGATACTCGGTCAACCCCGTGCCGGTGATTGCAGTCTGCGACTGTTCTCCGATCTGTTCCAGCGCCCGAAGCATTCGCTTGGCGTCGTCTCGATTGGGGTCCAGATGCAATGCATCGAGCACTTCGCGGCGCGCTTGTGAATACAGTTTGTTGCCAAGACACCAACGGGCAAGTTCCATGTGATTGGTCGGTGTGAATTCCGGGATCGAGTCCCGCATGCGGTCGTAGGCCTCAGGCAGACTTGCGGCGGCAAACCGCACACGATCCGAATTGATATACATCCGTCCGGCTGACACTTGAATGTCGTATCCATCCGGCCGAGGCGTGACGTGACCGGAAATGACCTGCCCGTCAACAAGTACCAGAAGCATTGCCGCCGGTCGAGTTTCACCAGCAGGCTCTTCGACTGCCAAACCGCTCTGCGCAAGCACTGCCCCGCAGCTTGCAGCAAGCAGAATCAGCAAAGTGGCGCGACAGACATCCATGCAGTGAGCCCGCCCGGTTGAGGCGTTCCATTCCGAAGTCGTAAACCATCCATGGCGCACAAAACCTCCGGGAATAACGCCGAACGGTATCCACTGAGACGCTTCATGGTCAAGATGAGCTGCTCTTCGCACGCTGCAATCTGGAATGCTACCGCCTGATTTGTTGCGAAATTCGCCGAATATGGCTGTCAGGGCCAATGACCGGCAGTTTTTGCCGATTTCGCCGCACACGGTTGGATCGATGCATTCCTTCGTTACGCCTCGTTCCGGGGCTCCAGCCTCGGAACGCACTGCACCAGAGGCTCCAGCCT
>CAZFDW010000753.1:0-2772 GCA_964517865.1 uncultured Chitinophaga sp.
CAGCAGATTCCATTTGAGGTCAAACCAGGTATCGGCAAGTTTGTCAGCGGTACCGGCGAGGCGAACCTTGTACAGGCCACTTTGAAAGTCTGCCTGCTCCATGAGCTTCCCGCAGACCTTATCCTGAGCAATCTTCATTGCCGTTTCCAAAGGCATATCCAGCCTCGGCTTCACCTGAATCGTGTCAGCACGCTCACGCTCTATGTGATTTACCTGCTCTGGTCCATATGTGAGAACGACATCTGCGATCGATGAAAACGGAATGGTCACTCCGGATGGAGTCTGAACAGGCAAATTCTCAATGTCATGAGAGTGTTTGGAGAACTCCGCATCGCCACAAATGACGAGATCGATCCGACGACCCTCATGCCAGTAGTCGCCCGCAAAGGCACCGTCCACCAGGGCGTTCATGGCATAGCCCATCGAGGCCGCGCTGATTCCGAGTTCAGCCGCCTTTTCGATTTTTGGGATGATATGGATTTCCGGGCTGTTTACGTCGCGGCCTGGACGCAACTGGTTGCCCGTTGGCACCATGAACTGAACAACCGGCACCTCTGACTCATCAACCGGCATCTTTAACTCATCAACCGGCATCTTCAACTCATCAACCGGCATCTTCAACTCATCAACCGGCATCTTCAACTCTTCAAGAAGTGGGAACGCGCCGAGGATTGCCGGGCTGTTCGGGGATTCCGGGCGGCCGGTACACAATTCAAAGGCGTACTTTGCCTTGTTGGATAATTCAACGAGGTCAGGGCCCGTGATCTCGATGTCGATCGTGCGTCCACCGCTGAGTCCGTTGTCAAACAGGCTCGACTGACTCACAATGGGAATGACGCCTGGCTGTTTGCTCACAACGGCCCGTAAGACGGGAATCAGCTCCCCGGCCCGCAATTCATCCACAGCGCGAGCCCCCAGGAACAGACTGCGTCCGCGAGCCACGAAAAAGAAGTTCTTGATTCGAGGCTCACCGGGCTTTGCTACTCCTGTCCAGTACGGTGCCAGCTGCTTTTCAATGTCCTTACCCAGCTCGATCATCTTTTCAATGTTGTAACCGGGCGGAGGCAGAAGAATCGCGACCACCAGATTGCGGTTTCCGGTCGGCAGGTATTCCGTTGCCGGCCAAAGCAGAAAACTGCACCAGACCGACCCGATGCAAAACACGGCCACAACCAGCAGTCGCCAAAGCCAGCTTCCCCGCGCTGACATCAGGCGTCGCATGAAATGAGCCAGCAATTCGTTGGCCCAATGACAGAAGCGAACCAGTCCGAAAAGACCGGAAGGACCAAGGCTGGTGTTGTATTCGAGGCTGGCAGTTTTCTGATTTCCCAGCAGCCAGCAGGCAGCCGCCGGAATGACGGTCACGCTGACCAGCATCGAAATGCCGACCGAACAGGCGATGGCAATCGAAATATCCTGAAACAGTTGCCCCGCCTGACCCTGCACAAAGATCACCGGCACGAAAACCACGATCATCGCCAGAGTGGCCGCAAGCACTGCCCCCCAAACCTCGTGAGTCCCCTGCAGAGCGGCTTCCCGGGCAGACTTGCCCATCTGGAAGTGGCGATAGATATTCTCCAGCACCGTGATTGCATTGTCTGCCACCATCCCGACAGCGAACGCCATCCCGGCCAGACTGATGACGTTAATACTGCGGCCAAACAACTTCACAAAAATAAACGTGGCAATGACGCTGATCGGAATGGAGAGTCCGATGATGAGCACCGATCGCACGCTCTTCAGAAACAGCAGCAGAATCACAACTGCCAGCACTCCACCGGAATACACATTGCTCTCCACCAGTGCGGTTGCTGAGTCCAGGTACTCCGTCTGATCGTAGACCTGTTCCAGGTACAGGCCCTTGGTTTCCAGGATTCCAAGGTTCAGCTCTTCGCAGGCGATGCGCAGATTGCTGCCATAGATCCGAGTACACTCGTCGAGTTCCAGAGATGTGATCTGCCCATCGTGATCCAGGTCCAGCGCATCACGAGGCGGGCCCATGACTTCTTTGATATTTTTGCCAGGGGCCTGCTGAGCATTGACGGCCAGCGCATCAACCCCCATTTGTCGGACAACGCCGTCCGGCTTCTTGTACGCTACTCCAACAGTCGCCACATCACGCACTCGGACTGGTGAGTTGTCCCGATTGACAATGATGGTTTCTTCCACTTGTTCGGGTGATTGAAACTGGCCCATGGTGCGGACAACATTGCGCTGCGTGAGTTCCGAAATATCGCCCGCAGAAGTATTCTGATTCTGAGCCAGCAATGCCGCCCGGAGCTGATCGATGGAGACTCCAAATGCCGCCAGGCGAGCGGGATTGACTTCCACCCGGAACTCCTGCTCTTGGCCGCCAAACACGTTTCCATTCGCAACACCCGGAACACGTTCAAACGCCGCTTCGATGTGATCCTCGGCGAACTTTCGCATGCGTGCCGGGTTGTTGCGACCGAGGATAAAAACCTTCAGGACAGGATGTTCGGTCGCCAGCAGATTAAGCCTGGGAAGATCGATCTGGCCGGTTCCTTCCATCAGCGGAGCGAGGGGTTCCCTGAGTTCCGGCTGCAGTGAAATCAGATTCTTCAGGTCTTCACGAGTCGGCGGGATCGGCTTGAGGATGAACCATGCAACCGCATTCGCGTTTGCATTGACCGTGGAGATCACAGGTTCGCTGGCCTCCTCCGGGTAATCGGGGACCTGGTTCAGTTTTTCCGCAACTCGAGCGCGTGCATCCGCCAGATCTGTTCCGACCGCAAATCGCATCATGATGGA
>CAZFDW010000754.1:0-2762 GCA_964517865.1 uncultured Chitinophaga sp.
TTTGTGAGCGGCAAGGCGCTAGCCGCCGGTTTTTGCGGGCGAATTACCCGCGGCTAGCGCCTTGCGGCTCACAAATTTGGTGTATCGGGACAGACTCCTGGTGGTTCCCGACCCCTTTTTTAAGACGAAGGCCGCAATTGGGAGATTCATACGCAGCCGCGTCGCCAAACACAACCGCAATCAACCAGTTCCCGTTCACTCTCCCGCAGCCAGGGAGTCTGATTCCGCTCGTGGTCTGTGGATTGGCCGACAACTCCTTCAAAAGCCGCCTTGTCGCGAAGCGCTGGTTTCTGGGACAATCGCTTCAGTGCGAAAAGCGAAGCATCGGGGATTGGACTGACGATGCAGCGCGTGTCAACACTTTCGGGGACGGCATGGATGCGAACTCCTTCGGATCGACTCACTCAAATCCTCACGGATCAAAATCTCTGCACGCGGTCGGAACTCGTTCTTTGTGAACGGTACGTAAGGCGACTTTGTCATGAATTGCCGGACTTCGATTCTGTCTGGCTGGATGCACTGGTTCAGCAGAGATTTTTGACTGCATGGCAGGCTGACCGGCTTCAGACGGACGAAGCAGATTCCGTCGTTGTCGGGCGATTTCAGCGTCAACGGGCTCTCGGTCGATCAACGTATCTGGCCACAGATGAAACGCAGCGGCGGCAGTTTGTTCTGCGCCAGGTGCCCGCTGGAAATACTGCGGCACTTGACCAACGCATTGAAGAATTACTGTCATCGTTCGATCGGCTCCGCAGCACGATTCCAGTGGCCCTGACACTGCCTCAGGAAGTCGTGACGATTGTGCCCTCGAATGTTCCCGGTTCTGCCCGTGCGGAAACTGCGGCATCCGCGCGCTTTCTGGTATCGAAATTCATCCCAGGCTGGTCGATGGATGAATTGCTGATTCGCGGCGGGCGCCTGCCGTGGGAGGTGGTGGCAGAAGTTGGACGTGAACTCCTGTTGGCGCTCACATGGCTGGAATCCGCGCGCTTGCTCCACGGTGACCTTGTGCCTCGGAACGTGCGACTTGATCTGCGTGGCGGGATTCATCTGATCGATCCGTTTTCGCGGCGACTCAGCCAGCCCACATTTGCACTCACCGATCAGCCGACACTGCGAGATTGCGATGGCGTTGCTCCGGAACAGATTGGCACCGGGCGCTCGGCCGACGCACGCAGCGAACTTTACACACTCGGATGCCTCTTGTGGCAGTTGCTCACCAGTCGCCCGGTTGTGTTGAGTGCCGATCCGGTCACGCGGATGATGAAACAAAAAGACCACGATATCGCCGATGTGCGTGGTCCCGTGCCGGATTGTCCTGAATGGATGTCACGGCTGATTCAGTCCATGACACGCCGCTCGCCTGAACTGCGTCCGGGCAGCAGTGCGGAAGTTCTGAAAGCATGGAAGGCCATGTCGGGAAACAGTCTCAGTCATTGCCGCGCGCTGGCGCGCCGGATGCCTGATCATGCGATACGTAAAAATGTGCGGTCGAGGGTGCGAGGGAATCGGAGTGGCTTTTCGTGGCTTTGGCCATCGACCGCAGTTTCCGCGCTCGGGATGCTCGTATTTCTCGCAGCTCGAAACGGTGTCATTCCACCGACATTGCGTCTGGCATCCGGCCCCGTTGTTGCTGATGCACGAATTGACACACAGACGGCAGATGACGTGCACAGAATCACTGAACCTGCTGCGTTGCCGCCGGTTGGTCCAGACGGCGTGATTCACCTGGAATCGGGCACCAGATACGTGGCCAAACGCCTCGAATTTCCCGGCACACTGCGAATTGAATGCGATGCAATGCCGCCTGCAGACATCGTTGTTCCGATCGGGACGCAATGGGTGTTGCAGGCGCGTACGCTGGAATTGCATGGCATCACTGTAGCGCAACAACCAGGCACGGGCGCTGTTGCGGCTTCCGACCACCCGGTGGTGTCTCATCTGCTCGCCGTTCAGAGCAGCGCATTGACGATCGATGGATGTGTGATTCAGTCGCCAGCGGTGGAAGATAATTTCGCGGGCATCGCATGGCATCGGCTGTCCGGCACCGAAGGCAGTGTGATAATTCGAAACAGCGTATTTGCCGGTGGCGGCTATGCAGCGTCGTTCAACCATCCTCCGCGACGTTGCGAACTGGACAACGTGCTGCTGGCGAATCGAGGTGGTGGCATTCTGTGCGAATTCAAACAGGGCGACACGGACACATGGGACTTGTTTTGCACGAATGTCACGCAACGCTTCGGGTTCAGCGTCATCGATGCGATCGTTCACAATGGTGGAATTGCGCGTTTGAATCTGAACCTGACCGCCACAGAATCTGTATTCTCGCCCCAAATGGCGATCGTGCGTTTACAGCCTCCGGCGGCATGGCGACCTGAGGCGATGCAGGTGCAGGTTCGCGGCGGTGAAACCGGCAATCCGGCCGTGGTGCCACCCTCTGTTTCGACAGCCGTGTACATTGACAAAGCTCTGGGACAGCCTGTGAGCCTTCCGGAATCGCAACTGAAGAACGATGGCCTGCTGCTGGCCGATCTGATTTTCGATGAGGCGTCTTCAGGAGCGACCTCAGCTGGCGCTGTAGTGCCAGGCCAGACTTCACCGTGGATCAATTCGTCCCTTGTCGATTTCGAAGGTCCGAAGCTCACCACGATAATGCCGGGAATTGTTGTCGCAAGGTTGCCGAAACTGGAGTGATCCGGACCTGCTCAGGACCGGCGCAGAAATAACTGTCGTCTTCCGGACGTGGGGCACGTTTTTAACGT
>CAZFDW010000755.1:0-2758 GCA_964517865.1 uncultured Chitinophaga sp.
TTTCCGGGCGATTTGACCCGATCCGGCGAACGGCGCGGCGTGAGCCCTGTGGTACGTCGTTTTTGTACCGGCAAGCTGCCGCATGCCGCTCGCCAAGTGTCTCACTCATGACCGCGCGGGGCATCTCAGAGCCGCACGACAGCTCCGGATTCGATGCTGGCGGCTTCGGCCCAGCAAAGTTGCAATGCCGCCAGCGCGGTATCGCTCGATAATGGGCCGGCGGTTTGATCGCCAGTGATCACATTCACGGCGACCTGCAACTCGTCAGTGAAGGCACCGCACCATTTTCCGCTGCCTTCAGGCTTCGGGTGCGTCATCCTGCCGTCGTTGGTGATCACGCTCAGCGGGCGGCTCACGGTCCATTCTCCCGCCAGAGTTCCTGCATCAAACAGCACAGTCGCATCGTCGAAATACAATTCGTACCCATGCGCGAATTGCAGCCCCTTCGCCGCGATTCCACCACTCACGCAGGATACCGCTGGTCCGTCGGAATACAAATACGACGTGTGAACATGATTCACGAAACCATCCTGCAACAGTCCTCGCGAAAAGACTCCGGCGGGTCGGCCGAGGGCATGTGCGATAAAGTGGTTGTCGTGAATGTGCAGATCGATTCCCCAGCCTCCGAGCTTATGAAAGTCTGACATGTCGCTCGACCAATCCGGCGGACTGATGACCCGCTTGAAGTGCGCGGCCTGCAGCTTGCCAAATCGTCCGTCCTGGATCGATTCAGCGGCGAAGCGGAATTCCGGGAAGAATGGCAGGACATGGCCGACCAGCAGTGGCACGTTTGCGGCCTTCGCGGCGTGAACCATCTGCTCCGCCTGAGCCAGATCCACTGAGATCGGCTTTTCAACCAGCGTCGGCTTGCCTGCCTTCAGCGATTCCATCACGACGGCGAAATGCTTGTCAGTCGGCAGACAGACATCAATCAGATCGATCTCAGGATCGGCCAAAAGATGGTGATAGTCGGTACAGCATTTCAGCTGCGAGACATCGACGTGGCCCCCCGGCGGCCCGAAGTTGCCCTTGATTGACGTCCAGTCACCCGCCAGCTTCTTCGGATCGCGCGTTGAGATTGCCGTGACCCTCGCACCGACAAGGTCACGAGCCCCTTCAAAGTGTGTGTACCCCATGAACCCGACTCCAATTATTCCGATTCGGATCACTTTCGATTCCTTAAGATTTGAGGCGTGATAGCTGTGCTTCAGACTCTTGCTTTATCAAAGCAAAGACTTGGGGTTGAGAGAGTCGCGGAGCGGCTGGCCGTATCCGTGCAAACGGCAAGGCTGGAAGCTTACCCCAGCGGTATCTTTTTATCTGCCGATCCCTTCAGAAAACGTGCTGGGATCCTGGCGATCGGCCAGAAACAAAGACTACTGCCACATTGGCAGCACGACGCAATCGCTGCGAGTGCCTGAAAATGAGGCACGAGCTGAGCGTGCGGATTATGCCGCTTTTTTGGGCAGTGTGGAATTTCCTGATTTTTCTGTTGGAAGTGACTGTGAGGAGTGTTATCGTATTGATGTCGCGATCAATGTGATGTCAGTCGGTTTTTGGCGGACCAGCACTTGGAGGCGGCATGGCGGGGGCGATCGGACCACGATGTGGTCAGCCCGGACGGATCAAGGAAGACCCAAGACAAGGCGCAGGGAGAGAGAAACATGTTGGTACTATCCAGAAAGACCAGCGAGCGAATTCTGATCGGTGATGACGTGGCAATCACAATTGTCCGGATTGGCCCCAACTCGGTTCGGATCGGGATTGAAGCACCCAGGACGATGAATATCGTCCGCGAGGAACTTTGCAATTTCAGTAACAGCAAGCAGGACAATCAAGATATTGTCGTACCTGCCAACTGACTCAAATCAACTTCAGAGTTGAATCAGTACAAATTCATGGTCGCATCAGCCGAGGAATCAACCTCGGCTTTTTTTGTTGTGTGCCGAGTTCCAAGACCGTGAGCCGCAAGCGGGCTGTTGATTTCGATCAGCGGGGCCATCCAAAGTGACTTGAAAAAGTGCAGTTTGTCACGTAGTTTTCTGACCCTATCGAATTCTATTCTCCGCGCGGCGATGAATGAGTCGTTTACCCCCGAGCCGGAGGCGACGGCCGTGGTCGCCGTCGCCTCCGGCTCGGGGGTAAACGAGTTCCTGCTCAAATCCTCAGTTCTGACCGCGCAAAGTATAGAGAATGACCGAACGTGAACCCATTGAGGATCGCTCGACGCATCCTCGTCGCTGAACCGACAACCGAAAGGGGGTTTGGACCACGAATGAACATGGAGAGACCCAGCGCGGGCTTCGCCCGCAACCCAAAAACTATTTCGCCCTCTTTTCGGAATCAATCTCTGTGTGCGGAATCGCAGGAGCCCTTTGGTGGAAGCCTTCACGGGAAATCTCTGCGCCGACGCTGCAGCGGATGACCGACAGTATTCGCCATCGCGGGCCGGACGCTGACGGGCACTATTTCTGGCCGACAGCAGGTGCGGCACGCAACGCCGCCGTGCCAAAAACTTCTCCCAAAACGAGTGTATCGGGCGTCGCACTTGGGCATCGACGATTGAGTATCATCGACGTCGCCGGCAGCGCACAGCCGCTGGGTAACGAAGACAACAGCGTGCAGATTACTTTTAACGGTGAGATCTACAATTATTGTGAGCTCCGGACCGAGCTGATCAACGCCGGACACCAGTTCCGAACCGACGGTGACACCGAAGTCATTGTGCATCTTTACGAACAACATGGACTGGACTTCG
>CAZFDW010000756.1:0-2750 GCA_964517865.1 uncultured Chitinophaga sp.
TGGGACGGTGCTTGGCGAATATTCTTTAAGCGGCCAGAAATGAGGCAGCGGCGAGCGGCTGGGCGTCAGCCCTCCGTGTGTTCATGCAGGGGCCACGGAGGGCTCACGCCCAGCCGCTCGCCATTGTCAATTCGCACCGCGTGAAGAATCTCTCGAACATGAATGTCCAGGCTACAGGAGTCGCAGCTCTGGACCGAGCTTCACGAACTCGGCCCGTCATCCGGATCCTTGTCCTGAAGAGTCACAGCGAAAACACCGGAGTGATGTATCAACATACGAAAGCCACACTTGTCAGATCCTGATGTCCTGATCGTTGGCCAGGGTTTAGCCGGTTCGTGCATGGCATGGGCACTTCACTGGGCGGGTCGCCGGGTGATGATCGTGGATCGCGGCGAGCCGATCACTGCGTCGCGGATCGCCGCTGGTTTGATCACCCCCGTCACCGGCCGACGGATGGTGCACATGCATGGATACAACGAGAGCTTCGGACACGCTGCCGCATTTTATCGCCGTGTCGAACGCGAATTGAATTGCCGATTCCTTGACGAGAAACCGGCGATCCGGCAATTCGTTAACCACGACGAACAATGCGCGTTCGAAAAGAAACTCTGCGGGTCGGACGTCCGTTTTGCGACTCTCAAAGATGACGTGGGCCGAGTCACGGGCATCGAAATGCGCGATGCGGCGCGGCTGAACGTGCTACGATTCCTTGAACAGTCGCGGCAGTATTTTGCGTCGCTCGGACGCTACCAACAGGCGGAGCTGAATCCGGACACGGACATCGTGATCAATGACAAAGGAGTGTTCGTCGCCAGACTTGATATTCGCTGTGCATGTGTCGTCTTTTGCCAGGGTTATCAACACATCCGCAACTGCTGGTTTCCCGCAATTCCCGATGGTCCGGCAAAGGGTGAAATTCTGCGAGTCAGATTATCCGATTACACGGAAGACAGAGTCGTGCATCAAGGCATCTGGCTTGTGCCGGATGGGTCCGAATCCGACGCAGCATTTTTTCTTCTCGGCGCGACGTACGACAGAGTCAACCTGAACAACGAACCCACGACCGCCGGGCGGGAAGAACTCTTATCGGGCCTGAAACAAGTCACTGCGGCAACGCCGGTTGTCATGAATCACGTTGCCGCCGTTCGTGCTGGAATGAAGCGCCGCAAGCCGATCATCGGTCGGCATCCCGACAGCGATCGCGTGTTTGTGCTGAACGGACTTGGTTCACGTGGTGCATTGCTGGCACCCGTCGCGGCGCAGGCGTTGACCGATCTGATATTTGGTGCACCGATCACCAGCGATCAGCACGACGTGTTCGACGTTTTGCGGGGGAAGTTGGACAAGGGTCTGGCAGCCACGCATTCCAGCCGCCCCAAATCGTTGACGCAGCTGGCCCACAACGTCATCCGCAGAATCGTGCAGCCGGGCGACACCGTGATTGATGCCACCGCAGGCAACGGCAACGACACACAAATGCTGGCAACTCTTGTCGGAGCCGCCGGCCGCACGATCGCGATTGACATCCAGCAATCGGCAATCGACAGTACGGCAAACCGCCTGGCGAAAGCAGGACTCAGCGCAGACCTGCGGCTTGGTGATCATGCCAGCGAACTCGCGAAGCTGCAGACATCCGGACTCCGCGTTAAAGCAGTCATGTTCAACCTGGGATATCTGCCCGGCAGCAACAAGCAAATCACGACGCTGTCAACATCGACGCACGCCGCGATTCAGTCCGCCAGCGAAATGCTTTTGCCGGGAGGAGCCGTTACAATCATCGCTTACCGTGGCCATGCAGGAGGACCGGAAGAAGCCGCACTCGTGGAACAATGGATCGCCGAATTGCCCACAGAACGCTTCGAAACATCCCGCATCGAAGGAGATTCGACTCTGGCGACATCGCCAGTGCAGTTTGTTGTGCGGAGTGCGAGTCGCGGAGCGACATCGTCCACGTAGCTCAGTCGCTCCACCGACTGAGATTCTCCGGCGACAACGTGGAGATATCACGACAGCCGACTTATGCTATACTCAGAGCGGCCAGGACTGAGGGACGTGTTGATTTAACCCGGATTATTCACCGACAACGTAGGCCGGACCAAACAAACGCGATAAACGCCGGAACTGCATTCGCTCACCAATCCTGCGATCACCTACAGTCTGTCAAATGCGGAAAATCACGTTTGTGCAGTTCCGGCACGGGCCTACGCGAATTTGGTCCGGCCTACGTGAATAATCCGGGTTTAATCGTCGGGTGCGTGCAGCGGAGCGGAACGCACCCTTTGGGAAAAGCGTAAGAAACTGGTGTGTTTCGCTGGCGCTGCACACACCCTACATGAATCACTGCATCCGCGCTCAGTCGCAAAGGAAATCAATCGCCATGCGCAGAGCCTGCCGCCTTCTCCTGGTGATCATTGTCACCCTGCTGATGGAGATCTCCGTCACTGCCGCTCCGCCGAACGTGCTCATCATTTTGACCGACGATCAGGGATGGGGCGATCTCAGCCTGCACGGGAACACAAATCTCGCGACGCCGCATATCGACCAGCTCGCAAAGGCCGGAGCGCAGTTTGAACACTTTTACGTTTGCCCCGTGTGTTCGCCAACGCGAGCGGAATTGCTCACGGGTCGCTGGCATCCGCGCGGCGGCGTGCGAGATGTCACGAGCGGTGGCGAAAGACTGGACCTGGACGAGACCACCATCGCCGACGTATTCCGCAGCGCGGGCTATCGCACGGCTCTGTTTGGCAAAT
>CAZFDW010000757.1:0-2734 GCA_964517865.1 uncultured Chitinophaga sp.
AGAGATCTACAGGCACATGCCCCAGCGCCTGAGCTCCATCGACGACGACAAATCGCAACTCGCCTGTCGATGAGATTGCCTTCACGCATTCCCTCGCCGGGAACAGAACACCAAGGTTGTCCACCGCTGGCAGGAAGAGGCCATCACAACCGTTTGCGTGAAATGCCTGTGCCACACGCTGCACGACTTCCTCCTTCGAGATTCGTTCCGAGAGAATCAACTCGCGGAGATTGACCCGGGTGATTTGATTTGTTGGCGGACCACTGTACTGGTGCAGTGTCTGCCAATAGGCGGGCCATGTCAGATCGGTCACCAAGACATTGCGACAAGGGCCAAACATTAACTGCGATGCAAGCCGCATCAACTCCTGCGAACGGTTCGCGAGCAGAACTCGTGCGTCGGGAGCCGCATTGGTCAGCCGCCGGAGGTCAGCTCTGAGCCCATCGATTCCGCGCCAGCGACTGAGAATCTCTCCCGGGCCGAAAGGCAATTCGTTCGAACCGTGTTCAAGGAATCGTTCGAAGTACAGGGAGCCGCCGAATTCGCCGGACATGCGAACAAATTCAATCTGCGACAGCTGGGCAGAGGGTGACATCCGTCCCAGCCGTGCTGTATCAAGATACAGCAGGTCGGGCACACGCAGCTCCTTATGACTCGGGTCGCTGCGATCGTAACGCGATCAATGAGAACGATCCAGAAGATCTCTGTACGAAATTGAAAAAACGGCAAGTCGATTCCACCATTGCTCGGCACGTTTTAAGTCATCTGAATCAAAACTGAGCACAAATCGTATGGTCCGTCCGGCTGCGTCCAGCTGCTGCATTCCCACAGCACGATTTCCATAAATGCCAAAATCGCTGATCAGTTCTGGCTCCGAAGATAAGGCCGTCTCGCGCACCAGCCGGAGCCAGATGCCGTACCGATGCTGTTCATCGATCCACGTAAGCACCGGCTCTAACGGCAACAGCTGATCTTCCGGCCACAGATGACCGGCCACAATCACGGTGCGTTCGACGGTGATCTGACCGGCGTCATGAAGTTCGAGGTTGAGACGAGTGCTGCTCTGGCCCGGACCATCCTGCCAGTAGTGCTGCGACTCCACGTGAGCGACTGAAAGGTACGTATGAAGCCCCGGACTGCGAAGCACTTCTTCATAGGCTACTCTCCATGACTCGGTACTCTGAAAAACGACTTTGCGCTGGGCCAGTGTCCGGAGATCGGCTTTCATCTGTTCCATGCGTATTGCCGCCAGTCGACGGAAGATGGGATCACGGAAGTTCTGAATCTTTAAGAGTGACTGCCGGAACTGCTCATCGGTATCGGTGAGTTCGACATCGCGAGCGAGCGTCAGCAGATCGCCCACGGCCTTGGGAATCACCTCTCGTGCCCGCGACTCAACCTGGGTCAGCAGACAGCCCAGTATGACTGAAGCCAATATTCCAAGCCAGATGGCAAGCACGACAAGAGGAAGCGTCAGGCCGATCACCAATGTGATGGCCATGCTGATGACAGTCGTCGCCTGCACTTTCGGAGAGATTGAAGTCTGCAGCATGCCGCTCGTATTTCTCATCGGATGCTCACTTTCAATTCAACAGCAGGAATTCGAAACGACTACCCGCAAACTGGACCGCAGGACCTTGCGGATTCCGACAACAACTGCAATGCACGGCCTTTCTGTCCCAGCCGAATGGCCCGGTCAAGGGCCTGTGACTCGGATAGGTCCAGTACCACCCAAAAAGTCGGCCCCAGTGCATGTCGCCGTGAAATGGCTGCGGCACATTCATCTTCCAGCCTGAGCGACCTCAGGCCCTCTCTGTCATATGTTCCAATAAATGATCGTAGCATTCTTCACATGTACCATGGGTGATTCGCCAAAGTAAAGTCTTCAGTGATCATTGGCCGATCATTGCTTAAGCAAGATGCACATTGTTGTCGATTCGAAGCTGAACTTCCCCCAGTGCTTCCTGCAGTGCCTCCAGCACCTCGTGATACGAATGACTGCGAACCGCCGACACCGTGACACGAATACCATTCTCCGCAAGAAACACCTTTTGGAGCGAACGAGGCTTTGGTTTGGATTTACCTCGGTGTTGGTTGACTGCACGAGCGGTGTCTCGCTGAGTCATCGCACCGTGACTGGCCTTTTCTGCCAGTACTCGCCGAGTGTCGTCATTGGAAAGTTTGGTGAGTTCATAGGCGGACGTACGTGCGAGACCACCGGCATTGACCTGTTCCTGAATCTCAACAGGGAGATCCAGCAACGCTAAAGCGCGGCTCACCTTTGATGAGGACAACCGCAGGGATTGTGCGAGCTGCTTCCCATTCCATTGATTTAGATCCATCAACATCGCGAAAACGCGGGCTTGCTCAAGCGGCCGTAAATCGGACCGAACGAGGTTTTCTACAACTTGCAGAGAAAGTGTCTCGGCTGGAGTCAGATCTCCTTCATGGAAGTAACAATCGATCATTTTCAGTCCGGCAACTCTGGTAGCCCGATATCGCCGTTCTCCGGAAATGATGATCCATTTGTTGTAGCCAGCGTCCCATCGAACTCGAATCGGGTGAAGCTGGCCTTTATCGGCAATGCTTCCAGCCAGACGCTGGATTTCTTCATCATCAAATTCGGAACGGGGCTGAGTCGGATCCGGCATCACACGGTCGATGTCCAGCTGACCGAAATTCCGCAGGGGCAGCCTTCCCACATCTTTGTCGACAGGCATCGGACTAAACCGAG
>CAZFDW010000758.1:0-2731 GCA_964517865.1 uncultured Chitinophaga sp.
TGTGCTCGAAACTTGTAACTTTTTCTGGGTAAGGATGAGTCTGCCGGAAAGGACTGTGTTTGGTAGGTCCTTTCTGCCGGAAAGGACTTCCGCCGCAAGGCGGCCCTGCGCGACGTTGAATTGAGAATTCAGCCTGACTCAGGTTGATGACATCCACACACGTCGCGGCGAGCCGCGAAGTCCTGCCCGGCAGGCAGGACCTGCAACCAGAGAATTCTCCGAATCCCACTCTTGCGTTTCAGCTTTCGGTGAATTCGCTGGGTAGTCCAAGAATCCTGCGCAGTTGCTGCTCAATCACATGCCATTGCTGATCAAGGTCGATGCTGACGATGCGAACTGAATGTCCCAGCAGATTGAGCGAGAGGTCAAGGCTGTGTTCGACTGCCGGATACAACAGAACGCCCTCAACACGTTCCCACCCAGGAATGCGGGATTTATTCTGAAGGTAAGCGTTCAACTGGTACAGATGAACCGCATGCAGCCGATGCCGGTTGTGGCGGGTCATCAACGCGTCTCGATAGAACTTGCAGTCAAGAATTGTCCTGCGATCCTGATATTCGATAGACACATCCGTCAGCATCGTCGGGAGAACATCAGCAACTTCCTCACTCCATTCACCATGCCACCCAATTCTCTCTGAATAAACTTTCGCACCAATGCAATGCCTTCGGGCGAAGTTCAGGACAAACTTTTCAAACAGCTGAGGCATCCGCGTTTCGTCCCTGAAGATGTCATGAAATCGATTCTGTCCTGTGGTTTCCTCGGGGAGCAGCGTGTCGAAAAGCATCCTGCAGACGTGCAGCAGGAATCGGTAGTGTCGATTGTTTCTGTGCAGCTGGATTCGTTCAAACGTCCGGCCGGTTATTGCCACTGGAGTGATGTCGGCCAGCAGTTTTTGGGCCGTTCGCACCTCGGTCCGAATCGGAGTAGTGATCAAGTCGCAGTTCAGTATGCGATCGCATGTAGTTCTCAGAATTTGGTTTGCCAGCGTGTCGGCGCTGAGTTCATCAAATTCGCAGAACATCCGACCGGAACGATTTGTAAACCGGCGGTAACTTTCGGCTACCAAAATCCGTCCGCGAAGTCTTGGTGTTTCCTCAGAGACCGACAGATAGGACTTGTCCATTCCTCGCGATGCCAGTCGGCGAATTCCGTTCGATAGCACCCAGGCAAGCAGATTGTGAATATCCGGACAGTGCCCTGCAGCGACATCCACTTCATCTCCCTCAACGAAGTGATCCCATGCGTAAGCCAACAAGTAGTACAGGTTGGCAATCGGGATGTCCTTTGTCTCTGCCATCCTTACCCTCGCACAATCTGCAGGGCCTGAGATCTCTTCTTTTGGTCATCGATCCAGTATTCTTCGATCAGCGGAACGATTTCGAAGTTGATAATGTCATCCAGCCACAATTCGTCGGCGACGGTTTCCGAAGAAGGCACAAAGAAACTGTGTCCAATCCGATATCCCCTTCCCAAATTGCTGGTGTCTCCTTCGATCAACTGATTCAGGGCATTCATGCGCGTGCGTATTTTTGCGACAAGTTCTGGACTTGCCCCCTGTTTTTGCAGCGTGGCAGCGAAAACCGCGGAGTCGAAACCGGGATCCAGTTCGACAAACGAAAATCGTCGCCGCAATGCATAATCCACAAGCGAAAGTGAACGATCGGCCGTGTTCATTGTGCCGATCAAATAGACGTTGGGAGGAACGAAAAACGTTTCGTCAGCGGATGCAGCATAGCTCAATGGCAATGCGTACCCGGGGTCTCGCTTGTCAGGTTCAATCAGCATCATCAACTCGCCGAAGACTTTCGACAAATTGCCCCGATTGATTTCATCGATGATGAAGACGAACACCTTAGTCGATTCCACCATGGCGCGGCGACAGAATTCGTAGAACGTACCATTCTTCAGCGAGAATCCGCCTTTTCCGTCCGGTCGGTATCCCTGAATGAAATCCTCGTAGGTCGTCGACTGATGAAACTGCACCATTGGCACACGCGATTCATCCCTTTCTTCCATAAGCAAATAGGCAATTCGTCTGGCTACAAACGTCTTGCCTGTCCCCGGCGCTCCCTGAAGGATCACATTCTGTTTCTTTTTCAGCAGCCTGACTATGCCATTGAGTTTCGCAGCCGGCATGAACAGGTCTTCCATCGCGTCATCTTGGCTGTAGGGATGCGTTTGAATCGGCGGCTCATCTGGATGCGATGACGTCATTTCCAGCAGTACTGAGTACTGGCTCTCCGTCAACGGGAACAGCGACCCCTGCGGTTGGATGAGCGGGATACACGTCGCAAGGGCAACCTCCGCCTTCATTTTTTCCAGCGACACCCGATTTGCGAAACTCTCGTCCAGGCGAAATCGAATCTGTTCCCCATCTGTTTCTGGCATTCCCGCTGTGATTGTGGCGCGGCCCCAAAGATACCTGTGCGGTGATGTCACGTAGATCAGGAGTGGGTCGCCCGGACGCGCCTGCTGAAAAGCGTACGGCAATCGTCGTAGTGTACCACTCTCTCCATGCACCGAATACCACTCTTCCGTTCCAATGGGCACTTCAGCAGGATTCCATTGAGTTGGGTTTGCGTTTAGCCAGCATCGTTTTGGGCCAACGCTCTCTGCTATTGTGGAGGGTGTTACTCCTAGCCGAGGAGCGCCATCATCATTCTGCCCCATCGGATCGGTATCCTCGGGCTCATCCGGCTCGAGTGGAGTTCGAAGTCCCAGCGCCCGC
>CAZFDW010000759.1:0-2719 GCA_964517865.1 uncultured Chitinophaga sp.
TTGTAGTATTGATACTCGACGTCGCTGACGTGCAGAAAGCCGTTCCGCCCGACGCCGAAATCGACAAACGCCGCCTGAATACTGGGCTCGATATTAACGACTCGACCCTTGTAGATATTCCCCACGTAGTTTTCCGCACTGCTGCGCTCGACATACAATTCTTCCAGCACGCCGTCTTCCACAATGGCGATACGGCTCTCCTCCGGTTGGAGGACGTTGATCAGCATTTCTTTTTTCATTGACGCAGTATTCGTTCTATCGCCGGCACGAAGGCCGGCTTTCCATTTTTTCAGTGGGCCGACGAACGTCGTCGGCCTCGGTCCATTTTCAAAACTTAAAACCCGATCGTACCGACCGCGTTTGAAAAAGGGGTCAGGAACCAATAGTGCGAAGCACCCTTTGGGCCATTTGGCTATTGGTTCCTGACCCTTTTTTCAAACTTAAAACCCGATCGTATCGACCAGGTCGGGACAAAGTCGGGAGAGTTCCCCCTGCAAATAGTGTTCAACGTCTCGAGCCAGATCCAACGAAGATGCGTGTTGCGAAATACGCACAGCTTCGGAGATCGAAAGGTTTCTGACGACTTCCTTCAACCGTGGAATTGCCTGTGGTGTTGCACTCAGACTTCGCAATCCCATTCCCAGCAACAGCGGAATAAACCGCGGATCAGAACTCATTTGCCCGCAGACAGTCACGGGTTTCCCGTGTTTTTCTGCGGCGCGGAGCACCATCTGGATGAGTCGCAGGATTGACGGATCGCCTGAACGATAAAGGTTCGCCACCGCTGGATCCGAACGATCACAGGCGAGAGTGTATTGAATCAGATCGTTTGTACCAATCGAGAAGAAGTCTACTTCTCTCGCGAATTCTTCCGCCAGAATCACGGCAGACGGGACTTCCACCATCATTCCGATCGGGATATTCCGCTGAAACGGGATGCCTTCGTCTTCCAGATCTTCCATGACGTCCATCAGAATCATTTTCGCCTGACGGAACTCAAGGAGCGTGGAAATCAGCGGAAACATGACGCGCACGTTGCCGTGGACCGATGCCCGCAGGATGGCTCGCAGTTGGCGCTTGAACATCGGAGTGTTAAGCAGACTCAGGCGAATGCTCCGCAGCCCCAGCATAGGATTCTGCGATTTTGAAAATTGACTTTCGAGCAACTGTGGCACCTTATCGGCGCCGATATCCAGAGTCCTGATCACAACCTGGAGATCGCCGCAGGCTTCCACAACGCGGCAATAGGCCTCGTAATGATCAGATTCTGACGGTTCACGATTGCCGCTCAGAAAGAGGAACTCCGTCCGATACAGTCCCACACCGTCTGCCCCGCGCTTGATGCAGTGGCTCACCTCTTCGGGGAATTCAATATTGCCGCAGATCGTCACGCGCTGGCCGTCCAGTGTTTCCGCAGGCAGGGCTTCCATCAGACCCAGGCGTTTGCGGATTTTTTCGCTGCGGATCTGCATGTCCTGCACGCGCGCGACCGTTTCGCTGTCCGGATCAATGATGACGCGACCGTTGTCGCCATCCAGAATAACGGTTTCGCCCCCGGACACACCGGCAAGGCATCGACCAAGTCCAACGATTGCCGGGATTTCCAACGCACCTGCCAGAATCGCTGTGTGACTTGTCCGACCGCCGACTTCGGTTGCAAATCCCAGTACAAATCTTGTGTCAAGCGTTGCGGTTTCACTCGGTGTCAGGTCGTGTGCCAACACGATGACGGGCTCCGTCAGATTCCGCAGCTCTTCGCGGCTTTCACCCAGCAGTTGGCGCAGCAGACGCTTTTCCAGGTCGAAAATATCCAGCGCGCGTTCCGACAGGTAGCGGTCGCCCATTTTTTCAAGCTGTTCCGCATAACTGCGGAGGACTCGACTCACCGCGAATTCCGGCGAGCGCGTCTGTTCGCGAATCAGAGCTTCGACTTCACGGATCAGCCGTGGATCCTGAGCCATCTGCAGGTGTGCCGAGAAAATGGCTCCGTACTGCGCTCCCAGCTGCGCCGACACAAGCTGTTCGTTACTCTTGATATCCCGACAGACGTGTTCGAGTGCAGCATGGAAACGATGAACTTCATCGTCGATCGCATCGCGGCTGACATACTTTCGGGGAATACGAAAGTTCTCGGACCCGAGCACCAAAACTGGTCCGGAGACAACACCTGGAGAAACCGCGATTCCTGTATAAACCTTCATGGCGTCAGTTTAAGGAGATCCCGAGAGCCAAACAACTCAGCGGATGTCAGAGCCAGATATTGAAAAACCGGTCTCAAACAGTTCACTGATCGCATCTGCGGCGGCAGCAGCGTCAGAACCAGACGTTTCGAGGCTCAGGATGGCACCCGTGGGTGCCGCCAGTAACATCAGGTCGAATGCCGATTTCACATCAGCCCGGCGACCATCAAACGTCAGCGTAATCGTGGAAGAAAACGTCAATGCCCTGCGCACAAGCAACTGCAAAGGCCGCAGATGCAACCCGTCCTCAGGAGTCACTCGCACTTGTCTGCAAACTACGCCTTCTGCCTCCACGTTTAGTCTCCCTGCTGACTCATCACAACTCGGAATCGCTTCCGAATCCTGATGCGCCTGCTCTTCAGGCCGCCTCTGGCCTAGGAATCACGATCGCCATCATCTGCTTCCGTCAGCAGATCCCAGATATCAGTCGATGTTAAAGACTGTTTGAGAAAGTTACAGAAGTCCTGACTGCGGAGGTG
>CAZFDW010000760.1:0-2714 GCA_964517865.1 uncultured Chitinophaga sp.
GCGGTGGTTTGCCACGTCGCGAATCCAAACGGCTTCGAGCGATCGACTTCAAAGCGCGTGCTGATTCGCTGATCGGTGATATCGACATCGACAATCTGTTTTTCGTCGATCCATGCGCTGATGTGGTCGTCGGTCACGGCCAGACGAATTTTGTACCACTGGCCCTTTTTGAAGTCGCCGTAGCTGGTGGTTTCGTTCTCGGACGCATCCATGCCGCTCAAACTGGACAGCCCGCAAACGCCGCCTCCCCAGCCACCGACAATGAGTGAACAATAGCTGTCCTTGACGGGAAATGTGAGGCCCGCAAAGAAGTCACTGCCCGCCGCCCGCTGAGCTTCAAATTGCACTTCGTAGTTGGATTTCGGGAGTTTCTGTTCCGTGTGAATCCCCGACAGGTCTGATCCCTGCGAAATCACCACGGCTCCTTCTTCGATGTAGACGTCGCCTTCACCGCCGAAGTTGGTGACTTTCCAGCCCTCAAGATCCTTGCCGTTGAAGAGCGATTTCCAGCCGTCCTTGTCAACGGCTGCCTCCGTTGGCGGTGAGTCTTCGGCTTTTGCCGCAGCTTTCGGTTTGTCTGCCGCTGGCTTTTTGTCGTCTGCTGCACGGACATATGAAAGAGTTAAGCACAACGTCGCGAATGTCGCTGCGAACAGGCAGACGTGGAATGTACGGATCATCGTCGTTTCTCCTGGAACCTTGCAGACACGGTTGAGTGTCATCTTGCCAACACGAAATATCTTACCGTCGGCAGCAGGTTGAGGGAAACGATTTTGATCTGAGACTGCGAACCGGATACCGTCGTCGATTTCGGTGAGACTGCAATCGACGTTGATTCCTGGGAGGGCGAGGCTCCAGCCGAGCCGACTTCCCAAAACCTGGCTTCCGAAACTCAACCTGTCGGAAGAATCTGCATTCCAAGCGCAGATTCACGCTGGAGCCCCCCCAGGCTGCACGATCATCTTCGTCGAACATCAAAAGTGGTTCCGTCTGCAACAGGCATGACGATCGTATCGATCGCCTCAACATCGGCAAGTTCCGATTTTCATCGGTGTGGCAGAAAGTCAACGTGCGTGCTGCTCCACATGCCAGGGTGCATCAGAGGCGTTTTTCGTCGAACGGCAAGCCACAGGCGACAGTGGGGTTGGCTGGCAGCCTCCCCGACGTCTCAGAAGTCATCATCAGGGCATGGACATTATGTCTGAGTGGTTGAAACGTCATCAAACGGTTTTCCAGAGTGCAGCTCTGGTCGTGCTTGGGCTTGTCACGTTCTGGCAGTCAGTGGCATTCGACTTCGTCAACTGGGACGACGTATCGTACGTTCAGCAAAACGAGCTGATCAGGAGTTGGTCGCCGTCCAATTTGTGGGGCGTGGCGACTGAAACCGTAACGCGCAACTATGCACCGCTGACAATCCTGTCGTTCCTGATCGACCATACAATCTGGGGCAATTATCCCAGCGGTTACCATGCCACCAACGTGTTGCTGCATCTGTTGAATGGGGTGCTCGTGTTCCTGCTGTTGAAGCGGTTGACCGGGAATCTGTTTGTCGCATGGCTGACTGCGGCCTTATTTCTGGTACATCCCGTTCAGATTGAAAGCGTCGTCTGGATCTCATCACGCAAAGGGCTCCTGTGCAGTGCGTTCATGCTGTGGGCTGCAATTGTGCGATTGCGTCCTGAAATAACGGCCAGGCAAGACGCCTGGTATATCGGGCTGCTGATCGCAGCACTGCTTTCGAAGGCATTGGCCATTGTCTTCCCGCCCATCGTGCTGTTGTACGACGTGCTCATCCGCCGCGAAAAAACCGCTCCTGCGATCGCACGTCAGGTTATTCCGGGATTGCTCTCACTCCTGTTGCTGTTCTACACGGCCAGCGTCCAGAATACCGTTTTGGGCGGTGTTCGCGGTCACATGAACTTCAGTCTGCTGCACATCATGGCGATCGACGTCACGATCTTGTGGCAGTACATTGCGATGCTGTTTTGTCCGACAGATCTGTGCGTGATGTACGATCCGCAGACAAGCGGCATTGGCATGAAAGTTCTGGCAGGCAGTGTCGCCTGGGCGACTGTGGGCTATGCACTGTGGCGAATTCGCAAATCGCAGCCTCTGTGGATTCTGGGTTCTCTCAGCTTTCTGCTGTTGCTCTTTCCGGTACTCAATTTCTTCCGCATCACAACTTTGATGAATGATCGTTATCTGTATCTGCCGTGCATCGTAGTCTTCGCGATGGCCGCTGGTGCTGTGCAGCGCATCGTGACACTTGCCGAATCAGAATCCAACAGACTCGTACAGATCATCGGTCACAGCCTGCGAGGCATGATTGTTGTCGCGTCACTTGCTGCATGTCTGACACTGACTTTGAAGCATCTGCCGGTGTGGCAGAATTCACAAACTCTTTGGACACACGCGATTCAGCAGTATCCGAAGATGCCTGTGCTGCGGATTCAGATGGCACTGACAGTGCATGCTCGCGGACAACAACGCGAAGCCATTCGACATTTGCAGCTTGCACTGCGGGAATGTCAGCCGGACGCTCCGGATCGCGAACGGATGCGAGTCATGATTGAAGAATGGCAGGCTCAAATCAGTGAACGCCGAAAAATCGCGACCGGTCTCATTCGGCACAACGGACGTTCGAATTAGCGCAGCTAAAGTAGCTTGACTCTCCGAGTCGAGACAGCAACGTAGCTTGACTCTCCGAGTCGAGA
>CAZFDW010000761.1:0-2712 GCA_964517865.1 uncultured Chitinophaga sp.
GGTCTTTCTGCAGCGGGTCTTGACTCAGCGGGTCTTGACGGCGGTGCAGGCCGAGTCTGTTGCTGCGGTCTGACTGTATCAATCCTCCTTTGTCCCGCGTCGCCACCTGCCCTGCCGACCGCTGGAGAACGCGGTTCGCGTTCCACCCGTGTCGGCGGACTCGTGACTGAAGGACGAGCATTGGATCGCTCAGTGCGACTCCGTTCAACGTCGTTCGCTCTGGCCTTAGGGACATTCACCGCATTATCGGGCTGTGCCCCCGGGCTCCGTTCAACGTCGTTCGCTCTGGCCCTGGGGACATTCACCGAATTACCAGCCTGTGGCTCTGGGCTCCGTTCAGCGCCCCTTGCTCTGGCCTTCGGGGCGTCCGCCGCATTCCCGACCTCTGCTTTTGGGCTGGGTGCGTGACGTCGCAATGTTCCTGTGTCCGGCAAAGATTCTACACCCTCGTTCGAACCTCTCAGCACTCCGGGCGGGTTGTCAGCGTCAAGTCGATGATTCTCCAGCGGTTTGAGGTCCTGGGACTTTTGCGGATTATTCACTCCTGGTGGATTGTCTGGTAGAGTCTCCGACCGCGCGGCACGGTCTCGAATATTGTTTTTAGAATTACTCTTCTGAGAACCCAGCGTATTCGAATCCGCTGGATTCCTTCGACGATTCAAAACGGCATCCACTCCGCGCGGCCGTTCACCACGTGTGACTGGCGAACCGGGCGTTCCGGACTCCGATGCCTTCAAGTTCGACGATGGACCCGTGTTTGACAGTTCCTTGTTGTCCATGTTGTGCCGTATCACCGGCGGAAGTCTCAGGCGATCGCTGCGTTCTCTCGCTCTTGAAAGCGGTGGGGTGACCGATGTCGCGACATCGCTCTGGTTTTCGTCGCGTCGAGTTTCAGGGCCGGAAGGCTGGTCTCGTCGTTCTGTGTCGTCCTGGTCCGCATTCTCAATGCGTCCCGTGGAATCATTGGTTTGGTGATCCAGACGAGTCGATTCCAGACGCCCGCGGTTTTCTACGTCCCGACGTTGATCCACAAGTTGACGTAACGTTTTGTTGTCCGTCTGCAGTCGAATCCGCTGGCCTTCCTGCAATTTCACAAATCGTGTATTGCCCGCTTCTCTGATGTGTTGCTGAATTGTTGAGCCCAGCATCGGCGACCGATCATCAATGTTGTTCAGGCGTGGTGGTTCGGGACCGTCATGATGGTTGAATGCGCGTGCAGGTCGGCGATCGACCTGGCTTGTCAGGAGATTGAATCGACCATTGACCTGATCGTAGAAACTCACATTCCCAACACTGGCGCTTCGGCTGAAATGAGAATACAGTGGATCGAACTGGTGTCGCTGCCGATGGAATTGATGCCACGGAAGAAAACCGGTGTTGGCATATCGCGGGCCGTAGTAGTCACCGAAGTAATAGTGGCAGGATCGGGGACGAACCCACAAATTCCAATGCAGCTGGTTAATCGCAATGACAACCTGTGGAGTAAACCCAAGGGATCGATTCCAGTGTGCGGAACGTCGAAAACGATACGGAGCGAATAAAAGTCCACGACGGTTCAGGGGATAATCCCAGTACCCATTGCAGCCGAGATAACCCCGCGGTGTCCAGACGTGGCGGGCAGGAATCCAGATCCAATTGCTGTATCCCACACTCCAGTATCCCGGCCGCCAGGCATAACGACTGTCGTTCCAGTTCCAACAACCGGGGATCCAGATGTGCTCTTGCGACGGCGCAAGACCAACCGGACCAAGTTCCAGTGATTCCGGCGGTGCGGTCTCTACGTATTCAATTTCATCTGTTTGTTCCGGAATCCATGTGCCAGAAATCCATTGCCAGCCCGTTTCAATTTCCGTCCAGTACCCCGGCAGCCAGCGAAACCCCTGAGGAACTTCACGCCAGATGCCGCTGACCCAGAAAAAGTCCTGGTCATCATCGTCCCATGCCCAGTAACCTGAAATCCACTCAATCTGGCGACCATCAGGACGCATATCGGGTGGAAGTTCTTCGATGGGTTCTGGAGGCTGCTGTGGAATGATAAGCCCCTGCACGGGATCCTGGTTGAATTGCTCAGCAAAGGCTTCATGCACCGGGCCGCGGAGCATCGGTTCTGCCTCTTCGACGCTATCAGCATGGGCGCCATTGATCGGCCCCGGGACGGGGGGCAAAATCGGGTCGCTGCCAGGAGCAAGCTTGTGCTCCGGCGCCAGCTGAGACGGACCCTGCACATCTGATAGAGGAGCAGGAGGCAACTCCTGCATACCCCGAGCATTCAGTTGAAGGAGAACTCCTATTGCTCCTACAACACACAAGATCAAAAATGCTCTGTGGGGATATCGTTTCATGGTTTGAGTATCTTATGCAGTCGGGTGTCCGAAATGTATGCATCAAACGCGGCAGTGACTTCTACAATGCGCAGCCCACCGTGCCAGCGGCAGGCTTTCTTCGGAAAGGAGCTCCTTCACTGTGTGGCAAATCCTGCGCCATAGTGAACTTTTGGGCTTAATCAGGCACCTGCTTAACGACGTACAGAGAACATGGTGTCCGATTGACGACAAAGTGTCCCTTTTTGATGGCGCATGCAGAGGGCCAATGGATCAATCCTTCAGACCATCCGCCCCGATTCGGAAAGCGTACCCCTCGGACTTTGTTCCCTGGACTGCGGCAGCCTGCTGCCGCTTTCCTCAGCCAGCCTGCTGGCCCCGCTGTGTCAAG
>CAZFDW010000762.1:0-2710 GCA_964517865.1 uncultured Chitinophaga sp.
TCGATTCGATTACGAGCACGAGCACCGTTTCACTGAGCACGAGCACGCCAATTGTTCAGATCACATCTCGCATTCAACTGGCCCGGAAAGAGGCAACCCAATTGTGGAAAACAAAGGTGTCAGGAACCGAATACGTCATTTTTGCCGGAAACGGTTCCTGACACCTTTAGTACTTCCTTTAGTACTCTCAGCGTGGAGGCTGCATGATTACGACTCTAAAAATAACGCTCATTCGTGGCAGATATTGCGAGGATGAATGGACGGCGAACATCGAGTTGGACGAATCGTCTGCGCTGATCGAACTTCATGACGCCATTCAAAGGGCAGTCAAATTTGACAACGATCACGGGTATTGTTTCTTCGTGGCGAGGACAGAACGTAGCCGCCATCAAGAGGATTTTGACGACGAGAATGGATTGGTCTTCACCAAAACCATCGGCGAAATGTTCCCATTGCCATCGAAACAATCGTTGTTCTACCTGTTCGACTGGGGAGACTCGTGGATATTCAAGGTCTCGGCGCCGCGCAAACGCCTTAAGGAACCCGCCACCGGTGTGAGCTACCCCAGAGTCGATAGCGAATTGGGAACAAAACCGGTGCAGTATCCGCCATACGCCGAAGACGAATAATGATTTTCTCAATCGACCTGCTTCAAGAACGCCGCACGGCCCTGATCCCCGCCGCCGCCACCGGAAAGATCGACGTGCGCAGGTTGGTCGGAACAGTGGCACAGTGAAACAAATGGTGCGAATATGCGCAGGTTATGCCGGTGAACGCAGGGAAGTTGGGGTCAGATTCCTGTCGTTTCGATGTTAGAATGGTCGGAACTGGTTGTGGTTTCGTGGGTTCGGTGGTTGTGGGTCATGGCAAACGTCATCAATATCAAAACAGAACTGATTCGCTGGGCGGTGGACCGCTCTGGTTTGTCGTTGGCTGAGTTTCCGGATGCCGTTCAGGAATGGATCGGAGAAAAGAAGCAGCCGACGTTCAGCAAGTTGGAGGCGTTTGCCAAGAAGGCAATGGTTCCTTTTGGGTACTTGTTTCTCGATCAACCTCCGATCGAGAGACTGCCCATGCCCGATTATCGCACGATGCGGGACAAAGCGATCAGGCGACCAAGCCCCAATCTTCTGGAGACCATTCAGGACATGCAGCTCCGCCAGGCGTGGATGCGGCAGTATCTCGTCGAGGAAGGACATACGGCACTGCCGTTCGTTGGGTCTGAGAACCTGGACAGTGGCATTGCGGAGACAGTGATCAGCATTCGACGCTGGCTGGAAATTGACGAAGACTGGGCAAGCGATCAGGCCACGTGGGAAGACGCGCTGAGTTTTCTGGTTCGGAAGATTGAAGCCGCTGGCATTTTGGTCTTCACGAACGGCGTTGTTGGAAACAGTACCTCGCGCCTGCTCGATCCCGAAGAATTTCGCGGCTTCGTTTTCACGGATCCGATAGCACCGCTGATCTTTGTGAATGGCAAAGATTCCAATGCCGCTCAAATGTTTACGCTCGCTCATGAATTGGTTCACATCTGGATTGGTGAAGACGCCTTGGTGAATCTCCTGGAAATGCAGCCAGCAAGTGATGACTGTGAAAAATTCTGTAACCGGGTGGCAGCCGAGTTTCTGGTTCCTGCGGCAAAGTTGAAAGCGGCCTGGCCAGGAGTCAATCAACAACCGTCTCCACTTAAAAAGCTTGCGAGACGCTTCAAAGTGAGTCCGATCGTTGTGGCGCGACGGGCGAAGGACCTGAAGTTGATAACGACGGATGAATTCTTTGCGTTTTATCATTCGTACATGGATGAAGTGCGGCGTGAAAGAAAGGCCAGAAAAGGCGGCGGCGATTTCTACCGCACGCAGAACGCAAGACTTGGGCGTCGCTTTGGGCGGGCAGTCATTGCAGCCGCAGAAGCTGGAAGAGTGTCGTATCAGCAAGCCTTTGATCTGACACGACTCTATGGCAGCACGTTCGACCGGTATGCCGCGTTCCTGAAGCAGCAGGAACGCCGATGAAACGTGATAACAAATACTTGCTCGATGCTGACACGTTCATGACTGCCCATAGGCAGCACTACCGGTTTTCATTTTGCCCGGCTTATTGGAAAGCGCTCTTGTTGCATCATGGCAGTGACAGTGTTGCGAGCATTGTGCAGGTTCGGAAAGAACTTCTCCGGGGCAAGGACGCGTTAAGCGAATGGGTCACGGATGATGTCCCGGAATCATTCTTCAAGGAAACGACAGACGCCAAAGTTCTGCAGACATACTCGACCATCGCGAAGTGGGTTGTGTCACAGCCGCATTTGGCACCCGCTGCCCAGGCGAAGTTTGCAAGTGGCGCTGACGGCTGGTTGGTTGCGTATGCTAAAGTCAATGGATACGCGGTTTGTTCTTACGAGGTGTCGGCACCAGAAGCCAAGTCGAATATCAAGCTTCCTGACGTTGCAAACCAGTTTGGTGTGATCTGCGTAAAGCCGCCTGAAATGATGGAGAATCTCGGTGTCAGAATGATTCTTCCACGCAAGGCTCCGGATACATGAGCCTTCACAAAGAAATCAGCTTCGAAGTCGAAATCTGCGGACACCTGGCCGCCAACCGCTGGTTGTACGAAGACAAGGATGCAGCAGGCTTTGTGCATGGGCTGGCGCTGTTCCCTGCTCCAGTGCTTGTGAGCAAAAAGCAGGAGCTTGATGGCAAAAAACAGGAGCTTGAGA
>CAZFDW010000763.1:0-2710 GCA_964517865.1 uncultured Chitinophaga sp.
ATTCCTGTTGAAATCTATGTTCCGTCATTACTCTCTTGTAAAACCTTTGGAGACTTACCATTTTCTCAATGAATCATCGTCGTCGTTCGTCATCTGCGGCTCGCCGCAACCGTCGTGCTCCATGCCTGGAGCAATTGGAAACGCGAGCACTGCTTTCCACGCTCGGCCAAATCGGAGGGGCCGCGGGATCGGTCCTAAGCGGCGGTCCCAAAGCAATGGACGCCCAAGGGAACACCTTCCTTTCTGGCAAATTCACGGGCACAGTCGATTTCGATCCCAGATCAGATGTCGTCGTCGAGCGAACCAGCTCCGCCCAAGGCGATGGTTTCGTTGCCAAGTACACCTCGCAAGGGGCGTTGTCGTGGGTGCGACAAATGGATGTCCGCGGTGATGGTGTCACACTTGATCCGGCGGGCGTCCCGCACGTGTTTGGGTATTTCATAGGCACTGTCGACTTTGGCAGCGGGAACATTCTTGAGAGCGCGGGAGGGAACGAAGGTCCGTTCGTGCTCAAGATGAACCCTGCAACGGGCGACACGATCTGGGCACGCACTGGAACAGGATGGGGTGTCAGGGGTGTCAGCGTGGGGGCAGACGGCAGTGTCTTCAGCACGGGGAGTTTTAGCCAGCAAACCGACTTTGATACTTTACAGAGTTACCCGGATAACCGCGACATCTTGACCGCCACCGGTTGGACCACCAGCCGCAAGGATAGAACCAACTACAGTACGGACGCCTTCGTTTTGAAGCTGGATAGCGAGGGCAAATTTGTTTCCGTCTTCAAGGTCGGCGGAATTAAGAGCGATCGAGGGGAGAGCATCAAAGTCGACGTTGGTGTCAGCGGGTACGGATCCCTGTACTTCATGACGTCCTTCCAGGAGAGGGCGGATTTTGACCCCGGCAGGAGAGTGTCAAATCGAATAAGCGCTGGTTTGATGGACGTCGGTTATGCCAGGTACGCCATCACACCAACGACTGCGACTTTTGGCTGGGTGCAGTCGATCGGCGGTGGTGAAATCGGTTGGCAGCTTAACGCCGACTCCCAGCATCTCTACATTACCGGGGAGTTGATTGATTCGGCGGACTTCGACCCCAGTTCCGGAACGCGCACCGTCACTCCCGATGCTGGCGGCAGCGGCGCGATCGCTAAGTACCGCAAGAGTGATGGCGGCCTGGAATGGGTCGGACAGCTCAACGGGCCTGGATACTCGCGCGTGCTTGCAGGCTTTGCCGCGGATGAGGCTAATGGCATGTTCTATTTCGGGGGTGGGTTCGACCAAACGATGAACTACATCGACCCGCTGGGAGTTTCCAGCTCGCCTTTGTCGAGCGACGGTGGTCAGGACGGATTTGTACTAAAGGTCAACTCGGCGGGAATCCATCAGGGAGCATGGCGGATGGGCGGCCTTGGTCTCGACCAGGCCAGAGTCGTCGGAGTTCATGGCGGCGCGGTGACCATCGTAGGGCAGTTTGAGGGCACGGCGAATTTCCCGACCGGAGGGAGCCTCACCGACTTGGGTGGTGGCGCGGACCAGTTCCTGATGGCCCTCGACCCACCGGCACTTCTCCTGGCTGCCACTGTGCCGACGAAGTCTATCGACCAATCATTGACTGTTTCCCAGTACCGACCCATCCTCGCCGAGGCGCAGCGTCGGTGGGAAGCCGCCGGCGTTGACATGTCCGCCCTGAGTGGCGTGAAAGTCCAGGTCAGAAACCTCGGCGGCACCACGCTGGGACAAGCCTCGGGCAACACGATCTGGCTCGATGACAACGCGGCGGGCTGGGGCTGGTTTGTTGATTCGACACCGGGTAACAGCTCCGAGTTCTCCCGGGCTGGTAATCAGGGAGAGCGGAATCGGATGGATCTGCTGACGGTCGTGATGCACGAAATGGGGCATCTGCTTGGTCAGGATCACGACGATGAAGGTGTGATGGCAGAAACGCTGGCGGCCGGTGTTCGCCGGACTGAGATTCCCGCCGCTCAGAGCGCTCTGTTGGATCAGGTCTTCAGTCAGCTCAATGACCGCGACCTGGACCTGTTCTGGGCATTGCTCAGCGGACATCGATAGTCACATCACCCGCTCATGCGGCGGCGAAAGTGGCAAGTTGCAGGAAACTCGTTGGGTCCGACAGGCCTTCTGGGCGGACTCGGATCGTTAAGGATTAACCGAAACCTCAGCCACCGGGCTTTTCAGGCCCGGTGGCTGACTGCATGACCGGTCTATTGTCAATGATCAGCATTCAAGGCTGCCGCAACCGTCGAGTTCACGCAAGATGCTCCTGACGGGAGCGATGGCCGAGTACCTGGCCTCAGTCTTCGACAGATTCCACGAGCCTTCGTTCAGAATCGGTTTATCCTGCATCGGTCGGTATCGACCGAGGCGGCGAACGATGTGCCGACAAGTCTCGGCGATGTCGTCACTTTGATGTCGCTCCCGATGCGTTTTCCGGCCGAGCCCGCGAGTGCCAGAATCCGGTATCGTCATCAAACCCGGCGGCAAACATTCCGACGTAGTTCTCACTCAAGACTAACCGTCATGAGTTAGATGCGATTTCGTTTTCACTCTTCCCCAGTGATGTCGATCGACCCCGGAACAGCACTTCATAGACTGCTCCGGTGGTCACGACCAGGGCGAGAAACCGGAGTTCACTTCACTGCTCCGGTCCGACACGCTGACGCAGCATCAATCTGATCAACGGCATCACTCAA
>CAZFDW010000764.1:0-2708 GCA_964517865.1 uncultured Chitinophaga sp.
CGCTCGAGATCAAAGAGGAAATTGGTCCGCCGTTTCTGGAAGGCATCGAAATTGAGGGACGGTTCGCCGTGATCTACAGTCGTTACGACATCAGTTGCGCTCTGGAACATCAGGCGTCCCTGTCCTGCGATGGCTACGTCGAAGAGGACGCCGCAAAACTGGCAATCAACGCGGTACTGTACGCGATGCTGCAGAATCTCAGCGCTGAGTAGCGTTCCCCATGTTTCCGTAGCCTGGACATTCTTGTCCGAGTCCTCGCCAAAAGGCATTCCACAGGAGTATATTCCACGCAGCCGGAAATGAGTCCGGCGAGCGGCGCAGCGTAAGCTCTCCGGTACGTCGTTCTTGTATCGGCAAGCTGACGCATGCCGCTCGCCAATTGTCTCATTCGAGACCGCGTGGAGTATAAGTTCCTGGATTTACAGTGAACTTCGTTTCGACAGAGTCGACTGGCAACCCGACGGACAAGAATGTCCATCCTACGTAAGAATACTCTTGCCCACAGTGGTCATTGCAACATTATGCTGAGTCCTGCCGAATCTGTCGGGTTGTTTGGAACGACCCTGGACAACCGTGTGCGGAAAGCCGTGCAGCGCGTCGGTGACGGCACGCTGGCAAGGATCGCCGATCGACTCCGGATCGATGCGCAAGCCAATGCCGTCGTTTACGAACGAGACGGAGTTGAGGAGCCGGTGCGGATTATGCTGCGACCGCTGCTTGCCATGCCGGAACAGCTCAGTTACGTGGATCATGTCTGCATGAAACTGGCGGAAGCGCTCAAGCGATTGCCCGCGCTGTATCTGGAAGACGAACAGGTTCGACGAATTCTGGCGATTACACCGGCAGAAGATCAGTGGCTACGGGATATCTGGACTCCGCAGCATCAGCATCTCAATCCACTCTACGGACGTCTGGATGCGGTCTGTGACTTTACGAGTGCCGGATGGCAGGAATCACTGCTGTTTCTGGAGCCCAATCTTTCCGGCGTTGGCGGCATTCATTATGCACCACTGGCCGAACAACTGGTAATGCGTGATGTCGTGCCGACCTTGCTGGCGCAGGACCCCGAACTGGACATCGAATTGCCTCGTGACCAGCGCGAACTGTTCCTGCAGGTCCTGATCGATCATGCCCGCGCGATTGGCCGAAGCCAATTTCGTCTGTGTCTCGTTGAACCAAAATATACGCATGACGGGCCGAATGAACAATCGATTCTGAAGCAGCATCTGTCCGAGCGTCACGGGATCACCATCGTCCACGCTGATCCGCGCGAACTTCGGATCGAAGGCGAAGAAGTTTACTACGAAGACGTCCAGATCGATGTCGCGTATCGCGACTATGAAACACGTGACCTGGTGGCGCTCGAACAGGAGATCGGGAAACCTCTCGACGCGATGCGCCTGCTGTTTCGTCAGAACCGAGTCGTGTCGTCGATGGTTGGCGACTTTGATCACAAGAGTTGCTGGGAACTGATGACGGACGAATCCATAGCGAAGCGGCTGTTCACGGCGGAAGAACGCCGTCTGTTTCGTCGGCATGTGCTGTGGACGCGCATTGTCGGCGATCGTCGCACCACGCTGCCGCATGGCAAGGAAGGTCACCTGCTGGATTTCGCTCGCAAGAATCGCGAACGCCTGGTGCTGAAGCCGAATCGCGGCTACGGTGGAAAAGGAGTGACGCTCGGATCCGCCACAGAACAAACGGAATGGGATCAACTGATTGAAGTGGCCGCCGCGAGTTTCACCGATCCTGAAACGTCGTGGGTGCTGCAGTCAGTGGCGCGTCTGCCGGTCCATGAATTCCCGGTTGTCGGCCCGGGCGGGACAGTTTTCGAGGAGCCGTTTTATGCCGTCATGGGGTTCGCGACGACCGAGAACGGCCTGGGAATTCTGTGCCGCGTGTCGCAAAAGCAGGTCGTCAACGTGGCCCAGCATGGTGGATTGGCTGTGGTCCTGACTGCTCGACCGCCGCGTGAACTCAAAATGCCTCGCCGTACGCCCGTCTGCACCGAAGGCGCAGAGCATACGCTGCGATTGCGCATTACAGAATTGCTGCATCTGGATCAGACAATCGGGCTCCTTGGCTGGGACGAAGAAACCAAAATGCCACCGATGGGCCGGGTTCAGCGAGGTGAGCAGCTTGCAACTCTGGAAGGTCTGCGCCACAGGATGCTGACAGCCGACGACCTGGGAGATCTGGTCGAAGAGGTCGCTCAGCAACGTGAAGACGATGAACGCTGGACTCGCGAACTTGCCTTGCTGCGGCGACTGCGGCGACAGTCGCTGGCGGTTTCGGAGGAACTGGTTCGCGATCTGGCCAAAGCGAAGTCCCGGTCTCTGGGTGCATGGGAAGATGCTTACGCCGCGAACGATTTCGCGTTGTTTGCTCCCGCGTTTGAAAAACTTCTGACACTGGTTCGGGAGCGAGCTTCAACATTGGCTCGTGGCGGTGATCCGTATGACGCGCTGCTGGAAGATCACGAACCAGGGATGTCAAGATCGCGTCTTGATCCGGTGCTGGCGGACCTGAAACTGAAACTCGTGCCGCTGGTTGAAAAGTGGTCGGTCGCCACGGCTGCGAATGCAGATCTGCTCAAGGGCCGTTGCTTTGACGAAGATGGACAGTGGGATCTGTGTCGTCGCATCCTGACGGCCATCGGGTTTGATTTTGAACGCGGGCGGCTGGATCGATCCACGCATCCTTTCACT
>CAZFDW010000765.1:0-2707 GCA_964517865.1 uncultured Chitinophaga sp.
ACGGCGAGCGGGTAGTGATTTCAGCCAGCTCGGAGCTCCAGACCTTTCGATTAGACGCGACCCCAGGGGCGCAACTGGTACAGGCTCACCCGCCCATTACTGTGCGACCGGGATTTAAGTTCAATCAGGACGGGTCGCGTATTGCGACACCCGGCGTAATTTCGAAAGAGGGCGAATCGCAACCACAGTCGACGATTCTGATTCTCGACGGTCGAACTGGCGAGCAGATCGATCAATTCCCGAATCCGATTCCTAATGCTACGGTGAGAGCCCTCAGCCCCGACGCCACGCGCATGGTCGTCCAGAGTCTTAGGGCTTCCTTTCAAAGTGGAGTCCAGACCAATCCAGGTCCTGACCTACAGTTTGCGATCGTGGACGTAGCGACGCGCAACAGCGTCACCGTGTCTCCTCGGTCCATGCGAATCCTAAACAATCATCCTGCGTCAGGGGCCGTCGGGACTGAGTTCAGCCCCGACGGAACTCGCTTGGCTGTGGATCATCCTGCATCCGGGTCAGTAACCATCGTTGATGCGGCAACAGGAAGCGAGCTCTTTAGCATTCCCAACAACGCACATTCATTCGATATGAGTAGTTTATCTTCTAGTGGGACAAGCTTTGGGTTCACCCCGGCACCCTTTGTTGCGTTCAGCCCGGACGGAAAGTGGCTCACATCTACCTCTGGCATTGATCAAGTGACAAATGGCCTGAAGGTCTGGGAAGCAGCTACCGGCAAGCTTGGCATGGAATTCAAGGGCCATACGAGTGCTCCGTTGCGGGTGGCGTTTAGTGCCGATAACCTCCCTGGCACGCAGCAAGGAACTGCACGCGGCACAGAAACTCTCGCAGCCAGCCGAGGATCTGACAATCCTTGCGATGGCACAGCATCAAGCTGGCCAGATTGACGAGGCCCGCACCACGCTCGAGCAGGCACGGACTTTGACAAGTCGCAACAAGTTGGTCGGGCAAAAGCTGCTGGCCGAAGCGGAAACGCTGTTACAGCCATGAGCAACGTGCTCCGGTCACATCGACCCACGCAGTTCGTGCGGCCAGGTTCACCCGATTGGTGTCGTCATTTTGACCTCGCGGCGGGATGAAATTTGAGCGATGCCGTTGATCAGCTTGATGCTGCGTCAGCGTGTCGGACCGACGCAGTTTGCAAAGATCCGTTTTCCAGGTCTTCGATGTGACCGACGGGAGTTGGAAAGGTGAACGCACTATCTCAGGACAGTCAATCCTGAGAGTTCAAGGATGTTGAAATATCTGCGCCTGGGTTGGTCGGCTGAACCGAATTCCGGCACTCGCGGGTCTGACCAGAAACACGTGCTTGCCTCTGCGTCAATTTGATAATGCCTGCGGAACTTGTCGCCGAGTTGTTCGACTCGTCGTTCTGTGTCGCGCCGAAGTACATTGACCATGCGGTCGCGGTTCCTGGGCACTTCGCAGGCGCTCTTGCAGATGACTTTGTTCATCCTGATCGACACCTTTGGGTCGGTGTTCATGGAGAATGAGCTTGACGTGAGAAACGTCCAGGATACGAGTCATCATGCAGGGGCCTTCAGTTGTTGGTTGGCCGGCACGGGTGTCAAACAGGCCATGGTGTCTGGAGAGACCGACGACGATGGAACGAAGCGGACGAAGACTCCGATCCGCACCATGATCTTTAAGCTCCGCACCTGTATCTTCCGGGAATGAATCACGAGGGACTGACGTTTCGCCATTAACCGCGTTACCATGAAGTGGCCGATGTTGATGGCGATTTTGTGACGGCAGTTTTAGGTGGACTCCAGAAAGCGAATTCAGCATGAAAAGTGTAATCACTCTCTTCACACTCACTGTCGTTTTCGCGACGCATGGATCAGGCTTCGCCGCAGGCGATGAGCATGACTGGAATCTGGGTGCCACCGGTCTGCGTGGCTGGATTCGATGTGACAAAATGGTCACATCCGATGCTCGCGAGATCACAATCACCAAAGTGGAGGAAGGTTCTCCTGCAGTGGGCATTTTCGCCGTCGGTGACTCGATTCCTGGCGTCGGCGGCAAGCCGTTTTCCTTTGACCCGCGCACCGAAATGGGCAAAGCCCTGACCCTTGCCGAATCGGAAGCGGGGCAAGGCAATCTTAGCCTGACCCGGTCGCGTGCGGGCATTTCGACTGAAGTTGTGGTGAATGTGCCCGTGCTCGGAACTTACAGCGCCACCGCTCCCTACGATTGCCCGAAGTCCAAACGAATTCTCGAACAAGGGTGCAAGGATCTCGCCACGCGCATGGCGGAACCTTCCTATGCCGAGCGGCTGGACCCCATTCCTCGATCGCTGAATGCGCTCGCGCTGTTAGCCAGTGGCGACTCGAGCTTCCTCCCGCTGATCAAGAAAGAAACAGAGTGGGCTGCGAACTACGCCGCTGATGGGATGGCAACGTGGTATTACGGTTACGTCATGATGTTTCTGGCCGAATACAAGATCGCGACGGGCGATGACTCGGTCATGCCGGGCTTAATGCGGCTCGCGCTTGAAGCTGCTCATGGTCAAAGTGCGGTCGGCTCGTGGGGCCACGGGTTCGCTCGGCCCGACGGCCGTCTCGGCGGCTACGGCATGATGAAGATCCTCCTCAGCTACGGCACTCATGCCAAAGCGGTCATTCCGGAACTGACCAGGATCGCGAACTACTTCGAGAAGGATGAGAAAGACTTCCCACCGCATCTGATGCGC
>CAZFDW010000766.1:0-2694 GCA_964517865.1 uncultured Chitinophaga sp.
GAAAGACAAAACGGTGTTTTCGGCACCAGCCAGGCGAGTAATTCCATCTAACTAGGATCGGGATAGTGACCCGGATTACTCCGAAGCCCCTCCCACACCACCCGGCATGCGGGTCCGGAGCGAACTGGAAATGGTTTATTGACAAGCGGGTGTGAACCCCGCCCGGGTAACTCTTAGCCAGAGGCCCGGTATCGAGTGTTGCAGCGTCACTGGTAACATTGGCGTTGAAGCGTACACAGAAAGGTAGCGAGAACGAATGGACTGGGCTGGCCGCCCAAACCGTGAATGGTATTGAGCCCCGAAATGCATGTTCTCTCGGAATCTGCCCAGGCATTCGGACCTGCTGAAGGCAATATCGAGCCCCGCGCTTTGGCGAGCGGTGCTTGGAGACCCGGGGTCGAAGACCACGATCGCGCTACACATGATGTCAATGAAGCAACCAGTGAGATCCCAGTTGTTCTTGTTCGACGTGACGCCCAGTCACGCCGCCGCGAGTATGCACGTACAAGCCGAAAAGGCGAGCAGTGCAAACGACTCTGGGAAGTCGGATGACCGAATAGTACCGTTGAAGTGCGAAGACCAATCGCATGGATCGAAGCCGGGTAATGCCGGTGCAGGGAAGGCGGTCAGGCCATCACGCGGTTCCGAAGATCCACCGTCCGTACTCAGTGTCGGACCAACGGTGACTGATCGACTGGATCGCATCACCCAACGAGCCGAATCGCATCCGGATGAGGTTTTCAATAACCTCTTTTCGGTGATCACGGATGAACTTCTGTGGACAGCGTTTCGGCGGCTCAAAAGGAACAAGGCACCCGGGGTCGATGGCGTCACGGTGGATCAATACGAGGAGAATCTGGATGCAAATCTCAGGGACCTCTTAACCCGATTGCATCGCGGCACCTACCGACCTCACCCCAGCCTGCGTCGCGACATTCCGAAAGGCAATGGCAAGACGCGTCCGCTGGGTATCGCAGCTGTTGAGGACAAGATCGTTCAACGAGCGGTCGTGATGATCCTGGAACGAATCTACGAAGTCGATTTTAGCGACATGTCGTATGGTTTCCGCCCGGGTCGTTCCTGTCATGATGCACTGCGCGACCTTGGTCGGATCATCGCGACTAAGAAAGTGAACTGGATCTCAGACGCTGACATCAAGGGCTTCTTTGATAACGTCAGTCATGAACATCTGGTCGAATTGCTGCGGAAGCGGATCAGTGATCCGCGGATGCTGTCGCTCATCGAACGCTTTCTAAAGGCCGGTGTGATGATCAATGGCGACTGGTGGAAACCGGACAAAGGCGTTCCCCAGGGTTCGGTTCTTTCGCCGATCTTAGCCAACGTGTATCTGCATTACGTCCTGGACGAATGGTTCGAACGTGATGTCAAGCCACGGCTGCAGGAAGAGGCGTACATCATCCGCTATGCGGATGATTTCATTTGTACGTTTGACTGAGAATCGGATGCTCGACGCTTTCAAACGTTACTCGCCACTCGCCTTGGGTGCTTCCATCTTGAGCTGGCTGAGGAGAAAACGAAACTGCTTCGGTTTGGTCGCTTTGCCTGTCGCGATTGCCAGCGACATGGTGAAGGAGCCCCCGGCACGTTCGACTTCCTCGGCTTCACTCATTACTGCGGACTAAGCCGAGCGGGCAAGTTCAAGCCGAAGAGGAAGACAGCCAGTAAGAAATTCCGAGCGAAGGTACACGATCTGAAGCACTGGTTCCGACAGAATCTGACGACACTTTTGCCCGAAGTCTGGGCGAAGTTGAATGCGACGCTGCGTGGCCACTATCAGTACTACGGAATCAATGACAATTGGTCCCAGCTGATGAAATTCCGCCATGCCGCGAAGGAGCTGGCTTTCCGCTGGCTCAATCGCCGTTCGCAGAGGACGTCAAAGACCTGGCCTCAGTTTGATGCCTACATGGCTCGCTTTCCCCTGGCGTCTCCTTCGAAGCTGACTAACCTGATCGCGCCACGCGCCTCCGTGATCCCGGGTGACATGTGATGGTCGGGAGCCGGATGCGTTAAATGCGCTCGTCCGGTTCTGAGAGGGGTTGAACGTTCAATTGAGCAGGGATGAAATATTGTGACACCACCGGAGGAAACGGGTGGACAACAGGGAACACAAACCTCATCCTAAACTCGAAAGACCTCAACCTACTCGCCCATCGGGCGGTTCCTCAACGCGGAGCGAGATCGCACTGGACACCTGACACCCACCACCCACCACATGTCTCGCCAATCACCGAGACCAGTGGGAGTGTCGCACGGTCACTGCCTGGCATGTGTCTGCAGCAATCGCCTCGCCACCGTGACAACGCAGCTTCCTGTGCGTAGACTGCCGACTGTCGGGCCGCGTTGTGACGATGGCTGAACCGACATCGGAATCCCCCGTCGGCAGACCGGATTGCTTGAAGTCGTCGGCTCGAACATGGTTCTGCCGGACAGTGTCGGCGGCTCAGGCAGTCCGTCCGCGTGACCGTGAAGCATGGGTGTCCTGTTTGACACCCCACTGGTGGCCCAGTATTGTGATATCCGTGGCGCGTCCAATATTCGATATTGAACGCGCCGCGTGATATTGAAACAAACCGTCATGTCGTCCGTGTTTTTTGCCACTCTTGGCCAATATCACACGGCGCGTGTAATTCAGAGTTCGCATTCACACGCAATTGGCGTGCTCGTGCTCAG
>CAZFDW010000767.1:0-2691 GCA_964517865.1 uncultured Chitinophaga sp.
TCCGGTCGCTGCGGCCGTCTGAAATGTTGTTTGAGATATGAGTACGACACGTATGAACAACATCGCCGCGAACTGCCCCCCATTGGTGCCATAGTGATCACTAAGAGTGGTCAGGGTCGCGTCATCTCACAGGAACTGCTCGCCCGCAAACTCATCGTCGTCTTTCAGGACGGCCGACGTGTTATGACCGCAGAAAACGACATAGTCACCGTTATTTCACGAGGTGGAAAAACTCAACCGTCAGATGATACCGAAGGCGATGAAAATTCGTAAGCGGCTCTTTTATCTGCGAGGTAAATGATTTAGAATCGCCTCCAACTGTTAAGAAACGATGATTTTCGGCACCCTCGCCTCTCAGGACGTTTCGAATGGGCTCTACCGCCAGCCATACCCGGGCAAGCACATATCACCCAAACGCATTAGAGTTTGTTTACTCGGCGTTGAGATTTACACAGGAACAGTTGGGCCGCGATCGCAGGTCTGAAATTTCCGGCCACATCAGCGGACCGGAGCTGCTCGACGGACTGCGAAAGCTGGCTTTGCAGCATTTTGGGATGCTCAGCATCGCAGTCTTCAAAAACTGGGGTGTCACATCAACGGACGACTTCGGTCACATTGTCTTTGAAATGATCGAATCCGGTGAAATGCGCCGGACGCCCAACGATCAACTCGCCGATTTCTTCGGCATCTACGACTTCGACAAAGTCTTCCGCGAAGATTACACACTGGACATCAGCGCGGCGTTCAGTAAACCGTCTTGAGTGATTCATCATGTCCAGACGACCACGCACGAACAGACGAATGTGAGAGACATCGGGAAGATTATTTGACCGGCACGATCTCAAACACGTTTGCTTTCATCGCCAGCGCCTGAGTGACTTCGGCGTCCATGGCAGGTAACTTTGCCAACTGCTCTGCGATCGCAGCCTGTTTCGCTTGCTCCAGTTTGTCACGTGGCACGGCGTTGTAGACCCAGCCAGGCACATTGGACAACACGATGCCGCGAAAGATCGCGTCGTGGTGGAACTGATTCTTTTTCTGGATCGCATCACGCACATTCCTGACCTGATCAGCGATCGGACCAGCCGCCAACGCTGCCGTCGCCAGATTTGTTCCGGCCGCCAACTCCTCAGCCGTCAATTGAGCGACTTTCGTCCCGCCAATTCGGACCTCGTACGCGCCTGCCGCAAGTCCAGTGACCTTGAGATGATAGTCGTTGAGCTCTTCCAGGATTGGAGCGTGTGGCAGAATGCTCATGGCGTCGGCTGGGAAGAATGGCAATGCTGCATCCAGACGTGAGAAGCTGATCCCGCCGTCCTTCGCCGAGACATTTTCGATCGAACAGTTTTTTGCGTCCACAACCTTGCTGCCGGCTGCGTCGATTGCTGCAGACGACACAAGGGACGGGAAGTGCAGGCCTTTCAGAATCGAAGCGGCCATCAGAGCCTGACCGGGGGGACCTGGATGCACTGCATCGCCGGCGGTAATGCGTTCGTATGTCGGGCCCTTTTTGCGGGCACCATCCAAAGCCGCGAGGTACGGATGAAACTGATCGACAAACAATCCATCATTTTTGTCAGCAATCACTTTCACGCCGTCCGAGAATTTTTCAAGCGTCTGGTTGTAACCGACGAGCGCCGTAGGTCCCTGATCGCCGTTGTCCAGTGGTTGCGGAGTCGCCCATGCGACGCGAATGTTTGCCGCTTTTGCCTGATCGGCCATTCCCTGCAAGCCATCCATATACGGCTTAAAGACGGCCTCGTTGAATCCACCATAGCCGCCATCGTTCATGCCGAAGTCAACCGTCATGGCCGTGGGTTTGTGCAGCAGCACGTCACGCGTAAACCTTGCATTGCCGCCGACAGAACGATCTCCGCCAATGCCGACATTTCGAAATGTCAGCTTCCAGTGTGGAAATCGTGTCACCGTCCACATCTCGACGTAGTTGGAATACAGATGCTGCTCCGTAATACTGTCGCCAATCATCACGACGACATCACCGTCCTTGAAAAAGAAATCCTCCGCCTGTGTCGAGGCTGCCCCCGTCACAGCCAGAGCAACAGCAACGACGCACCAGCGCACGATACTCGACATCAGCATAACTCCCCTCGATAAGTCACGAGACACGCATTACAAAATCGCAACGGAAATTGAATTGTGGTGCTTTCAACGCAATCAAGCAAGCCCGCAGGATGCCTGATGGTGATTGGGGTGTAGTCGCGGATTTCGGCAGGTCCTTCTTGCCGAGGAGGACTTCGCGGCTTGCCGCGACCAGCGACCAGACGAGGTGGAAAAAAGGGCCGCGCGGCGACGTGGAGCGGATGTACGTCCCATGGCGGTTCGCCTTTCAGGGAAAGTCCTCTCCGGCAGGTCACCATCCGTTGCCGCAGACGGAACTGCAAACCATCCGCATCCATTTCGCCCGCGACGTCGCACGATACGTACAGGAATCCCGCTGGCACGGCAGCCAAAAACTGACGTCTCAGCAGGATGGCTCACTGATCGCTGAATTCAGCCTGCCGGATACTCAGGAAATCAAACGCTGGATCATGAGCTTCGGGGTGAATGCGACAGTGTTGGAACCGCAGGAATTGGTAGAAGAGATTTCAAACGACCTTCGCAAGATGCTGGCACGATACATTGAGTTTGATGCAACGGTCAATCCGCGTTCGTAGTCCCGCCTTCAGGCGG
>CAZFDW010000768.1:0-2676 GCA_964517865.1 uncultured Chitinophaga sp.
GTACGAGTACCATTTCATTGAGTTCGAGTACGATTTCCAGCCGAAACGAGCAACTTCAAAACCTGCAGCTCAGGGTTAAACGATTCAATCAACAGACCACCCGTGCTCTGTCAGCGATGGATTGATGGGTTGCGTGCCACTGGCTCTGCCAGTGTTTCATGCAGATGGTGAACACTGGCAGAGCCAGTGGCACACATCAAAGCACGATTGACACAGTACTGGCCGCGGTTAATTCGCCTGCAAAAACCGCCGGCTAGCGCCTTTCCGCTCACAAAGTCAGCGGCGTGGAGGCTGATCGGTTGAAGCGCAGAACAAAAAACTGAAATTGGTCTGTAACAAACCATCGCAGTCCTCGCTACGAAGTACATCCAAACGGAACTGAGAACTGCGAGTGGCCGGTTGACTCGTGTTTCTCTTAACTCAACTTTAACCGGACCAGGAGAATGATCATGTTCAAGAAGCTTATGTTTGCTGTTGTGCCAGTTTTGATGCTGGTGGGAACCACTGTTGCTGATGACGCTGCTCTGACGATCGATGCCGCAACAATTGCGGATGCGGATGTCAACATCGTGGATGCTGCACTGGACATTGATGTGGAACAGTTGGCAGCCAATGCCGGCACTGCGAACAAGACTGACGCTGTCGAAGCGTGCTTCCGCAGTTGCGGCTACAGCAGTCACGGCTGGGGTGGTGGTTACAACTCATGCTACGGATCGTACTACGGTTCGTGCTACAGCAACTACGGTTGCTATCAGCCATACTACAGCTACACCAGCTACTGCTGTGCCCGGCCAGTGTACTACACCAGCTACTGCTGCCAGCCGACTTACAGCTACAACTGCCAGCCCGCCTACAGTTCTTACTGGGGCTGCTACTAATTGATCGGGATCGTGAAGAGACCGCAGGCTCTACAGTGAAACGGAGTTACGGGAAATCGCCACGAGCCAAATTAATCCGACTCCTCCCGGCATCACGGAATCCTGATGTCACCCCAAGAGCCCGACGCGATGTGTTTCACATGCGTCGGGCTTCTTTTATGTCCCGACCCTGTTCAATGAAACCCTGTTATTCCATCCAAAACTTTCAAAAGGAGATTCAACATGTTTCGATCCAGATCACTGCGAGCTGCTCGCATCCGAACGCTCGTCTTCCGTATGACACTGACCGCATCCGTCGCATTCGCCGTTGGCATCGGCGTGGCGAATGCTCAAACGTTGCAGTCGCAACAGCCGGGGCAACAACCTCAACCGGCACCGCAACAACTTCAACAAGGTCAGCCGTTGGCTCAGCCCGCACAGGGTGTCGTCAGCGGCTCTGCGGTGACAATTCAATCGTCAGTCGCCGCGGCACCCACGATTGTCACTTCAACAGCATTCGCTGATCCGCGCACAAGTCAGATTCTGGGAGTCCCCGAATCGCACTGTGGGCACGTCATCGACCTGCTGATTCGAAACCGCATGCGACAACAATCCGGAGCCGCCGGGGCCGAACTGGCTCCCGGTCTGTTACTGTCAAGGCCACCCTCATCGAATCAGATCGGTGATCTTGAACTTGTCGATGTGCATCTTTTTGCGGACGGTGGCCCCGGCTGCGGCCCCGTGATTCAGGTCACGGTGCGCAACAACAGTGCCATCGCCGTCGGAAACTTTCAGATCAGCATCGTCGGGGTACTGGGACAGATTCATGCACACTGTCCGACAGCACGCGGGACTGTCACGCAGATTCCAGCCGGAGCTGTGGCACCGTTTCAACTGCAATTGCCGGCATCCGCGATGGCGTTGGGTTTCCAGGGGCAGCCGACCGCACCGTTCGACACAGTCGTCGTGGCGATCGACAGCTTCGATGAACTGATGGAAGCGAATGAACTGAACAATGTCCGTATCATCCGACGCGTCGAACTGTTGCCACTTGCACCACTCCCTGTGGTGGAAGTTGCCGCTCCGGCGGTGGTCCCGGTAGTTCCGGAAACGACGGTACCGGCTGACACGGCAATTCCATCTCCGACGCAGCCGGCATCACCGCTGGACGGCATCAATTTTGAAGACCTGCAACTGGAATCGACAGTTCCCACAGCGGCTGGGATGACTGAGTTTTTTCGCAACTCAGGAATGTAGGCCTCACTCTCACCAAAACGCCCTTCAGCAGTCACCTGCTGCGGGGCGTTGTTTTTGGTGATGGCCCTGCAGAATGTTTCGATCGGGCTTGACGATGAGTGCGCGGCGGCGGAGCGACATCGCCTGGGTAGCGCGGCTGGCCGGGTAAACATCTTTCCGACGGATTCCGTCTTCGTCTTCGATTCACCACCCGCGATGGCGGTGGTTTTGTCGTCCGCAATGCCAGTCTGGCCGACGCTCAACAGAGCGCCTGTCATAATTAATAACCGCTAAGTGTGGATCAGCATCTCAGTCATCCCATGTAGTCAGGCAAGCGCCGGACTCAAAATCCCGGTCCTGTCGCTCGCCTTTCAGAATCAAAGTTCGTTTCATTTCACAAAGACACAGTGTTTGGTAATGCGGTGATTCTGTCAACTCGAATGGCAATGGCAGTGGCAGAATGCTTGTTCCTGCCTTCCGCCAGGTCCGGCCTGCGAGCGACCGGTCTAGTGCTCGGTCATGCATTCATTGATTGTTCTGGCATTTCTTCGTGCTCGTGCTCAGCATCGCGGTGCTCGTGCTC
>CAZFDW010000769.1:0-2671 GCA_964517865.1 uncultured Chitinophaga sp.
TGTAGCTGGAAATCGACTGCTGATTGCGATCCGTGATCGGCGTGTTGTCCGGTTGGCCGTCGAGGATATTGGCATCGTCCCCGCCGCCCACGATCACCTGTGGCCAAACAATGACTCCTGACACCTTTGTTTCCCCTCCGTCACCTTTGTTTCCCCGTCGAACGTGGTCCGCACAACGCGGTTTATCGCGTCGTACATCTGATTCACCGTGTGTCCGTCCGGATCGGTGACCTGTGTCAGGCGGTTGAGAAAGGTAATTTTAAGTTCCCTAAGGGCAAAACAATGAGCTGCGTCCGCTGTTTCTGTTCTGTTCCAGCCCGGAAAATCACCTTCCATCCCATGTTATTACTACCGCAGTGTTTTGGGATACTGACAAATTCTTCACAATGCCTTTCTCGACACAAACTGTCATTACAATCTCGCACACCATCCCATCCGCGAATTCACCAACCGGCAAATGCAAATTACCCGAAAACCAATCTGCATACACAGGAAATTTGCATTCAGGCATCAACTTCTGATCACGATGCCATTTTCCATCAACGCGCCCCTTGATATGCGTCAAGTACAGCTTTCCGTTTCTTACACACCACTCAGCCTCAAACCCTTTCGCATTGACGCTCGACAACTGTTCAAGCTGCGGCATCTTCCGAGTTCCCACACCTAGCGAATCCTGTCCGAAGTCCCAATAGCTGAGCATTGGATTCTGAAACATCGAGTATTTGCATGTGCCGATCACTATATCATCTGCGGAGTGCGCGCCACAGGGCACGGCAAAACCCAATGCGCACAAACACATTACCAATGGAAAGAAAGCACTCATTCGTTACGTCTCCCCTTTCTGCAGCCGGGACCATTGGGATCAGGAACAATTCCCTTTCCGGGTACATATTTCCAACAGGGCTTCAAAGGCACGTTGGACAAGTTGCAAGCACTTCCCGGAGGCGCAGGCTCGCCGAGATATGCGCAGGAGAAATATACTCCACAACTGACGCACTCCGAGAATTTCGATGCATCGGCGTGTCCAGCCACATTGTGCTGCGGAAACAGGACGGCACATGATGCTTGGTATGCGCTCGTTTCATATTTTTCGCAGTTTGCAAGGCTGACCAGTGGAGGAGAATCACAAAAGTCGCGGGCATGTTGAAGCTCGTGAGTGATTGTCTGTTCGAGATTTGAGTTTGCCATGCGACAATCAATGCAAACCTCAATCGACACACCACCACCCCTAAGACGCTTCCATACCGTAGAGGCTGGGAACCTTCCCGCACATCCCTTTTTGCATTGTATCGAAATTGGGCATGTGTTTTCCTGGCCCTCGATTGTTCCCTCCTCCTTGGGCGATGCGGGCTTTGGTTTTCCGCTGCGCCTATTGATTTCGTTACGATTTGCGAAATCGTGGATTGCGGCACGACAGCAACTGCAGTCGTCCGCAGCGTAACCATCCGGGTCCAAATATCGCATTGGGTTAGAGCGAAGGAAGCTAGAAAGGCAGTTCGTGTCGCTGTAAGCGGCGTGATCCCTGAGCAGAAAACGCCCCACAGCATGGCTAGCAACTCTGCTTCGAAAATAGCTGAATCCACATTCGGAGTCTCTTGTTCGACCCTGAAACTTAACTGCATGAAATGATTCAGATCCAATGTCTTCGGTGTCGCCATATGGGTCAAACGTGCAATACGAGACAGAGCCTGAGGCGGTGGTATTTGAGTATGTGCTGAAGCTCCGATTTGACATCGTCCAATGCGCTACTTCCGATGACGCAGGGGAACGATGGCACAGCAGGTCATCAATATAAGTGCCGTAGATATACTTGCCGTTGGAGGCGGAAGTCCCGTTCTCTGAAGAATACTCACACGTGACCTGTTGCCCGGCTTGAACGAACAACGTCGTTGCAGTTCCGCCGGCGGACTGGGCGACGTTTTTGGCGACTCGTCTGCCAATGGCATCATATTCATACGTCGCATTCTTCAGATCTGAGACGCCATTGGCCGCGAAGCTTTGCAACATGTTGTCAAAGTCCCAGGTCATGCCGCAACCGCGATCATCCAAAGTCATGTTGCCTTTGGTGTCGTGCGTGAGCGTAGCAGGCGTCGGCGAGACACCGGCACCGGACATCGTGAGGATTTCGTGGGCTGGTCCGTGAGTTCTTGATTGAACGGCACCGTTGATGCTGGTGGTTTGCCAGTCGTGGACTGGTGAAAGATTCCAGGTTTGTGAATCGCCGTTGGTGCGGGACCAGTTGGTGAGGCGATCCTCGAAGTCGTAGCCAGTTGGGCCGGTGGTCCATGAATACGGGGCCATGACGCCGGAGCGGGTTTCGCTGGTTGGGTTTTTGTTCGGATCGTAGGTGTAGGTGAGGGTTTCGACGGTTGGCGTGGCGATGCTTTGGATTTGGTTGTCGGCGAAGTAGCCGCGGGTTGTGGTGAGGCCGTTGCCGAGATTGCGTTGAGTTTCCCGGCCACCGGGGTCGTAGGTGAAGGTGGCGACGGACGAGAGGGTTCCGTTGAGCGGTGTGTAGTTGACCGACTGCAGCTGGCCGCGGTTCGTGTAGGCTCGATCGACGAGCGAGCCATCGGGGTATTGCAATTGTGTCGTCTGGGCGAGGACGTTTTTCTGGTAGCCGACGGTGTAGGTTTGGCCGTGGGTGGTGAGGGTTTCCTGAGTCTGCTGG
>CAZFDW010000770.1:0-2668 GCA_964517865.1 uncultured Chitinophaga sp.
AATCAGATTTCGTCGCTCCGGAATCCGTACACCGAACGCACGACGTTTGGTTACGACGATGCTGGCAGACGGAATGTACAGCGGAATGCGAACGGTACCCGTGTCTCGCTGTCGTACGACGCGGCGAGTCAGACGACTCAGGTGTTTCACCGCACGTCGGCCGGTGCCAGCGTGCTGCAGCTCGATTACGGTTACGATCCTGCTGGAAATCGCAAATCGATGGCAGAAGATGGCTCTGCAGCCCGCACGACATGGACCTACGACAAACGCAACCAACTGCTGGGCGAGTACCGCACGGGAACGAATCCGTACCGGCAGACGTTTACCTACGACGCCGCTGGCAACCGGACTCTGAAGAATATCGACACCGTTCGCACAACGTATGCTTACGATGTCGCGAATCAGTTGAAGTACGGTCAGGCGGTCGCTGGCCGGACTTCGTTTGCTTACGATGCCACCGGCAATCAGCGGATTGAACAGCCGCCGACCGGCAATCGGACGACAACCACATGGAACTACGAGAACCAGCCGACGCAGTATCGACTGCCGGCCGGTTCGCCGGTGACAATGTCCTACAGCGGTGACAATCGCCGAGTGGTTTCGCAACAGGGAGCGACGAGCACCAAGTTTGTGTGGGACTCCACGAGGGATGCGTATCTGTCGGAACTGGATGGTGCCAATGCCGTGCAGGCTGTTTACACGAACGAGCCGCAACAATACGGCTCCGTGTTGAGTCAGCGCCGCAGCAGCACTTCGCACTGGCTGCACGGCGACGCTCTCGGCACAACGCGCCAGCTGACCGGCAGTACGCAGACCACCACGGACACCTACCTGCTCGACGCCTGGGGCAACCCGATCACCAGCAGCGGCACGACAGTGAACCCATTTCGTTGGGTCGGACGATATGGGTATTATCAGGACTCTTCAACAGGGCAGGTGTATGTCAGAGCGAGGCTTTATCAACCGGCAGTCGCAAGGTGGATGAGTTTTGACCCGATTCGAGCGAACGGCAATCAGAGCACTTTCGTCTATGGTCGTAACAATTCTGTTGACCTAATCGATCCACTTGGACTGTTTAGTGTCGGTGACGATCTCGACTTAATTCCGAACGAAATCAGGGAGCTGTTTTACAAGCTATTCCCAGAATGGGCTGCCTGCGACAGTTGGGCATGCATGTTCGCAGCGGCATCTGCTGGGGCTAACAACATCTTGATCGTCGGGAGGCCACTTGTTGAAATTGAAAGGAAGGTTAGAGAACGGTTCGCGCCAAAAACTCCATCTTGTGACTCCATCGATATGTTTCAAGAGTTGAACGACGACTTCACGTTGGAAAACGAGCCTATTGACTTTAGAAACGAATGGATAAATGACAAGAGACTAGCAGCATTGCTTGGACTTTTCAACCGCCATTCATTGGATCTAATGTTAGGCCGCGCTTCCATGGACTGCAAGATTCACATATCGGGGAAGGTGGATTGCTGTGCCTGTGAATACTCGATTAGCTTAACTGCTGACTGTCATATTTACGACACATTTGATTTCAAGCCGGATAAGAAGTCGAAACGCTACAACGAACTCGCGTTAGCATGGCTAATGATGCAGCACATGCTTCGTGAAAAAGGACTTCCAATGCATGATCCGAAAGTGCATGTGTTTATACACGTGAACATAGACAAGAACGGTAAGCCGATCGATTGCTAGTCCTCAGCAGTGGATCGTTAGGATGATGATACGGTGTTTTAGCACACGGTGATGTGATGTTCGCAAAATACAACTTTTCGAATTGTAAGTTTATTTGCCGATGGTCGGTTTGCCGTATCTCGTTAGGCGTAACAGTTGGAATGATTTTCTGTTTTGTGGGGCCATCGCCGTTTGTCAAGAACGAACGCCGTGATCCAGCGGTGGATGCCAACAATGCCCAAAATGCCGAGTTATTTCGGCAAGTCTCAAGTGTGTCACCGAGTAAATTCAGCGACATCGAATGTTTCGTGGACACCTCTGTTGATGAAACGATTCATTGCCGTTTTCATTTTGTTGAGTTAGAAGACATTGACGAAATCATCGCGGTAAATCATTTGGTTCCCCGGGTTAACACGCCATCTTATCTCAATTCGTTTGGGATCTTTGGAGCCGAATATCCAGATTGGTACGACTTACGAACTATTCCGATCGATTCAAAGGTATATCGGAATTCGTCAAGTCCAGAGAAAAGCATGCACATATGGTTGTATGTCGATGTGGAGAGCAAAACGGCGTACTTCGAAACGATGACAAAATAACGAACACTGGCGACACTGTGGGACACACCGACGACGTCCGGGCGGAGAACACGGGCGGAGAACACGGGCGGAGAACACGGGGACACAGCACATTGTTGAATGCCCGATTTGGTTTTGTAAACTTCTGCCGTCTGTTTCAGACCGTTTGCTGTTGGAGATGAGGTGCAGCCGTCCGCTGCCAAATAGATGGGTATTTTGTGTAAATTGCGGAATTTGGGTGGTTATCGGGAGCAGGTTTTGGTTGACGGTTTCTTTTGCTGCAGGCCAATGTCACGTCCAGATCGGCGGGAGGTGCTGGCGGAGTCCGAGAGTCACGTAGTTCATTTCGTGAACACGATTCTTCACTTTCCAGGTCCGCCCTGATTTCAAGCCTTCTTGACAAGCCGATG
>CAZFDW010000771.1:0-2664 GCA_964517865.1 uncultured Chitinophaga sp.
CCGGAATAGTTCGCCTGCGTTGGCTTTTTCGTTTAACGGCGAGCCGCAGGCGTAGTCGAAACTCGCCAGAGACGCCTGCGGCTTGCCGTTAAACGATCAAGGCGACATTCCCCAGTCAGCATTATTCCTGCCAAGGTCTTTGTGATGTTCACAGCGTTCCTGAAAAACTATTTGCCGCGACACCGAAACCGCGTGAACCAGGGACTGCACCTGATCGGAGTTCCACTGACGTTTGTAGGGACTCCGTGGACTTTTCTGGCTGGAGCGGCTCCCTGGTGGCCGTGCGTTTGTTTTGTGGGAGGCTACCTTTTGCAATTTGCCGGTCATGCCGTTGAGGGAAACGATGCGGGTGAGGTTGTCTTTCTGAAGAAGAAGCTGGGAATGGCCTATACCGAATATGGTCCTGGTGTTGGTTCCTCAAGCAATGCCGAAGACAACGACGATACCTCCTCTGGTTGATTTGTCAAATTGGCGAATTCTGCGGATCGCAGGGCTTCGCCCGTTCTGTCGTGAAGTCTGGGGCAGGGATGTCACATGAAATCGTTCGCATTCGATCACATTGCGCTTCGGCTTCCGAAACTCATCATCGTCAGCGCGTTGTCATCATCAATGATGCTGTCCGGCTGTTCGATGTCGCGCAAGAAGCAACCGAGTGAACTGCACTATGCGGACGGTGACAAACCGATCACTGCCTATCGCGATTACAGCACCTCGATCGAATACCCCGCCGTTGAGAACGTGACGGCCCGCGCAGTGCAACTCAGCGGCGAACCACGCAATCTGGCGCGGAGTGTCGATGACGAAGTCCGGGATGTCACCCTGCATGAGTTGATGCTGACCGCGTTGTCGCAGAATGAAATTATCGAAACCAGCGCGCTGGGAGGAATCGGTTCCAAGGCGGTGCTGACGAACCCGGACCGCGTGGCGTCGGTCTATGATTCGGCCATCCAGGAAACGGGAATTCTGTTCGGCCGTCGCGGGATGGATGCGGCACTTTCGGACTTTGATGCGCGACTGGCATCCAGTCTGATCGTTTCAGGTCAGGACAATCGACAGAACACGGCTGGCCTGCCGGTCTCGAGCAGTGAGGGCGGAGCCTTTAATACATCTCTGAGCAAATCGTTGGCGACCGGAGCCAATGTCGCAGTGATCAGCAACTGGTCTGACACCTGGACCAATAATCCGCTCAACAACTATTCGTCGGTCTATCAGGGAGTCCTCGGAGCCCAGATTGTTCAGCCTCTGCTGGCGGGTGCCGGAGTGGAATTCACGCGCACCGCCGGCACGACGAATCCGGCATTCGGAGCGATCACCGGGGTCAGCCAGGGCATCGCTATTGCACGCATCAATCAGGACATTTCTCTGGCCGATTTTGAAGTCGCCGTGCGGACGGCGTTGAGTGATATTGAGAATGCGTATTGGGATCTTTATCTCGCGTATCGCCTGTTCGACACCAGCGTGACTGCGCATAAAAGCGCTGCCGAGACGTTGCGCGTTTTGGCTGTGGCACACGGCCTGGATGGCGGGGACTATTTCGAAGAATCGCTGGCCCGGGATCGATTCTACGAGACAAAGGCCAGCGTGGAACTCTCTCTGAATCAGTTGTACAAGGCAGAATCTGAACTCCGGCGACTAATCGGACTGCCCATGAATGACGGAACTGTTCTCCGGCCGGCAGAAGAGCCTATTGTGGCCGAGTTGCGCCCAGACTGGCAGGCAAGTCTGGTGGATGGTTTGACGTACCGCGTCGAACTGCGACGTCAGAAGTGGCAGATCAAGAGCTTGCAATTACAGCTCAATGCGGCGAGAAATCTGGTACGTCCAAGTCTGAATGCAGTGGCCGGGTACAACGTCCTGGGTTTTGGTGACAAGCTGGCCAGTCAGGGCACGAGTAATCCGACAAATAGTGCGTTTGGATCCATGTCGCGCGACGACTTGAATGCGTGGAACGTGGGAATGCAGTTCAACATGCCGATTGGTCTGCGGCAAGCGCGCAGCCAAGCACGTAACTACGAGCTGCAGCTTGCGAAAGCCAATGCGGTTCTCGCGGCTCAGGAACGCAATATTGCGCACGATATTGCGAATGCCATTCAGGATGTCGCAGCAAACTACGCGGCGGCGCAGTCGAATTTCTACCGGATGAAAGCCGCGAACGAACGAGTGAGACTCTTCAAAGAAGAGGGGAAGCAAGGTGGGCGGAAGGGAGCTGGAGCGTCAGTGGATCTCATACTGCGGGCCCAAGCGAGCCTGGCAACTGCCGGAGGAGCCTACTACGAGCAGATCGTGGCCTATAACAAAGCCATCACCAGTCTGAATCTGGCGACCGGCCGTCTGCTGGAATTCAACAACATCTATCTCCAGGAAGGCAAATGGTGCCCCGAAGCCTACGACGACGCGATGCTTCGCGCACAGGAGAGGACTCATGCCGTTGATAATCCGCATCTGCGAACAGAGCCAACAGAATTTGTGTCGCGGCATCCTGTCGGCGCCGTTGAACTGGTGACACCTGAGTTCGATCAGCCTGAAGAACTCGAACATCCGCAGCCAACGCCGGAAGTGCCATTGAAGATTGAAGATTGAAGGATTTACTTCGAACCTTGCCTGCCGTGAATGGAACTCGTGATCAATTCCAGCAACTGTTCGGCCACATGCTGCTTTGTCCCC
>CAZFDW010000772.1:0-2654 GCA_964517865.1 uncultured Chitinophaga sp.
CGATCGGGGCAAGTCAGGAAGTGTATCAGGATTCCGGAATCATCAACCCCGGAGGCCGCATCCTCGGCTCGACGTGCCCTAACTGCCGCTTTCCCAACAAGGTTGAAAACGATCCGGTGTTCAACGGGGATCGCATCGTCGTCAACAAGCAGGTGAGCGAATTTAAGCGATTTGATGTTGTGGTCTTCAAGAACCCCGAAGAACCATACGTGAATTATATTAAGCGGCTGGTGGGATTGCCGACTGAAACAATTCAGTTTCGACAAGGGGACGTTTACGTCAAAGCGGACGGCGAACAGGAAGCAACCATTCGCCGCAAAGCAGACTCGGCGACCCAACAGGACATTCAGCTTTTGGTACACGATGACGCTCACGCTCCGAAACTGCTGCTGGACAATGGCTCGGAAGAACGTTGGGTGCCATCGGTGTATTCGTCGTCTGACAGGACGATGGGTGGCTGGCCAATGCGCGAGGGCGGCTGGAAATCTGAGCCGGCCGACCGAACTTACCGCCTGACCAATCCCGATGATGAACTTCAGTGGCTGCGATATCGCCATCTGGTCCCTGGCCCCGCCCATTGGGAATCTGTGACGATGGACGCGCCTTCATCGCCGCGTATGCTGGAACCGATGCTTGTCACAGATTTCTGTGGTTTCAATTCCGTCGAGTTCCGTGCCATGCGGAATGAACCTCTGGATGATGGCGATCTGTACTGGGTCAACGACTTAACTCTGGATGCGACGCTTGAGATTCAGAATTCGTCTCTGGAAGCAGTCATTGTCCTTGAGCTGATTGAAGGCGTGCGTGCTGTGCAGGCACGGTTTCACCCTGCGTCAGGCAAGGTCGAAATCGTCCGCCGTGATCGCGATGCCGGCGGTGCATACTCTGATGGTGAGGTTGTCGCGACAGCGGAATCCGGTGAGTCAGGTGATGGAGAGTATCAGTTTTCGTTTGCCAATGTGGATGACCGTGCCCTGCTTTGGATCAATGGTTCGGTGGTGCCATTCGACAACGAAGTCACCTTCGTCACGGAAGGATTCAATTTGCCGGGCGATCAGGATCTGGCTCCCGCGGGCATCGCAGCCAAAGGCACGGATGTGACAGCATCAAACTTGCGGATTCGCCGGGACATCTATTATCGAGCCGACGTCCTGGAGTATACGGATGACATGGGACGCAGTTCAGATCCGGCATTTGGTACCGCTCGTGCCTGCGAAGTGGATAGCAGGGAATTCAGCAGTCTGGCGTCCAACCTGAGATCTCCTGAAAGCTACGGACAACTTTACGCTCGGCTCGTGACGGAACAGCGATCTCGCTACAGCGGTGTGTTTGACCTGCAACTCGCCGCCGATGAATACCTGATGTGCGGCGATAACTCACCGGCCAGCAAGGACAGCCGACTTTTCGATTACTGGAGTCGCCCCCTGCGTGGTATCCAGAGCCACCGCTATGCCGTTCGCGAAATTGATTTGATTGGAAAGGCGATGTTCATTTTCTGGCCGCACGGAGTGCCGTTTTTGAATGACGGTAAAGGATTCTCGGTAAAAGGCCATTCCGTGTCTGAATCAAACTACCGACGTCACTTCAGTCAGAAAGAGATTGACATGGAGATGCAGTCCGACGCAGACTACCCGCTTTACCAGGCTCCGTTTTATCCCAATATATTCAGGATGAAGAAGATTCGGTAATATACATCTTCATTTATCGACTCGCGAGAAGGATTCTCCGATGGCTTTGCTGTCATGCGATGGACTTGTAAAAGATTATCCCGGCAAGCGGGCAGTTGATGGCGTCAGCTTTTACGTGAATGAGGGCGAAATCGTCGGATTGCTCGGCCCGAACGGAGCTGGCAAAAGCACCAGTTTTCGCATGGCCTGTGGACTCATCGCTCCTACGGAAGGACGTGTGCTGCTTCGCGGAGAGGATGTCACGCAGTGGCCGATGTACCGCAGAGCTCAGCATGGTCTGGGCTATCTGCCGCAGGACACCAGCATTTTTGCAAAACTGACAGTCGCTGAAAACATTCTGGCGATTCTGGAATATCGGCAGCTCAACCGCAGACAATGCAACGAACGGATTGAGCAGCTCCTGACAGAATTCGGCCTCTGGGAAAAGCGGAAGCAGCGGTCCGGATCATTGTCCGGAGGTGAACGCCGCCGCCTGGAAATTGCTCGCGCCCTTGCCAGCGACCCGCAGATCATACTGCTGGACGAACCGTTTACCGGTATCGATCCAGTGACGATTCACAGCATTCAGGATATCATCCAGGCGCTGAAGGAACGCGGCATTTCGATCCTGCTCACCGACCATCGTGAACGTGAAACCCTGACAATTACGGATCGCAGTTATATCATCTGCGATGGACAGGTGCTGGTCTCCGGCAGTGCCGAAAAAGTGCTGAGCGATCCCCTGGCCATTTCGCGATATTTCGGAAAACGGTTTGATGCTGGTTCGATCATTGACGGTCGCGAATCGTTTCGCAAGAGTGCCTGATATTCTTACTTGACAACAAGGGGTCATTTAAAAAAGGGGTCAGGAACCAATAGTGCGGAGCACCCTTTGGGCCATTTGGCTATTGGTTCCTGACCCCTTTTTTAAAAACCAATAGTGCGGAGCACCCTTTGGGCCATTTGGCTATTGGTTCCTGACCCCTT
>CAZFDW010000773.1:0-2654 GCA_964517865.1 uncultured Chitinophaga sp.
GGCACGATCATTCCAAGAATGGACTCTGTATCGTTTTTGAACTCACACCATTTCCCTGTCGCTCCCGGGAGCGTGACGTCTTCGACCGACTTCATGACTTCAGCAGCAGCCATTTCCGGAAGCTTTAATTGCCCGCGCCAACGGACGATTTGAGCTTCCAGACCGCTGGCCGCTGAAAGACCGCTCACCGTGATTCGCGCTGGATCCTTTTTGGGACCGACGGTCCAGGCAATCGCGCTGAACTGATCATTTTCGGCTTCGGTCCATTCCGCAGGAACCTTCCAGCGAAATGGAATCGGATCAAACTGATCCCGCAGCAAATCAGTCGACATCACCTTGTCAGACTCTCGATCCACTTCGTACTGAACGATGCCGGAATTCCTGTTGCAGCCGACAGGAATCAACAACAGCAGAACACAAAAAATGTCGAAGCGAACCATGAAAACCCGGTAATCTGGCAGGATGATAAGGTGGGATGCGCTTTGAAAAATGCGTCAGGAACCAATAGCCAATGGCCCGAAGGGAGTTCCACACTCTTGGTTCCTGACCCCTTTTTGAACGCCGGATGCGTGATTGAACGACGTATTCTACGCAACGCACGGCCGAAATTCACGATGTTCGACCGATCTTCTCGATTCAGCCGCCAACACGGTGGCAATCCCGGCACATGTCGAACCGGCGATCGCTCACATGCGTCGTCACGTTAAATTTCTCCCCATTTTGACGCTCCCAAAGCGAGGCACCGGCGATCGCAGACCGATAGCCGGATTCCACAAACTGAGAACCAGCGGTCGATCGATTCTGCAATGCGTCTCGAAGATGCTGTGACAGGTCGGGCGTCATCCGGTGACGGTCGGAGAATTCTGAATCTGTTGCGGGATCTCTGGTATCCACCTCGTGCGCCGACAAGACACGCTGGTTCCGGCACAAAATAGGGAAAGAAATGGACTCAACGCTGGCACGAATCCATAATCCCTCCAGAATGACTGTGAGTGGAGCCAACAAGTTCTTTTAACCCTGAGCCGCAGGCGACGGTTTCTGGCGATGCCGTCGCCTGCGGCTCAGGGTTAAAAGATGAGATCAACACCTTGTCTACGGCGTGCCACTCAAGGAATAAAGTCTCGCGAAATTCTCGACACCGTTCAACAAGCGGGTACTCAGATCATGAAAACATATTCTCTTCGCTCTGCAGGTTTGCTGGTTGCCGTACTTCTGGCTGAGGTCCCGGTCGCGGCTCAGTCGGTTGATGAAATGCAGCAGAAGGCGATGCAGTTTCTTGAGGTGACTCAGGCGGCTGACGGTTCATGGACCAGCCCTGATGCCGTCGGAATCACCGGCCTTGTGACGACGTCCTTGTTGATGTCAGGGAAGACAGCAGAAGATCCGTTCGTGAAAAAGGGGCTGGATTTCATCGTGGCCAGTCAACAGCCAACCGGCGGGATTCATGCGCCCGCCAGTCGCCATCAGAATTATGAAACCTGTATTTCCATGCTGGCACTGACGGAAGCCAACAAGGACGGTCGCTTCGACGCCGTCATCAGGAAGGGCGAACTGTTCCTGCGCGGTTTGCAGTGGGATGAGGGTGAAGGCATTGAAACGACTGACGGAGCTTACGGCGGTGGTGGCTACGACAGCAAGCAGCGTCCAGACATGTCGAACACGCAGTTCCTCGTCGAAGCCCTGAAGAAAGCCGGCGTGGCCGAAGACGATCCAGCCATGCAAAAGGCATTGGTGTTTGTGTCTCGCGCGCAGAACCTGGAATCACAACACAACAAGCTGCCGTTTGCGGGCAAGGTGAACGACGGAGGTTTCATCTACACGCCAGCCAAGGGCGGAGAATCGAAGGCGGGCGAAACGGAAAATGGCGGTCACAAGTCGTACGGCAGTATTACGTATGCCGGCCTGAAGAGCATGATTTATGCAGGCGTTGGCAAAGATGATCCGCGTGTCACAGCAGCCACCGACTGGATTCGCAAACACTACACACTCGAAGAAAACCCGAATATGGGTCAGCAGGGACTGTTCTACTACTTCCATACGTTCGCAAAAACTATGTCTGTTATCGAAAGCGCTGAGTTTGAAGATGCGGCGGGAATCAAACACGACTGGAAGCAGGAACTCTCAGTGAAGCTGGCGTCACTGCAGCAACCCAATGGAAGCTGGACCAATCCCGCCGACCGCTGGTACGAAGGCGATCCGAATCTGGTCACAGCCTACTGCCTGATCGCGCTGCATCACTGTAAGTAAGCCCAGGGGCAATTCCTTCCGAAATCTGACGACGGCATTTGATTTCCGAATGGCCGCCACATGCAGGCTTTGCGAGCCGCTACATTTTTTAGAACAGCAGCCGAACATTTGCTGGCTTCTGCGTCTCTACGATTTTCCAACTGAACTTCGATTGTTGCTACGCATCAATGTTGGAATGGCGTGGACTTAAGCGTCTTTCAGTGAGCGGCACGGCGCTAGTCGCCGGTGTTTCGCTGCTTTTTCAGGAACAGTTATCGGTGGCTAGCGCCATTCCGCTCACTAAGGATCGGCGCAATAATAACTGTCGGATTTAAAAAGGAGTCATCAGTTGATGCAACCGACAGCGTTAACGTGGCGGCGGGGGGGTAACGCATCCATTTCAAAACCCGAACCACCGCCGCGCTGGT
>CAZFDW010000774.1:0-2638 GCA_964517865.1 uncultured Chitinophaga sp.
TGCACGCCTTCGTAATCGAAAGGGATGGACTGGACGCTTCTGCCGAAGACCGGGGAGCGGCTGTCGTCGCGGTCCATGAGATTCTGGTTGACTTCGTTCCGGGGATCACCGAGGACGAAACCGCACGGGCAATGTCCGGGATCGGGATCTACTCAGAACTGTCCGACAACGAAATCGAAGTGATTCGCCGGGACCAGAAAGCACAGTTGCTGCTGCTTGAGCAGATCGGCGACTGGAAGAAAGGCACGCCACCACCGGCCACCGGGCAGGAACGACCTCCTGTGAGCGATGAGCAGCGAGCACTTCGCAAGATGGTGAACGATGCCAAGAAGGCTTCAGGCATTTCCACCACGACTGAGGGGCAACTTCGTTCGGCGCTCGATGCAGCAAAGAGGATGGCGACAAACAGAATTGCGGATCTGACCAAAGCCATTGAAACCGGGAAGCGGATTGCAAAGAACCAGAAGCTCCTGCAGCCGGATGCTGAACTCACGGCATTGCAAGAATTACGCGATGCCCTGCAGAAACTGTACGATGAGGCATTCGGGAAACCTGAACTCACCGACGAACAACGCCTGAACCTTGCCGAAAAGGCACTGGATCGTGCCATCACGGACATGGAATCCGATTTGAAGGCCGGGAAGCTGTATTCGGACGCTCCCAAGGCACGAGTCACGTCGCCTGCCATTGAGGCCAAGAGGGCCGCTCTGGACGCCCTGAAAGCGAACCGTGACGAATTGCGTCTTCAGTCCGGGGAAGCTCAGGCACGCTCTGACGCGGCCTATGAACGGCTTCTGACGGAACGTGACGCTGAACTGGCTCGGAGGCTGGCTGAAAAGGACTTCATGCCAGCAGCCAAGAAGCCAGAACGGAAATTGACGCCTGCAATGATGGAAAAAATGCGATCTATCGACGAAAAGCAGAAGGCTCTCCTGAAACAGCGTAAAAAGTGGATCTTCGATAACAAGAACATCATCTACAAGGCGTTAATGAAAGGGCCAGTGGCTATCCTCGACGTTCACCGCATGATGATGCTGTCGTTCGAAATGTCATTGATTGGACGGCAAGGGAGACTGCTGGGCGGTTCTCATCCACTGATCTATCTGAAGGCCATTTCCAAGGCGTTTGCGTCAAATCTATGGGAGGCTAAAAGTATCTTCCCGACGAAGCAGGACTTGTTCAACACGCAGGCGAAACTCAATGCGGATGCTAAATGGGTTCGACTGGAAAAGATCGCAAAACTTGCAGTCACAAATGTTGAGGGGGGCGCAAACGCTGAAGAAGGCACGCAGCATGTGCCAGACTGGATCCACGACGTACCGGGGTTTGGCGGTGCAGAGCGATCTGGATCTGCATTCATCAACACTCAGCGGCGATTGGTGTTTCGTACGCTTGTTGAAAAGCTCGCAGCAAAACATGAACGCAACGGCGCACATGCGATGTCGAATTCGGAGCTGAGAGTGATCGGGAACGCTATCAACGTGCCGAGCGGTCGCGCGGACCTTGGCAGATGGATGAACTCACTGGAAGGGTTGTCTCGCGTGTTCCTTGCTCCGCGATGGGTGGCAAGCCGTGTTCTTTGGTGGTTGGGTGAACCAATCTGGCACGAAGCAAAATGGCGAGGTGGTGAAGGCGCATCCACGGAAGTCCGCAAGCTGGTTGCAGTCGAGTGGGCAAAGCAGGCTGCCGCACAGGCCACCTTCATTGGATTCGTTGTTGGAACTCTGTATGCCATGCTTGGTCCGCCAGGAGATGATGAAGAATGGGATTTCTATTGGGATCCACGAAGCAAGCACTTCGGGCATATTCGGCACGGGAGCAACTACCAGGACATGACGGCCGGGCTTGCACAGCACTTATCCGCGCTGGTTCGGATTTTGACAAGTACGCAGATCAACAGATGGGAAACCGTTGAAACAGACAAGGGGCGTGTTGCTGGAAGCTACCTTCAGGGGAAACTGGCACCTGTTCCATCCATGGTCGGCGATTACGTGTTTGGATCGATGAATCCAAACTTGGAATTCGGATCAAAGGAATGGTTCGCCCGGAAGGTTGTGCCGCTTATGCCACAAGACACGTATGACGCAATCAAAGGCGAGGGGATCGTTCTTGGCCCCGTGTTTACTTTACTGGCGTTCTTTGGGCAGAACTCGCGGACGCTGGAAGCGCGAGTGAAGGAACGCAGCGACGTCGCCAACGAATTGCGAGCCCTGAAGAAACAGGGGAAATCGCCGGAGAAGATTCAGGCTATCATGGACAAGCACCTCACGCATACCGCAGGCTTAGAAGCCAAAGAAGCCCTGCGCACAGCAAAGCCCGAGGAACAGGCTGCTTTGCAGAAAGTCATCGACGAACAGGAGTCTCCGGAACTCACCGCCGCCATCGAGAAGGAAAAGCAGGACATCGTCTTGTACGCTGCCAGCCGCGTTTCGACTGACAATCGCCGTGCCGGTGAGAAAAAGGAGTTCTCTGGCTCCGAGGACAAAGGCCGCATGACAACGCGAATGCTGGTTCCGATGATGGTTCCGGACGTGGAAACGGCACTAAAACTGTACAACGAAGCGTATCGGGCGAGAAACGGATCCACGGAGGAACTCGTACGCGGGACGTGGGTTCCGAAGGCTGCCGTCAGTAATGG
>CAZFDW010000775.1:0-2636 GCA_964517865.1 uncultured Chitinophaga sp.
CGATCACGACTGCGACGCAGACCTTCACCATCACCATCGCCGCTGTCAACGACGCCCCGACACTGACGGTGCCCGCGCAGCAGACGACGGCCGAGGACATCGCGGTCGTGATCACCGGCATTTCTGTGGCTGACGTCGACGTCAGTGAGGGGGACGGCATGATCCGGGTCACCCTGTCAGTCGGCTCGGGCACGCTGACTCTCGCCGCCGGTGTGGGCGGCGGGCTGGCTGCGGGACAGATCACCGGCAACGGCACCGGCACGGTGACTCTGGAGGGTCCGGTCGATGCGGTCAACGCCACACTGGCCGCGGGGGGCACCTACCTGGGCGCTCTGAACGTCTCCGGCACCGACACGCTCAAGGTCGTGGCCAACGACCTGGGCAACACCGGCCTGGACGGGGCACTGGAGGCCGTCGCGACGGTGTCGATCCGGGTGCTGTCGCCTGCCGAACAGGTCGCCGAACTGCGGACACTGGTACTCGCGCTGCGTGACAGCGGGGCGCTGATTGGCGGCCAGGCCAACGCGCTGCTGACGAAGCTCAACCAGGCCGACCTCCGCGTTGCCGCGGGTCAGACGAAAGCGGCGTACAACCTGATCGGGGCTTTCCTGAACCAGGTGAAGGACTTCGTGGCGACGGGCGTGCTGACGCCCGAGCAGGCCGAACCGCTGCTCAGCGGCGCCCGACGTCTGCGGCAAAGCCTGCTGATCGGCGAAGGCGAGCCTGCAGCGTGAAGTCAATTCCCTGAACGAGTCGGCGAACACCCCGCCAGGTAGGAATATCATGAGTTGCGAAATTGCCCTGGAAATCAGAGAGATTGGGTGATTGGCGACAGAGGACGATGGGATCTTGATCAGCAGTGCTTCATCATGTCAAGTGGGCCACGGCAATAATGGTGAGCCAGATTGCGATGGAGACGATGTCGGCGCGCACGCTCAGCGCTGCGTTCGTTCCGGGCGACTGGCGGAGGGAAGTGGTAATGAAGAGAGTTCCTTCCTGGGAGGGGCAGCTTGAAGAGTCTACGCTGCTTGGTCATTCGACGCCTTCGAAAAAGCACTGACCGTTTCCTCGATGCCGGAGCTCCATGGTGAAGAACTCACAATCTCTCCGGGACGAGATTCACTCAGCCTCGCGATTGTCACTCATATCCCACCAGTGCTCGGCTGCCGCATTGAGGGCACTTTCGATGGGCTCCGGCGTATATGGCAGGGACCGCAAACGTGTGGCCGTTGGCGCAAATCGCTTCCAACTGATTAGGCTTTTCTTCCGCAGCGGGTACAAACTCCAGCGACTCACTCGATGCATCAGCGGAGGCTTGTGCAGTCGTGCTGGATTCGTCCCGATTCTGGTCCGGCGCGTCTGCTTCTGCCTGCACGGACCACGGCTCACCGGCGACATAACGACCGATCGATTCCAGCAGCTTTGGAATATCTAAGCGGTACCATGGCATCGGCCAGCACATCGCCTGCGTCATCATCACAACCTTGAAGATCTCGGCATGAGCCGGGTCAATTTCAAATCCGTCGATCACACGGCGAATCTCTTCCGGATCAATCTCGTCCCAGACCAACGCGACGATGTCGACGGCCTGCCTTGCCACACGGTCGACAACCTGCCTTGCCACACGCTGCCGACGTCGCCTTGTCCGGTGCTCACGAATGGCCAGAACGGCCAGAACGGCCAGCCCAAGGAAGACCGTGGCGGTAAGCGTGACGATGGGCCAGACGTTCTCTGTTTGCGGAGGTTGTGACGACTCGCGCTGGAATTGCTCTATTTGTCTTGTGGTTCTTTCAAGCGACTGTTGGAATTCAAGATCGATTTCATCCATCCGCTGCTGGAATTCTTGAGCCTGGTGCTGCAACGGATCTGGTACACGAAAGTCTTGCATAGACCGACTCTCACAATGCGTTCGCGATTACGGGCTATACCGACACGGTCACCATAAACGAATATAAGAAGAAGCTGGATGGTCAGAGAAAAACAGGCGATCCGCTGCGCGGAAAGAAAAGGTTGGAGTGTAACTGCTTTGACTTGACCACAGTATTGGTGGCGCAGTTAACCAAATCACATCGAGTTCGTGAATCTCTAAACTGTCGCATATCACCGAAAGGGACTCGAAATTTCACAACTCATTATTCAATCGCCAGTTGCGTCGAATCGAGAACTCTCCAAAAGGCTCGCATGGTTACGCAGAGGGTCCCTTTCGGGGAGCTATTTGAAAACCGCCAGCTTCTGCTGCAATTCGAGTTAACAGAAAACGTCGAGAGTGTCCCTCCCGGCTTTTTTTTGTTTTCCCCGGTATTTCGTGCGGTTTGCGGCGCGCGACGCCACATGAGCGATGACTCTGTTCGCGGCAGACCTTTTCGGGGAGCGGAAGCTACCCATCCAGCGAGTGCGATTTACGGCAAAAGTTTCTGACTCTCTGGTTGGCGCGGGGCATCGAGTTAACACACAAGTCCCTTTCGGGGTGCTGGTTTTCAAGCTGTTCTGTGGACCGCCTCACGCAGAGATGGGCCGCTGTGCTGGCGAAGGTTTGTACTTCAACTACTTGTTTCTGCTGGTTTGGATTGCAGACGCACTATTCTGGTGGCTGAGGCCGGAGCGGTACGAAACACGGTCCGCCTGGCTGGAATACG
>CAZFDW010000776.1:0-2635 GCA_964517865.1 uncultured Chitinophaga sp.
AAGCTCATTCAGAAGACTTGAACTTATCCCAGTGGCAGCGGCAATTTCAGCAGACGACGGATTGCTTTGCTCGGGAGACCACAGAGTGCCAGTGTTTTCTCCACTGGCCCCGCCGGACCATCTGTTTGCGCCAGGCGCATTATATCCAATACCGGTTCCCGGGGTAATGGGAATAAATGCAGCATTCGCATGTTCCGCGACGACAGACACCACGACCAATGCAGCCAGAAGTGTGATACTATTTCGAATTTTCATCATTACAATCCTTCAGAAAACCTTGACATAACGCCAGAACCACAGCCCTCTGAGACTACGTTACTCAGAAACGAATTGAGCGGGATTCATCGGTATATTTTGCATATTCAACACGCAGCAGAAAATAAGCGATCATTTTATCACGTGCCGCTGCGCGAAAAACATCGTCAGGTGAACTTCGGGGGTCGAAACAGTTTATAGGGTAATTTCGGCGGCAATCGAACATTTTCTCCGGCATCCAGTCGTGAGACCAGCTGCGGATCAGCAAGGATGACGGCGCTCGGTAAGAGTGGTGTGAATGTCAGGGTCTGAGGTCCCCCGGAATTCCCGGAACCTGTCGAGCCGCCGGTGGGCACCAGCAGGCCGGCAAGGCATTCAATTTTCTGGAGTGCTTGTTCGCTGGGATGTACGGGTGTTGGTGATTCGGCTGTACTACCACCCATATCACCCGACCCGGTGGCATGGATTGTCGGCTGATCCAGCAGATCAGTCAGCCACGCTAACGAGTCGCACTGCCGTTCATGCGAAGTGGCAACACCAGCAGGCACAAAACCAGCCACAGCCACATTACTCAGGCAAACAAACGCCACAGCAAATCCCCAGCGCACACCGCAAGCGGTGTTCCATGGGACTCTGGTTGTGGCGATCGTAAACACGTGTCTTTCCTTTAATGACCTCTAATTTTCAGTACTCTCTGGCTGAAACCGTCGCATTCTGGATCTCGCGCAGACGGTTTTTTATTGGTTTAAAATTTCAGCCACCGAATCCGATCTGTTTTTGCTGTGAAATATTCCTGAAGCATTAACCGTGGAAGGCTGGATGCATTCCAGGTGTATCTGCCAAAGAGTCTTCGCGGATTTGTCAGGAGTCGGTGCGACCATTCCAGTCGCATCATGCGCATCCATGCGGGAGCACGCGTTTGACGCCCTGCCAGAAAATCAATCGTGGCACCTCCAGCCAGTGCGACTTTCACATCCAACTGCTGGTGAAATCGCTGCAGCCAAAGTTCCTGCTTGGGTGCTCCGAATCCCACAACCAACACGTCCGGTGATTTCTCGTTGATCAGATTGTTGATCTTTGAAGTCTCACATGCATCATGCTCAAATCCCAGCGGTGGACTGTAGGTGCCAACCACCTTGACATTTGACCAGCGCGAATGAATCACGTCCGCAGCCGCAGCGGCAACTCCCGGAGCTGCTCCCAGCAGGAACACCGTGCGCGTCACCCCGCGACGTTCAATTTCAGAAAATACACTTGGGACCAGGTCGGACCCCGCGACTCGTTCCGGCAATGCTCTTCCGGACATCCGAGAAGCCGTCACCAAAGGCCAGCCGTCAGCCACCACAAGCGATGCGTCCGCATACGCCTGCCGCAGGGCGGCATTCTCCCGATACAACAACACATGATCCAGATTGGGCGTCACGACGTAGCGGCAATGGCGATCGCCATTTTCCACCCAATCCGTCAGCCGTGCAGCGGCCGAATTGAGTGTGACGCGATCGATATCGATCCCGAAGACTGAGACACGTTCGTGTTCTGCTGCGATCATACCGCACCGTCTCCAGTCAATACGGCCGGAATGGTTCGCACGATGATGGACAGGTCCAAAGCCAGACTTTGACGCCGGATATAATCAACGTCGAGCTTGACCTGTTCAGGAAACGCCAGGCGACTTCTACCAGAGACCTGCCAGATACATGTCAAACCTGGTTTCACACTCAGCCGTTGCCAATCAGAATCGCTGTACAGTTTTACTTCGTGGGGAAGCGGCGGCCGGGGACCTACGATACTCATCTGACCCAGAAACACATTCAGAATCTGTGGAAGTTCATCAATGCTGAAGCGACGCAGAATTCGGCCGGGCGGCGTGATTCGGGGGTCGTCTGCAATCTTGAAAGTTCGGGGATCGGCGTGCTCACTGTTCGCCATCAGGCTCTTTTGCAGAGCTTCGGCGTTCAGAATCATTGACCGAAATTTGTAACAACGAAATGTTCGGCCATCCTTTCCGACGCGGTCCTGGCTGAAAAACACGGGGCCTCGGTCGTACAATTTGATCATCAACGCGGCGAAGCACAAAATCGGGGATAACACGACAATCGCCAGCAGACTGAGGGCCACATCGATCGCACGCTTGCTCCCCTGATACAACGTCGTCCGGATGGAGCCGCTGGAATCGAAATCGAATGATTCCAGCAACGACGAATCACGCGATGCGGCCACTGCGCCGCCCTGCTCCTGAAATTCCTTCTCGAAATTCCATTTGTTTCCACAAGAAATTGAACCATCCAGTTCAATTGGCGAGCTAAGGTTTGATTCGTGGGCGAGTAGAGCTGTTGACATACGTTTTTGGCAACCAGTCCGGAAAATGCACTCGGGAAAT
>CAZFDW010000777.1:0-2633 GCA_964517865.1 uncultured Chitinophaga sp.
GCGCACCACGGGCTCGCGCCCGTGGCTACCTCCTGTCGTCCCTCCGGGACTGAATAACATTCCGAGAAATCACGTGGTTTGTGTCCCTCCAATGGTTTCATTTATCAAGATCCCTCACGGCGTTGCCCTGCAGGGCTCTGGCCACCCAACGCTCCGCAACCAGTGACTCACACCACCGGCTGCAACTTGCCGTCCCTGTCGGGACTCGAATCTCGCAACTTCAAAACTGACGCTTCGGGTTCGTGCTGAAAATGCTCCCCTGAACAACGATGAATCCAACTCCCAGCATTGGGGCACGTCGCCGCACCGGCAATTTCTGCCGAACGGCGTGCCATCGCGCAACGAGCGGTCATGCCATTTGGTCGTTGCGGCGGGATGAACGATATCCTCGGGACTTGCATCTTTACGCTGACAATCACTTCCTGCTAAATTCATTCAGGTTCAAGTCCGGTCGCGGGCTGTCAGATCCCAGGGACGGGAGCAAAATCGATGCAGTTTTCGAAGTGTGGTTTTCTACTCAGCGTATTCGCATTGTCAGCATCCATTGGCTGTGGCGGTACAGATTCCGGCAGCACGGATATTGATGCCGATCTGATGGGCGAATTGTTGGGGCCGGACGATGAATCACTGGACTCTTCAACGGCACGCCGCGACGACTCTGCTGCAGACGATTTCGCAGATCCCGATTCTGTCGATGTGCGAACTGTCAGTGATTCATCCGAACGAAAGCCAGCGACTGGAAACAACACGGCTCCTGCCGGTGAAAAACTGGAACTGCGACTGAAGCAGGGTGATCGTTTTCCGCTGTATAAGACGGTTGAACAGACACTTGTGCAAAAATCCGACGTCGTCCCGGCGATGGCTCGTACGAAACTGGAGCTGACCCTGATCATCACCGTCGAAGACGTAAAATCCGATGCCATACGTCTGGGAGTTCAGTATTCCCGCGTGGCCTATCAGCACGACGTCAACGGTCAGCAGTTGTCGTACGATTCTGACAGCCACCGCGGCGCGGTTCCGTGGGATGCAATCCCGTATGCCGGCATGGTCAACAACGGATTTGCATTCTGGCTGGGACGTAACAACAGCATTCGCGAAGTTGTGGGGTACCGGGAGTTTCTTGAACGCTGCGTCGCCAACGTGCCGCTTGAACGTCGTGAAACACTGTTGTCAGAAATCAGCAATCGCTTTGGCGACGATGGTGTGGCCAACTTTGTGGACGACACCATCGGGCTGTTGCCTTACGACAATACAGTCGATGAAGCCGCCGCCACACGCGTCATGCCCGGCGATCAATGGACTCGGGATCGTCGTCTGATGCAACCCGTACCCATTCATCTGACGTCGATGTACCGTCTGGTGGCGTTAAATGAGAAGACTGCTGAGATCGAAATTACAGGACGAGTTTCCCCCGGTGAGGCGGGTTCAGCGTCAAATGTCGGTCGGCTGCGGATTATCGGTGGTCAAAGCCTGGGACGCTGCATTGTGGACCGTGCGACGGGATTGCCACTGGAAATGAACCTGTCGCGATTCATGAAGATGCAGGTGACGACGTCGGACAATCAGCAAGTGATCCAGGAAAAACAGATCGAGACGACAATTAAATCCTTCCCGGAAATGCGAGGCGTGACTGTCGGCGCGCAGCCACCAAATACAGGCATTCAGCAGGTCAGCGGTCTTCGGACTCAGTCTGAAACTGTGCAGCCAATTCCGACTCAAAGCGGCAGCAGCCAACCGGTGCGAGCTGTGTATCCGGAATAACGCAATGCGCCCAATGCGGGCTTCACCCGCAAACCAAAGTGACGAACGCTCGGAACACTAATCGACGCTGATCTGCGCTAATCCACGGCAATTACTCCATCAGTGAAGATCAGCGTCGATTAGTGTTCCCTGTTTATGCCTGCTGAGATTTGCGCGCCGTGCAAAGATTTTGAACGTTAGGAGCTTCGCGCCGGGCTTGGCCGCCAACCCAAAGCATGGAGCAGATTGAAGTTGGCACGATCGGCGGCGAAAAATCTTCTCAGGAATATACAACTCTCAACGTTTGCAGAACAGAGGACACAGAGGTACACGGAGATCACGGAGGGAATCGCAAAAAGAGTAGGGTCAGTATGGAATCGAGAATGCAATCCTATTGCCCAGTCATCGGGCCTCTGTGGTACTCCGTACTACTAACGTGCAGAATTTGCGCAGGACGCGAAGAATCTCAGGCCATGCGAGGCCATTCGCTCTCAAAAACAGACGTGCCCGCGAATGGCGCGAATGGGCGCGAAAACAGAAGTTCCAATCCCGACCGCGATTCAGATTCGCGCCCATTCGCGCGATTCGCGGGCAAGACACTGACTTCATTTCTCAGGCGAGCGAACGCTGCGATGCCGGACGAACTAATCAGCAAACGTTGAAAATGTTGCTTTTCTGAGAAATTTTTCGCCCTCCAGCGCGCCAACATCGATCATACCCCATGATTTGGGTTGCGGGCGAAGCCCGCGCCAAGTTCTCCGTGCCCTCCGTGGTAAAACAAGAATCATGTTTGGTTGCGGCCTGAAAGGCCCGCGCTGGGACCTCTGTGGTGAAACATGTCCTAATCATCCGCGCAACAAAAAACCGCCTGGTTTCAGGCCAAAACCAGGCGG
>CAZFDW010000778.1:0-2628 GCA_964517865.1 uncultured Chitinophaga sp.
AGGACCGGCGTGGTTGGGAATGGTACTACCTGTTCTCGTTGTGTCATCCGGAAGACCGAACGATCTTCGGCGGAAACAAAATGCTGTTTGCCTCCTGGAGCCCCGATGGAGACTACGTCGCCACTGCCGGCTGCATCTGGAACGCTCGCTCGGGCGAGTACGTGCGTCGATATTCAGCTTCCGATATCCTCAGGCACGAGGTCGCCTGGAGCCCGGACGGGCAGAAGTTCGCCTGGGGTATGTGTGCTGACGACAACGGGATCTATATCTGGGATCGCGGCACCGATACAGTTGGCAGTCTGCGCGGACACGAAAGTAGTGTGTGGTGCCTCGCCTGGAGCCCGGATGGAACGCAACTGGCCAGCGGTTCGTTGGATAAGACGGTGAGGATTTGGGACGTGGCCAAGGGGAGCACATTGTGCGCCTTAGAAGCGGGCAACTTCGTCACCGATGTGGGATGGAGTCCGGATGGGGAGCTGTTGGCTGCCAGCGTCAAATTCCATGACATCAAGATTTGGAGACCAGCGACCTCCGAACTCATCGCTCAAGAGTCCCTCGTCGAAGGTGAGGGGGACTATGCGACTCGCCTTTCCTGGCATCCCTCCGGTCAACAACTGGCCGTCGCGACTCACCAGAGTTGGTTTCTACTGAATCGGCCGGACTGGTCTGTCATCCGTAAGCAACACCACGCCACAGCTGGTGGCGGCCATGACATCGCCTGGAACCCGGACGGGACACGACTTGCCGTGGCTCACGGCGAAGTCGTGACGATCTGGGAACCCACCGGCGAACAGCCGTTGGTCACAATTCGTGGACATCTCAGCCCTGTCAATTCGTTGGCCTGGAGTCCTGACGGCACCCATTTGGTGTCAACAGACGGAACCGATGAGATCAGGATCTGGGACTGGAATGCCCCCATTCAACCGCGGCCAATCTCCACTGGTGGATCGCTGGAGTCATTGGCCTGGCTGGATGATGAAGGAACACTGGTAGCAGTCAGTGCGGACGTCCATGCCCTGTCATATTGGAATGCGGTAGACGGCAGCCGCATCAGGATCAAGCAACCGAAGGCTGACGGCCCGGTCCTTTGGAGTCCCGACCGACGACTGCTGGCTGTTCGCGCGGGAACTGACGAGAATCCGCAGATCCAGATTGTTGATGGCGAGACCGAAGAGGTTCATTCCGTTTGGCAAGGCACTGCGCAACACCGACTCCACAAGATCGTGTGGTCACCTGATGCGGCAATGCTCGCCATCGAGACGTCGTTCAACGAGAACGTGGATCTTGAGTTCTGGGACGTCGATCGCGAACTGACAATCTCCCGCTGGCAAAAAGAGCAACACAGCTCGAAAGAACCCTTTGGGCAAATTGTGTGGTCATTCGACTGCACATGCGTGGCCGTCGCCGCCAGTGGCGACTTGGGTGAAAACGGCACGGTCGCGCATAAAGCCCATGCGCATATTCTCAACGTCGCAACAGGAAAACGTATCCTCAAATATCAGCTGGGCGGACGCAATCACCGCGGCGGCGTGACTAGACTTGCCTGGAGTCCCGGTGGACAGGCATTGGCCTGTGCCGGGACGCAAGGCCTGGTTGAAGTGCTCGACGTCAATTCCGGCAACGTTGACTTTAGCCACAAACCTCACAACGCGCAGATTGACGCGCTGACCTGGAGTCCAGATGGACGCCGGCTGGCCTCTGCGTCTCAGGACGGCAGCCTGAAAGTACTCGCGGCAACCGGTGGTGCCGAGTCATTGACGTTTCCGTTCGAGAAAGACAACCCGAAGCACCTTGCATGGAGTCCCGACGGCCATAGGCTCGCAGCCGCCACCGAGAGCGGCACGATTCACGTGTGGGACGCCGGGCGCGGGTATGAGTTTTCAGAGGACGTCTCGCGACGCGGTGAGTTGGCCGTGGCCTATTATCAACGGGCGCTTCCCAGTGGGGGTGCGGTGGAACGGCCAGCTCTGCAAGAGTTCCTGCGGCTGGCTCCGGACACATTGGGGTTTTGGGAAGTGCGGGGAAATGCGAATGCAAAGTTGAGTGAGTATGGACGGGCAGCCCAGGAATTCGCCAAGGCCATCGGGCGCGACCTGCAGCTTTCCTACACACCCGCCGGCCATCGTGCCTTCGCCTTGCTGGGCACCGGCGATCTTGAAGCCTACCGTGAGGTGTGTGCGACGCTGGTAGAAGAATTCCGGGACAGCGAAGTGCCGTCGAACCGTTATCGAGTGGCTTGGCTGTGCGTATTGTCGCCCGATATACCGGGCGACTCAAACACTGTTCTTCAAATGGCTCGGGCGATTCATGCGCACGATTCCCCCGACGACTATGATGATGATCACGTTTTGACAATTGGAGCGAGTCTCTTTCGCGACGGCCAATACGGCGAGGCGGTCGATACGTTAACCACACTGGCCGAAAAGCTCGACCGCGGCGGTGACGCGACCGACGAATTCCAACTCGCGTGTGCCGAATACTTTCTGGCGTTGGCTCGTCACCAACAGGGACACGACTTTCAAGCCCGCCGACACCTGGCCGAGGCCATACGCCACGCGGACGCTTATCGACAATTGGACCAGAAATGGACATCGCTTGTCGCTCTCGACGCGCTTCAGCGAGAAACGG
>CAZFDW010000779.1:0-2627 GCA_964517865.1 uncultured Chitinophaga sp.
CGCAAAAACAGCGGTGCTGATGCACCCTGACAACATGCTTGAGACGTTCAGCGAGCTGGCCGTCAAAGAGCCGGACATGATGCGGCTGACGCTTCGGGCGTGCGTAGCGGCACTGGTGAATGTGCGGAGTGTGGAAGCGGTGGATGCTGAGATCCGGCGAAGGGCGATGGTGGGGAATTGAGGGGGTGGCAAGTCGTTACTGCGACGTTCTCCGTCCGCACTCGCGAAATCCGTCGCTTCCTGTTTATCCGCCGTCGTTATCCGGCGACTATTGATCGGTCGCTGGATACTTGAAAATGTCGACCATTTGTTCGACAATTTTCTCATGGCGAAACATCCAGATGCACGAGTGTTCGGTTGAATTGCCCTTTGATCCTTGCGCTTCAAATGAACCCGTGTCAGCGCCGTCAGCTCGCTTGCTCCTGCAGAAGTCAATTGCAGCGGCGACTCATTGGCGGCGCGAGCATCAATAGTTGCGTAACGGTGGAGCTTTTTGAATCCGAGCGAATCCATTGCGATTTGGTTTTGTCGCAGCGCACGTAGGCGAGTGCAATCGCGATGACGACTATCCCGGAGATCAGAAACTCGCCATACAGGCAAATTGCCTGAATACTCGTCAGTACAAATAGGCTATTTTTCATGTCCGTACGCCCGATTGTTCATCAATACCAAGACCCCGTCGATTTGATTTGGCTTCGTGCTGCCGCAGACCTGGGGCTGGAGGTCCAGCGATCTGCTGAAGCGTACGCTTCCTACGATGGGAAAGGGACGCTGACGATTTCGGTTGCCGCCGATTTCGATGCCGACGACTCCATGGCCCAGATGATTTTTCATGAGATCTGCCACTGGCTGGTGTCTGGGATCCGCGCCAAGGACCTGCCGGACTGGGGACTTTCCAATACCAGCAATCGCGATTTGATCTACGAATACGCCTGCCATCGATTGCAGGCGGCGCTCTCGGCCCCCTTCGGCTTGCGTGCGTTTATGGCCGTCACCACCGACTGGCGACCTTATTGGGATGCGTTGCCGGAGGATCCCCTGAGAGACGGTGACGATCCGGCGATCGTGATTGCTCAAACCGGGTTTCAACTGGCGCAGAAGTCACCTTTTGAGTCGGTGTTGACGCGCAGCCTGTCCGCCACGGCAGCGATTGCTGATGCTGTTCGTGGTCTGGCTCAGCCGTCTTCGCTTTGGAGTGTGACGCGCTCCCGTCACCGCTTGGGCTCGCTGTTGTCCAGCTCTGAGGCTTTGCGCTGCGGGTCATGCGCCTGGGCCGTTTCCGGAAAGTCAGGCTTGCGCTGTCGGCAGCACAAGCCACCGGGTAAAATTGCGCCCCCCGTTCGTTCCGATGAGCAGGCGTGCGAACGTTGGGAGCGAAAGTTGGCTGCGGAGGACTGCGCTAATTGCGGCGCGTGCTGTCGTCAGGGCTTTGATCTGGTGTCGCTCTCTGCGCGCGACCCGTTTAGGAAGTTGCACCCGGAACTCGTACAACTGCATAGCGGCCAGCATATCGTTCCGCGCCCCGGCGGCACTTGCGTTGCGTTGGACGGCGATGGCACGGCGGCGACACCGTATCGTTGTCGCCACTATGCCACCCGTCCAAAGAACTGCGAGGACTTTGAGGTCGCGGGAGACGCCTGCCTGCTCGCCCGCCGTCGCGTCGGGCTCAGTCGCTAGGGCGGACAGCCGCGTACATCGGTGTGTGTGCTTTTCAGACTTTTTTCATACCGAGCTTTGAGATCAGCGAGCTGCAGGAGATCCACGTTCTCTGGAATCTCAATTTTGTCAAGAACGATATCGCCGCCAACGTAGATAATGAACTCGGGATTCGAATCCCAGACGTTGTTGCCCTGATCGCGCATTGACATGTGTTTGGCAAGCCGGTGTGGCAGGTTGGACATGGTTCAATTCTCCAGGCAGGCAGTGCCATGTTTAAAAACTGGCACAACAGTGATGCTGCCGCCTATATTCGCCTCTGCTTCGCGGAACAGGATCTTGCGGTCAGCGCGTCGCGAGTGGCCTCTATTGTTGGAATTCTCATTGAGGCTCTGGACCAGCCGGGAGGGTTCGCCTTGCTTCGTGCCGCGATCGCGTGTTCCGAGTTCTACGGCTTAGCGGGTAGGTCGCGGATGACACTCCTGGCTTCGGGGTGTTGCTCCAGCAGTTTGGCGAGTGCCTGTTGATCGCCGACGAGGTGATAGGCTGCGGCGAGTTTGGTCCAGGGATCTGTGAGCGTCAGCGCGGCGAAGCGGACTTTATCGCGATCCAAGGCGGTCGGATCGTCAGTGACTGAGAGGCGGAAGCGGCCGAGATTGTGTCGCGAATACGAACGGGAGGACACAAGCTCAAACGTCAGTGTGTCGTTAGCCCGAAGTTCCAGGTCTGTCGCAATCACCGCAGAATGCTGTTGCCCCGGCCGTTTGTCGATTCCCCAATGACTGTCGTCAATCGTTCCATCGATGATGGCTCGATATCTCTCGTGTTCTGCATAAGAGACGACGATCCCGCCGAGTGGATGTGGCGTCCCATTGAGGTAACCGTTCACGGCCCGGGATTGGTCTGTACAGGAAATTGAGAATCTGAGACATCACGTGCATGACACGGATGTCTGACATACCACCGGAACT
>CAZFDW010000780.1:0-2619 GCA_964517865.1 uncultured Chitinophaga sp.
GCAAAGTTGCTGGCAATGCGTGAGGCTCCATACGACTCAGAATCGTTGCTTCAAGGACTCCTTGCGAACTATCCGAACCTGCTGGCCGGTGAGCAGATGGATCTGGCGGAACCACGGCGCTGGATTCTGGTGTCGCGTGAGTTCGGAGTGCCTGGTGAATTAGACGGTGCAAACCGCTGGTCGTTGGATCATCTGTTTATCGATCAGGACGGTGTGCCCACACTCGTGGAAGTCAAACGCAGCAGCGACACACGCATTCGGCGTGAGGTTGTGGGCCAGTTGCTGGATTACGCGGCCAACGCAGTCAGCTACTGGTCTGTTGAAGAAATTCGCAGTCGTTTTCAGGCGCAGTGTGAGGCAGACGGGACATCCGCCGAAGACAGGCTTGGCGAGTTTCTGGGTCCCGAGGCGGGGACCGATTCATTCTGGGAGCGTGTGAAGACCAACCTGCAGGCCGGGCGAATTCGGATGGTGTTCGTGGCGGATATCATCCCGGCTGAGCTGCGGCGTGTCGTCGAGTTTCTCAATAGGCAGATGGACCCAGCAGAGGTGCTGGCAGTGGAGATCAAGCAGTTCGTCGATCCAGCGGGGCGTCTGAAGACACTGGTGCCGACGGTGATCGGTCAGACGGGTGCCTCGCGTAAGCGGAGGACGGGAGGCACTGGATCGTCGCAGAGCATTCCGATGGAGGACTTTCTGAATGTGATCGCCAATGAAGGCACACCTGCTCGCCTCACTGGAGCGAAGGCGTTCGTTGACTGGGCAGCAAAGCATTCCTGTGAAATGAATTTCAATCGCGGTGTGCGAGATGTGGCTTTCACTCCAGGATTTGTCTGCGCCAACCGCATCATTTATCCGGTTACGTGTAAGCATCGCGGGCTGTTAGTTTTCCGGATGCGATTTCTTGTGAATCGTGCCCCATTCGACCAGCCTGCGGTCGTTGCGGAACTGAAACAACGGCTTGAGCAGCTTCCAGGCTGGAACCTGCGAGGTGGGATGGATGGGTTGCCGTATGTCATGCTGGATGATTTGACGTCAGACCAGGATCGTCAGACGTTGTTGAGCGTGCTTGACTGGATTTTCGAAAAACTAACGACAGTGTCGATGCCGACATAGAAAACTGACAAAGTGGGATCACAAACCTTCATCTTCGAATGCAGCAGTTCCACTTATCTGGACTGCGTCGAAAAGAACCTCTTCGGCTCGAACAAACCCTGGCCGCTGGAGATCAAAACCGGCGACTACTGCTTGCTGCATCACTACGAAATCGGCGGTCTGCTTGGGCTCTGGCAGGCGACCTGCGACGGCGGCAAGAACTTGGTGCCGAAGATCTGGGGCGGGAAGTTTCCGTATCAGGTCAAAGTGAAGCTGGTGATTCCCAAGGTGACCGATGTGCCGAAGTCGGTGCTGAAGAAACTTGGTATCGATGCGGCCGTCGGACGGTTCGACAACTGTGTCGATGAAGACACGGCGGAAGACCTGGTTCGTTCCTTACTCGGTGCTGCATCCTGAAGGCCCCTCAATGTCACTCAACGAAGCGATCGTCGAAGATGCAGCCCTGAGCTGGTTCGGGGAACTGGGCTACGCTGTGGGCCATGGGCCGAACATCGCGCCGGGAGAATCGGGGGCTGAACGGTCGTCGTTCGGTGATGTCGTGCTGGTGTCCCGGCTGCGAGACGCGATTCAGCGACTGAACCCGTTGATTCCCGAGGAAGCTCAGGACGAGGCCCTGCGGAAGGTCTTGCGGCCTGACACGCCGTCGGTCACACGCACGAACCGAGCGTTTCACAAAATGCTGCGGGACGGGGTCGAGGTCGAATACCGCCGGCCGGATGGCTCGATCGCTGGTGACCGAGTTCTTCTGCTGGATTTCTTAGATCCTGCCAACAATGACTGGTTCGTCGTCAATCAGTTCACGGTCATCGAAACGCATCACAACCGCCGCCCAGATCTGGTGGTCTTCGTCAACGGGCTGCCGCTCGCCTTGATCGAACTCAAGAATGCCGCCGATGAAGATGCGACGGTCTGGTCGGCGTATGCTCAGTTGCAGACGTACAAGGCGGAAATTCCGTCCCTGCTGCAATACAACGAACTGATGATCGTGTCCGACGGCCTCCAGGCTCGCATCGGATCGCTCACCGCGAATCAGGAATGGTTTAAGGTCTGGCGAAGCATTGACGGCGAAGGAGAGGCACCACGGACCGCTCTGGAACTGGAGGTGCTGATTCGCGGGGTCTTCGAAAAACGCCGGTTCCTGGATCTGTTGCAGCGGGTGCGATCTGCGTATTGCGCAGTGAGACAGGGGAGAATTGGTCTGTATAAAAAGAGGCGTCTTGCCGGAGAATGTTGGTCTTCACACTAACAACTCAGGAAAGGACGCCTCTCATGGATGGTCAGGTTACAGCAGGGACGCTGGTTTGTGCAATTCCGAATAAGGTTGTTGTCGCGTGGCTGACAAAAAGACAGGCCGTATTGTGCCAGACGCTGACTGATACGGCAGCCATCTTTCTGAAGCCGGACATGGGTCCTGCGGATGCTCATGGGTTTGAACACCGCGTGGAAGTACTTGTTCGTGAACTGGCTCGATCGTTTGAGGAATGGTGTTTCAATTCGCTCGAA
>CAZFDW010000781.1:0-2611 GCA_964517865.1 uncultured Chitinophaga sp.
CAGAGCTTTGCGTCCAATGGGGTCACCGGTCTGAAGAACGCGACCTATGGCTATGACGCCATCGGCAGAAGGGTCGCCAGGAACGTGGCCGAAACCAGTGGCACACAGACGACCATCTTTGTGCAGGCCGGTCAGCAGATCACCTGTGAATACACGCCGGGGAATGCCGTCACGGACAGCGACCGGAAGTACGCCTATGGAGCTTACATCGATGAAGTGCTGAACTTTGTGAATGCCACCAACGCAGCGGAAGAAAAATACTGGTTAAGCCAGAATCGACAGTGGAACACCTACAGTCTAACTTCGATTGAAGGCGAGATTTGCCACCAATGTGTCTATGGCCCGAGCGGCATACACTGGAGCCTGCCGGCCAACGGCAACTCTATAGTCAGCCGCTCGCCAAGCTTCCATGGTCGGACTCGTGACGATGAGTCGGGCTTTGTCGATCTCCGGCGACGTGTTTATGCCGCGTCCAATGGACGATTCCTCCAGCGCGATCCGTTATCGTATATCGACGGATCCAGTCTTTATTCGCAGTATTTTGCTTTGCGAACGACCGATCCCTACGGGATGTCGTGTCAGATTGGTGATCCGACCACCAAGTGCCACGTTGCTCTCGTGATCTGCATGACCAAGGCAGGTTTCGAAGTGGCTGCCTGCCTTGTGGCGGCCTGGAAAGCCTGTTCGATTGCCTGCATTTGGTTCCCGCCGCTTTGTGGTCCGTGCTACATACTCGGATCACTCGGTTGTGTGGCACTTGGATTCTACGAGGCTGACAATTGTGACAATGATTTTGACGACTGTATGGAGAAATATACTATGCATCCCTCCCCAAGCGGCTCGCCCTCGCCATCTGTTGCATCGAAACGTCTTTCAAACGTTGCAGCGACCACTTTAGGTGCATCCCTAATTCACAGTTCCAATGGCCAACTTCTGTCTTGGCGGCCACAAGCTGCTTTTCAATAAGGGAGCTGATAAGATTGAATGCAAAATGCGACGATGAGGCTTTTCATAACCGAGCAGATGTTACGCACATGATGACCGTCAAGTTGCCGGATGTAGTGACTTGCCGAAGCTTGTTCACGAAGTCGGACGACAGTGAACGGTACATTGAGGCCCCTGTTGACATTCGAGTGATGTACACTCCAGTGGACAAATGGGTTTATCTTATTGGCAGCCTATGCGCTGTCGCTGTTTTGTGCTACTTGCACTTCATTTTGAAATGGGATCTGCCTATACGATCTTCATATCTGCTTTGCCTGAATGCGATCCTTTTCATGGCGACCGTGCCAATGCTTCTCGAATTGTTTTCTTGGAAGCGCAGAGTAGTATTAACAATACCTGAGCGTGTTTACAAACAGTACGGCTTTGAACGACGAGTAGTTCGATGGGTCACTTTCATCGGAGTGTTGATTTTTGTCATCCATCGATTCGCTCTCTTCAACGACACTTTGGCATCGGATTTATGGTTCGTTGCTTCTGTCCTGCTAGCTACGACGATGCGCTACGTACTGGTGCGGTTCGTCTTTGCCTCTAAGACTGATAGTTGTTTTGCAATTTCTGCGAGCATTGACCCCTTAGGAGTTTGGACGTTATGGGTGCCACTGCGGGGCACAAGAGAAGAAAAGAAAACGCTAAAGGGGTCAGAGGCGTGCCATGGACCGTGATCGCCGGTAACGACTGGTCAGGTACGGTCGTTTGTAAATTGAAGGTTGCCTGCGGTGAACCAGATCTGCAGGTGGCATGCACTTTGAAAGAGATGGTTTTGCGGCTGCCTATGATTGAGACGCAACGTGAATCCTGAACTTTGCGTCTGTCACCAATCATTCGGTGTAGCTTCGCAGGTCTCGAATGGCGGCCGAGAACGATCGCGGGGCTATCTCAAGCGAAAGTAGAGTGTCCGAGACCGATACGCACCGGCACCGGCAACTTTGACCAGAAACAATTCCGGGCCTCCGTCATCGCAGCGAATGATAACGCCGGTGCATCCGCTGGAGTCGCCCAGATAGCGTTTGACGATGACTGCATCTTCATCACGCAGTTGTAAAGTCTGACAAAGGGATTCAATTGACACTGCCGGTGATTTGCGATGTTCCCGAATGATCTGACGCATGATTGCTGTGCGACCGAGTGACTTGCCCAGATACAGCAACTGTTCGTCGTCGCAGCGATGCACGTTCAGTTTGCCCGTTCCCCAACATGTGAGTCCGCTGCAGGCCGATTCGAATACGTCCGCAATCGATCGATCATCGTCAGTGTCGTTCATGTTGATCACATCCGCCCAGCTCGCGTAGTGGAGCGACGTCTTTGAGTCTGGATCAATGGACCGCACATCCGCTTCCAGATCGGGAATCCAGCGACGAATAGCGTTCCGCACGACCATTTCTCCGCCGATCTCATGGAGCGTGTTGAGATTCAGTCGCGCGTCCAGATCAAAGATTGTGGCGTTGAGTGTGCGGCCTGGAATGCGAATCATATGTCGGGATGTTGCAGAATCATCCGAGTCTGTGGAACGTCCCGGATCAGAGTTCATTTCCGTCAGCAAAGTTTCGCCTCTGGGCAGCATCACATGAGCAGTGCTCCATGTGGCCCAGTCCTGCTGAAGTGATCC
>CAZFDW010000782.1:0-2605 GCA_964517865.1 uncultured Chitinophaga sp.
CGTAAACTCGAGCTGTTTCATGCCAACTTCAGGACCCGATGGAGTTCTTATCCCCCCTGATTAGTGATCTTGGCAGCACCAACGGAACAACCGTCAACGGTGTCGCGGTGACAGCAGCCACCGTGGGTGAGGGCGACATCTTCTGTTGCGGCAAGACAGTGTTTTTAATCGACTGGCCTTCATCGAAAGATGCACAATTAGTTGCAGGCTCGTTGACGCCGGGACTGCGGACGCAGGTATCGAATCGACCAGGCGAATCGGCTGAGAATTTTCATCCGTCCCAGCCTGCCATTGTCGCCCCTTTCTCGCGTGAGAACACAGACCTTGGACCTGATCTGGCACCAATCAGTGGATATGCATCACCTGCAGCAATGGACATTTTGAAACGGTTCCGGCTTCGACAGTCAATTCCTGTGACCCCAGAAGACGCTGAGACGACGGAAGAATTTCTTGGCCGACTTGCGAGTTTTCCCGACGGTACGGCAGAGATTGAATTTCTGTCGTTCGCATTACCAAAACGGTGTGCGGTCTGGTGGTTGATCGTATGTGCAAGAAAACTGACAGAACTCCGCGAAGAAGAAGTGTCAGTATTAGAGTTGGGGCAGAAATGGGTTATTGATCCGACTGACAAAAATCGGCGTATGGTCTTTGCTGCGGCTCGAGAAGAAGACCCAGGTCGGCCAGCGCACTGGGTAGGTTCTGCTGCCTATTTTTCTGGCGGCAGTATTGCTCCGGAAAACTCCCCGACCGTCGCTCCACAGGATCGAGTCACGGGCCAGTGCGTGCATGCTGGCATCACGATGGCCGTGTTGGCGGGGGCACCGCAGGAGTTGCAGATTCGCAGGAAGTTGATGTCTCAGCTCGCCTGTCAGATTGCTGCTGACGGAATTCACATTGAGGAGTCCTAATGCGATCACGTTTCGCAATAGGTGCTTGAAAATCGTAGAGATCAGTGGGATAACTTTCGCGACCTACCCGACAACATTCCTCCCGTTTGACAATGCCATTCCAGTAGGTGGTTCATTCGGTGAACGGTAAACCGTGAAGATCCTTGCTGCTGCTTTGCGGTCATGGACTTGCGGGCGATCATTGGTTCTGCAAGATCCACAGCGGAGGGTGCTACTCGATATCAGATGAGAACGGGCAATTTGCCTTCCCTTGTTCACTCATGCGTCTGGCTGTTCATCGAACGAAACTCAGGCATTTGCTTGAGGTTGCTCGTAACTCTTCCCAGTCGGACAGATACAGCAATCCGCCCCGGAACTGGCCTCGCGGTTGAAAGACTCATTTTCATTGTCGCCAACATTTCATCTGTCGAACTTGACCAGAGGCTAAGTTGGAGTACCTGAAATATGACGCAGCCATGTTCGCCCGAACGCAGCGACGTCACTATCTCCACCCTCATTTTGGCGACTGTGGTCAGTGGTCCGCCGACAAAGCGTGGCGGAGTCCCTTAGTACTCCGGCTCAAAATCCGGAAAAGAGGTAGATCTTACGGATTCTCTCGCCACCAATCTTTGCACCGCACGGTGTTTTCCGACACGGCAGTCCCGACTCGTTTAGTAGTTTTTTCGACGTCCGATTGAGTGCAAGCTTTGCCATCTGAAGGTTTCAGGAGACATTCATTGTGGGCAGCGGAATTGTCGGGAACTCTACTGGTATTTGTCATTGCCACGATTGGGGGGCCGTGACGGCGTGATCGCCGCAATTTCTTGAACAACTTTTTCCGCAGAGCAGTGAGCGGAAGGAAAGTTCGGCAGCGTACCATTTCTGGCTCCGACCGTTTCGTCAGAAACCACCGAAAAACGCATCAGGCAAGGTGCGATGGATGGCCCCGACTCTTCCCGCCCCTACTCTTCGCAAAATGATGCGATCCGCCCTGGGCCAGGCCTCGCAGTGTTGAGATTGATTTCGGCCATCTGAAACAGGCGAGTTCCAAAGAGTATGGGTGGTGGTGTCGCACAATGGATGTGCGAATGCTCAATTGACCTCAAAGATGACCGACATGTCGGTACAGCTCTGGAATGTTGCGCTGAAAGATTGAGCCTCAGCACTTTTCAAGGTTCGAATGTGTCGAACTCAAGGTAGTACTCGATCGCCCGTCTAAATACGTCGTCTTCGTGCAAACTTATCGCTGGCTGGCGTTCAAGGACGACTTCGACAATATCCTTGAAAGTTGCGACCTCCAGCCAGGAGCGAACACCCATTCCGACGAAACAAATCGGCAGCCGTCGGCCCTGCGAGTCTTCGATGAAATCCATCTCTTTCGCTTCTGCTGAACTCTGCGCCCAAAACTGAGCTTCGGCAATGTTTTGCCCAGCCGTTGTAGAAATGTAGAGCCCGCCAGGATCCGGAAGCGTTTTCCAGCCGAACAGCAAAGAATTAAATGAACCTATTGACTCCATATATGTTTCCTGTCTATCCAGAAGCAATCGTAAATACTGCGAACACAATTTGTAAGTGCACTCTACCAAGGAGCTCCGAGGCAGCGGCGGTGTGGGGCTCGGGCTGGCACCCGGGCGAGAGATTCTTTCGCATAAAATTCATTCCGTAAACTCGAGCTGTTTCATGCCAACTTCAGGACCCGATGGAGTTCTTATCCCCCG
>CAZFDW010000783.1:0-2603 GCA_964517865.1 uncultured Chitinophaga sp.
ACTCGCCACTCGCCACCCACTTATCTTTCTCCCCGCCAGATCACCGGATGCGTGGCCTCAAGATCAAAATCAGGCCAGTTCTGCTGGAACCAGCGGCGGCGTCATGCAGGTTATGAAAGCGTCTGAGTGGCGGTTCCGACGGCGAGCGGTTGGGCGTCAGCCCTCCGTGCTCATTTCCGTCCGTTGCAGCAGCGAGGCCAGGGACCGCTCGTTCAGTAATCTCGCCATCATCAACGCATTGGAGAGATGCGACGAAGAGCTCTGCCGTACGCACTCGCAAGTCGGGGTTGAGTTTTTGAGCCAAGGGCACAAGACTCTTTCCTGCGGCGATCTACGCGTCTACATCCGTTGTTTTCTCCAGGACGCCGATGATCGCATCCCCGCCGCGCGTGATCTGCTCCGGGCTCAGATTTTCGATTCGGGTCGTGATGAAATCGACGAGTTCAGCGAACTCTGCGCGAGGTTCAGCACTGGCGGAATTCGGGTCACTCAGCCACGTCACGGCTTCGGGAAGAGCGGGCGAGTCTGTTGACCCAAGTTCCAACGCCAGCCAGCATGATTTGAACTCGTGGTTAAGTTTTTTGTAAACGTTCACGCCTCAGAACGAAACCTGCGCAAGCAACCACAGATAAACACAAATTTACACAGATAGAAATCACCAATCAATTTGGGACAGCGAATGTTTGTCAGGGGGTGCAGCCAGTTAATTGTTTAACCGCGTGCCCATCGGGCCGCGCTGGCAGCGTACAGCTGGATGGAATCTATGCGTTGCCGCGCGGGGCGAAGCCCACGCGGTTAAACGAATGTGCCATCTGCAACCGCGCGCGGTCCAGGCGTTCTAAGCCACTTCCCAGCCCGCTCGATAATCCTTGTTGATCAGCTTCGCGGCTTCTGGCACGTTCGTAACCACGAGCTTGTCGGCATCCCAGTCAAGGGCCTTGCCGAGACGGTACGCCACGTTGCCCAGCAGGACCGTTTCCGTCAGTGCACCGGAATAATCGAAGTTGCAGGTGGTCGGTGAACCGTCTTTGCAGGCTTTGATCCATTCCGCGTGATGGCCGATTGAGTTCGGGATCGTTTCCGCTGGCGGTTTGAAGTCGTTGAACTTGTCACCAGGAAACAGCTTGTACTTGCTGTAGTCGGCGAACATCATGCCGTCGGTCCCGACAAACATGACGCCGTTGGCAGGCACGGTCTGGCCGTTGACCTTCTTTGGAATCAGGTCACCGTCGTACCAGGTAAGTTTACAAGCTGGCATCGTTCCTCGGGCAGGAAAGTCGTACTTGACGATCAGGCCAAGCGGACACGTTTCCGGATGTACCGGAGGCCCTTCCGCTTCACAACGCGTCGGATGCCGCAGATCAAGAGCCCAGAATGGCAAGTCCATATAATGGCAGGCCATGTCGCCAAGCGTACCTTGACCGAAATCCCACCAGCGACGCCAGTTTGCCGGATGATACATGCCATTCGCGTAAGGTCGTTCACGAGCTGGTCCGAGCCACAGATTCCAGTTCAGATTTGCCGGAACAGGATCGCCTTTCGCAGGCCGCTCACCACCGCCCCAACCCTTGCCGACCCACACATGCGCCTCAGTCACATCGCCGATCACCCCGGCCTTGATGATTTCGACAACTCGACGATAGTTATTTTCAGCGTGGATCTGAGTCCCCAACTGCGTCGCCACGCCTTTTTCAGCGGCAGCTTTCGCAATGAGTCTGGCTTCAAACACAGTATGCGTCAGCGGCTTTTCGCAATACACATGTTTGCCCGCTCGAATCGCGCGGATCGAGGCGGGAGCGTGATGATGATCAGTGGTACCGATGACAACCGCGTCGATCTTGTCGCCTTCAGCCTCGATCATTTCGCGATAGTCGGCATAGCAACGTGGTTCAAGGTGGTTTTTTTCAATAAGCATCGCCTTCGCTTTGTCGAGGTAACTGGAATCGACATCCACGATGGCGACGATGTTTTCGCCAATCACGCCGTTGACATCTTCAGCCGCTCGATTTGCCGTGCCGATGCAGGCGATGTTGAGCTTTTCCAGCAGACTGCGGGAAGTCTTAGCCCCTGCTTCTGAAACAAACAGCGACGCAGACAAAGCAGCGGCAGACCCGGCAGCAGTAGTCTGAAGAAACGAACGACGATTTTGAGCAGGCTTAGCAGCCATGGCGGGAACCTTTCAGGAAAAGGTCGGGAATGAGGTGAGCAGATAGCAGAACATCCACCGGAGGATAGTCAGCAGCGGGCAGAAAAGACAACGATCCAAAGCAGACTTTCTCTGACAGCAGAGAAGTGCCGTCCGGAACGGCGGATGGCGATAGGGAATGTAACGTCCGGCCAGTCAATGACGCCAGCCTGGCAGGTCAGCCAGGTGTTCCTGTGCGTATTCCGGTGGCCTCTGCCCGGAACAGTGCAAAACGCTTTGGCGACTGTGTTATACTCCGCGCGGCGGGGAACGATCGGATGTAGGATGGACATTCATGTCCGTCGCATGACCATGAAACACGGTCGAAGGGAACGTTATGGTGACGTTGCAGCCGTCCGATAGTGGGACGGTGCTTGGCGAATATTCTTTAAGCGGCCAGAAATGAGGCAGCGGCGAG
>CAZFDW010000784.1:0-1331 GCA_964517865.1 uncultured Chitinophaga sp.
CATCATGGCTCGTCCGGGCGTTATCCTGCCGATTCTGCAGAACTGGAGCTGTCACAATTGCGGTGGCTGCTGCCGGGAGCATCAAATCGTCATTACAGCGGTCGAAAAGAAGCGAATCGACAAACAGAATTGGACGGCGGCCGATGGCGTTGCTGGCGACCGGCCAATGATCGTCGCGCACGGCACGGATTTTCGACTCAATCATCAGGCTGACGGAGCGTGCGTGTTTCTGGACGATCGCGGTCTGTGTCGCATTCATGCAAAGTTCGGTGAAGCGGCGAAACCGTTGGCGTGTCGTGCCTATCCGTATGCCGTGCATCCATCGGGAAATTCGGTGACGGTGAGTCTGCGATTCAGTTGCCCATCGGTCGTGCAGAATCTGGGAGAACCCGTGGCTCAGCAGCGACATGCGCTGGAAGAGCTGGCGGGAGAAATTGTGCCGTCGAACTACCAGGCACCCGCCGCGCCGCAGCTTTTCCCCGGTCAGCCAATGTCCTGGCCCGATGTCCTGCTCTTGCTGGCGTTCGTTGAACGTGGACTGTCAATCGGGAAAGTCAGTTTTGCCACAAAGTTGGTGCGTGTTCTGACATGGATCGAGCTGCTCGAACAAACTCCAGGGGCGGCGATCCCTGACGAGCAGTTGAGGCATTTGCTGCCGGTCCTGCACGAAGCTTCGGTTCGCGCGCAGCCGGACGATGATTTGCCGCAGGTTGAACCGACCGGTATTGGAAGAACAATGTTTCGACAGTGGGTGGCTCAACTCCTGCGACACGACACTGAAATAACAGCCCACGGCGGTTTAAAGGGGCGCATGCGATTGCTGAGTGATGGCGTCCGTTTCACATTCGGACGTGGACGTGTTCCGGCAATGGCCGATCCGATCTCGGTGCGCGTTGCTTTTTCAGGCCAGGCTGCCACAGCTCCTGAATCTGCACCGGAAATTCTGGCTGCAATGCCGAAGTTTTCTCAGCTTGAAAAGGAGTTCGGCGGACGGAACGCGGCATTCGATGAGCTGTTCGTCCGTTATTTTCGTGTGAAACTGCAGGGCCTGCATTTCTGTGGTCGCGCGTTCTACGACATGCCGTTCATTGATGGATTTCGAAGTCTGGCCTTGATGTATCCCGCAACACTGTGGGTCGCCCGGATGCGTGCCGCACGCGACGGACGGACTGCCATCTCACTGCCGGATGTTCAGGCTGCACTCGCCACCATCGACCACAACTTCGGCTATTCTCCAACGCTCGGAATGGCTGCAGCGAAGCAACGTATTCAGCAACTCGCAAGAATGCAGCAGATCCCGGCGTTGTGCAGTTGGTACAGTCGGTAACCAG
>CAZFDW010000784.1:1431-2603 GCA_964517865.1 uncultured Chitinophaga sp.
CAATCGGACTCACAATTGCACATGACCATCTGCAAGCGGAGCGGAAATCCAGCGGAGTGGTCGCGGTGAATCAGACTTTGTGTTGTTCGACTTGTCGGCCAGTCTGCTGGCTGATGCCGAACGCTGGCTGGCTGGCAACGAACGCGATGCCAGACGCTTTGGCGCGATCACTTCGCTCAGGGAACCTGTGCTTGCGATTACAGCATCGCGACCACGTGAGGCACTGGTGTCCGGTTTAGTCGGTTCTTCGAAGAATGTCTTCTCATCAACCGGTGTGCCAGGATTGCTGTCAACCGGGTCCAGAGTCTTCCCGTCCAGCGGGTCAGTCATCGGTGGTTTTTGAAGCGAACGATCCAGGACAGGATCAGTTTTGTCTTCTTCAAAGGTGCCTGATCCGGAACCAGAACCGGCACCTTCCGTGCCCGCTTTCGGACGACCAAACAGGTCCGTGCGGTCGCGGGTATCGACAGGATCAAGCGGGTCGTCAGCCCCTTGAGCGTCAGGAGCCGTTGCGTCCGGGTTAAACCGTCGTGAACGAGTGTCGTTTTCGTAGTCAGGCGTCTTCTTATCGGAGATCGGATCCTGTGCTGGTTTCAACAAGCCTGAAGGTGCAGTGCCTGCACATGAACCAGATGCACAGCCTGAACCGCATGCATCACAACAAGCGCTGCCACAGCAACCGCTGCCGCATGAGCCATAGCTCACAGCATAGGCCGGTGTCGCAGTTCCGCAGCAACCATAGGACGGCGATCCGTAGTAACTTGTGTAGACAGGAGCAGCGTACGCAGGGCTTCCATAATAGCCGGCTCCCCACCAACCACTCCAGGGATTCCAATATTGCGCATTTGCCGGCGTCGAGCACAAAGCCGCAGCACACAATGACAGGCAAATTCGGATGAACAGCTTCATGGGAAAACTCAACTTCTGAGGCGAATGATGGCTGTAAGTTGAATCAGCAATTGACGAAACCCCGTCAAAATCTGCTGAACACTGACACACGATTTTCACGGGATATCCGCACCTTTCCCGCGTAACCTGCCCTGTTTTACCGTCGCACCAGCCCCGTTGTCAAATAGTCGCAGCCCAGAATTATGAGGCTCTCACGTTTCAGCCCGCATAATCGGCCCTCAAGTGGTCAGGTTCAGTTGTCATGATCTCGACTCGGAGAGTCA
>CAZFDW010000785.1:0-2600 GCA_964517865.1 uncultured Chitinophaga sp.
AGTTGCTGCGCCTCCAGAGCCAGTCGATTCAGTTCCGCAAGTTCCTGTTCCAGCTCAGCGGCCTTTTCAATTTCGTCGGTCGCCCTGTGAAGTTCTTCGCGAATACGATTCAGATCATTCACTGATTCCTGGATGTTCTGAGCCGCCGGATCGCGATCCGCCGCAGCGGCCTCGTTCAGTTTTTCCGGCACATCGTTGCGGACCTGCTGAGCCAGCTCCGTCAGCTTCTCAGCCTGCTTCTTCATCAGCGGATGCGCGGCGGCCTGTTCGGCCAGTTGTTGCAGTTCACGGCCCTGCGTCTGTTCTTTTTCGCTGAGTTCGCGAACATCCTGCTGCACTTCATCATTCCACGCACGCGACAACTTATCTTTGAGTTCATTTCCCCTGTTCGCATCCTGCTGAAGCTGTTCTTCGAGCTTGCGCAGTGATTCGACGAGTTTCTGATCGGCTTCACGCAGCGATTTCTGACCGATCGCTTCGGCGTTGTCCGCGATGCGAATTGTCCACGGCCCTTGCCAGACAACCTGCGGTCCGGGGATCGGTCGTTCATCGGCTGCTTTTACTTTGATGGTGACGGTGTCGCCATCGTGGACGTCAAGGGATTTGAGATCGATCTGAAAGTCATGCCCGACCTGCAACGCACCGCGATCGAAACCGACCGCGGGTTCGATGCGAGTTGCGTCGGAATTTTTGCGGATATGCAATTCAAGTTCACCGACGCCGATGTCATCCACAACAGTGCAATTCAACGGCAGAATATCGTTCGGTCGCACTTCCAGACCGTCAGTGATACCCGACACTGTCAATTTGGGCGGCGTATCCGCAGTGACAATCAGTCGTCGCGTTGTTTCATTCAGATTCGTCAACCCCAGCGAATCTTCGACGCGAAATTCAAATTTCCCGCTCCCCACTGCTTCGAACTGAAACCGGGCTGATCTGCCATCGGCAGAGAGGACGGCTGGCGCTGTCGGAGGCTCGATGTCGGGGATCGACGCGGCAACTCCATTGAGGCGAGTGGCGTGTGGCGTGTGGCGTGTGGTGAGCGGAGACTCGAGATCCGTCGCGGCAACTCCATCGGCAGCTGGGAGAGGAATCCATGTCTGCCAGTCCATCGCGACGGTTCGTACAGGTTTATTGAAGGTCAGTGTGATCTCAATCGCACTGTGTTCAAAGACCGGGATGTCGCCGACGACACCGTCAAACACTTCGATCGGACGACCGGTGTAAGTCGGCGGTGTTTCCTGCAGCAACGCCGTCAGAATACGAGGAGGATCGGCAACTGTGAGATCGAACCATTCCGTCGTCGCACTGCCGCCTCGCACACGGTACCGGACTGATTCACGCACGTCGGTCAGGGAGACGGTGAAATGCGATGCAATGTCGTCATACGCCATCAGCAGATCTTCGCTCGTTCCACCAGGGGTCTGCATTTCCAGCACCGCGTCGGTCGGAATCGCACCCGCCACATTCGTCCGCCAGCGTGGAATCGCGACAAACTGCACGTCGGTATTTGCAGCCACAGTCCGATTGCCGTCTGGAACTTCAAAGAATAAATTCGACGGCGCAGCAAGATTGGCGAACGGCATCACGAATCTCTGCAACAGCAACATCGATCCCGATGGCCACAGCATCAATGGAGTCATTAGTGCCAGCACCGACATCATCGCCAATCCCCACCGTTTCATCGTGGGCTTGCCCTGCACGACTTCTGACGGATGAATGGTGCCGATCTGTGAACGAACATGTTGCTCCAGCCGATCGCGCATCAAGGCGGAACCAATCTCACTGGACGTGGCGGTTGGAGAACCGACCGAAATTAACGTCGCGATCGCTTCCTGCAATTGGGGAAAACGCAGATCCACTGCCGCCCCCAGTTCTTCCGCCGACGCACTGTTGACCAGCGGATGAATCAGCCGCTTCCATGCCACCGCACAGGTCAACACCAGAGTGCCGACAAGTCCAACCAGACGTAGAACGCCGGGCAGCGCGACGAAGTAGTCCAGCAGACAACCGAACAGGATGCAGGCGACGAGCACGCACAGGGATTCTGCGGAACCGCGCAGCACCGAGTACACTCGAATGAGCCGCTGACAGCGGTCGAGAATTTCCTGTAACCCGGCCACTCGCGGCAACGCACCTGAGGACATTGCACGACTCCTGAAATTCATCATCAACGAAAGACTTCGCGGCGGCATGTGTGAAATGATTTGCAGCAGTAGTCGTCAGACTTTTGGCTGTATCACCAATGCATTCGAATTCTGTAGAATCCGGCTACAAACCCATCGTCGCCGCGCACAGCATGACCAGCAGTCTGTCCTGCTTCAACACGCCGCCACATTCTACCGTTCCAAGCGGGCGAATTGCCATGATTCTGCGATTTTTGTCGTCGCTGAAGTTCAATGCGTGTGAACCCGACAACCGGATTCCCGACCGAACGATTTTTCACAGAGCTTCGACGGTATCAACTATTAAGAAATGAACCACATGGTCGGGGCACCCATCGCCCATTCCTTGTTGTCCGCCAAAGTTACTACCACCCTTAGAAAACAATGGCCCGCTTAGTTGTTGGGAATCTGCCCTGCAATTATGAGCGAGAATGC
>CAZFDW010000786.1:0-2590 GCA_964517865.1 uncultured Chitinophaga sp.
CCAGAGTAGAATTCTCGCTGCGGTGGCACTCATCGCGATCGTTGTCAATGCGATTTTATGCATGGGAGAGGCGTTCAATTTTTAGTGGTTTGTGAAGATTTAATTTTGTGGTAGGCCGGACCAAGCGCAGCGCAGTTCCGGCAACTGGCCGACCTGCCGGAACGGCGCTGCGCTTGGTCCGGCCTACCGATTCAACCCCCATTCGTTGACTTGACATCGCACACGTCTGTCGCACGTACTGCATTTGGATGAATCCCGAAGGGCGATCCCTATGGCACGCGATCGAAGCGATAGATCCCTTTGCCGTCAACAGTTTCGAGCATGTAATACACATCACCGGCTTCGTCTTCGCCGAACGCAAGGACCGGAAATCCGGTGGTGGCAATGCCCATGTTGCTGGTGACCTTGCCGAGGGACTCGTCATACTTCAGAGCCCAGATTTTGCCGCTGATGAAGTCGGCGTACAGATACAAGCCCTCCAGCTCAGGCAGTCGCGAACCGCGGTAGACGAACCCGCCTGTGATCGACTTGCCGAGCTGATGGTCGTATTCCCAGATTGGTGCGAGCGGTGGATCAACGGGCTCGAATGACTTGTTGTTGAATGGATACGATGCCTCGCGAATGCTCCAGCCGTAGTTGCCACCGGGTTTCACGATGTTGATTTCTTCCCAGAAATCCTGCCCGACGTCAGCGGCCCAGAGTTCGCCGGTCTTGCGATCGACGCTGAATCGCCAAATGTTGCGAAAGCCGTAAGCGTAGATCTCAGGCTGAGCACCCTCCCGCTGCAGGAACGGGTTATCCGCCGGAATTGCGTAATTCTTATCGTCCTGCTGGCGATCGACGTCGATGCGAAGCAGAGAGCCCATCCAGGTTTTCAGGTTCTGGCCATGGCCGAGCGGATCGTTGCGGCCGCCTCCGTCGCCGAGTGCGATGTACAGATAACCGTCGTGCCCGAACGCGATTGAACCACCGTTGTGGTTGGAGAACGGCTGAGGAATTTTCATGACGACCTGTTCGCTGGCCGGGTCCGCCCGATTCGGATCGTTTGCCGAGACATTGAAGCGTGACACGATCGACGTGCGTGGTTCCGCCGCCGAACTGTAATACACGTAGAACTGTCCGTTCTTTTTGTAGTTGGGATGAAACGCAAATCCCAGCAAGCCTTCTTCATTGTCCTTGGCAAAATCCTGAACACGATCACGGATATCCATGAACAGAGTCGCCAGTTGAGCGTGCGGATCGTTCGGGAAGACGTAGATGGAGCCTCGCTGCGTGGCCACAAAGTTCCGGTTGCTGCCATCGCCTGCATGAGTCAACACCAGCGGCCTGAGAGTCGTGAGTCTGCCGTTTTCGTCGGCACCTTCAAATCCTTCCCATTTCAAGTCAGGAAAGGCGACGACACCTTTCAGAGGTAACTGGCCATCGACAGGATCAGCGACGCCGCCATCTTCCGAGAGCACTCGAATTTTGATATTCCGGTAGGCCACCGGGTTGCCGTGATCCTGCAAACAGATGTGCCCTTTCGTGGCCTTGCCGAACTGAGGAAAGGCTGCGAACTTGCTCGCGGCAACTCGCTGATTCCACTCTTCGTCACCTTTATGGAAGTAGTAATAGCTGACGCCATTGATCGCGACTTCACATTGTCGAGGCGAGATTCGCAGGTAGACGAGGTTCCATTCTCCGGCTGGTCGAGTGGCATCGTCCATGTCGCTGCCCTTGAAGCCGACCTGGTTTTCAAATTGTGTCGCCCAGGCGGGTTTGACAGGCTTGTAGAGTTGATACAGCCATCCGGATTTCTGGGGATCGTGGCCATCCACGTTGTCCTGAATCTGTACCTCCGGCCCGCTGTGCCATGGCTGTGGCTGATCTTCGGTCACATGAAACATGATTCCGCTGTTTCCGCCTTTGGAGATCCGGTATTCCAGTGACAGTTCAAAGTTCTGGTATTCTTCCGAGGTGACAATATCGCCAGCCGCTTTGCTGACGCGGTCGAGCACACCGTCCTTGACGGCCCAGCCGGTGCTCATTTTCTCAGCACGATAGTTGCGCCAGCCGTTGGTGGATTTGCCGTCGAACAACAGTTTCCAGCCGCCACGTTTTTCCGCTTCGCTCAGACTGTTGAGCGTCTCGTCAGCAAGGCAGACCGCGCCGGACTTCAGGATCAGGATTGAGGAGACAAGGACCAGAATGAGTCGAGTGGAAAGATTCATCGATTGTACTCTGCGTGGCAGGTGTGTGTGGGAGAACAGGTTCAACTGCGGGAATCGCGATGGATGGCGTCATTGTAGTGAGACGTCGCCCCATTGTCGTCTCTCCCCAAAGTCGATGGCACAGTTTCAGGTGGTAGCCCAGGAATGCGATTCCTGTAGCTTGGACATTCATGTCCGAGGGATTCGCCAAGCACCGTCGCATTGTCGTACGGCTGTCAAGGCACAATAACCTTCGCTTCGACCGTGTTTCGTGGCAAGACGACGGACATGAATGTCCATCCTACCCAGGATTATTCCACCATCGCACCGAAAACCTGACACATCTGCAACAACTCGTTGCAAAATGCTGGCTGACGAGTACGATTCGACGGTGTGTGCAA
>CAZFDW010000787.1:0-2580 GCA_964517865.1 uncultured Chitinophaga sp.
CGCGATTCGCCACGGCTTCGGCAACGGACGCACGATTCGCCTGCACAGTCGCACGGTTCGCCTGAACCAATGCCGCAGTCACTCCCACCAGCAGGCACAGTATGGCTGACACTGTTCCCAGCACAAGGCTGCGGTGCCGCTGCGTCAGCTTCCGCAGCGTATAGATCGCTGTCGGAGCCCTCGCATGGATCGGCTTGTTGTCCAGAAAGCTCCGGATGTCCTCAGCCAGGTCGTTCACTGTCGAATACCGCCGCTCCCTGTCTTTCTCCAGCGACTTCATGACGATGCAGTCCAGATCACCACTCAGCCGCTGCGACAGCCGACGCCGCGTCGTTGACAGGCCACTGCTGCCTGTGGCGTCCTGAGCCCGCGAACGCATTCGGACCTGAACGCTGGGACGCAGCGGGTCTTCTTCACGCACGATCTTGCGGATTTCGTCAAATGTTGCCTGTCGCAATCGCGTGGAATCAAACGGAGGCCCGCCTGTCAGAATCGCATACAGCAATGCGCCCAGAGAATAAATGTCCGTCCGCGTATCCAGTGGAACTCCATCCAGCGCCGCCTGCTCCGGACTCATGTACTGCGGCGTTCCAAGGAACTCACCCAACTGCGTCGCGAATGTATTTCCCGATCGCATCGGCCCCGGATTGTCGGTAGCAAACGCCTTGGCGATTCCAAAATCGATGACTTTGACAACAGGCTGACCATCCTGAAGGGTCACCATCACGTTCGACGGCTTGATGTCACGGTGAATGATGCCTTTCTGGTGAGCGTGCTGGATCGCCTGACAACAATCGATGAACAGACGCAGTCGCTGTTCGACGTCCAGCGGATGCTCTTCACAGAATGCCAGAATCGGAATTCCGTTCACCAGCTCCATCACAAAGTACGAGACCCCGGATTCTGTGATGGAGGCATCCAGGACCCGGGCAATGTTCGGATGATCCATCATGGCGAGGGTACGCTGTTCCTGATGAAATCTCCGCACCACATCGCGGCTGTCCAGTCCCTGTCGAATCACCTTGATGGCCACCATGCGGCGAACCGGATGCCGTTGCTCCGCCATGTAGACGCTGCCCATCCCGCCGTGGCCGATCTGCTTGAGAATGTGGTAAGGACCAACGGTCGCATCCATCCTCTTCGCGTTTGCGGAAGCGATCGATCGGGCGAATTCCTCCGGCAGCATCGTGTGGTCAAGGAATGCATTCTGTGAATAGGCGTCGAGAAGGGACCGGACACTCTGCAGCAGCTCCGGCTGCCCCGCACACGCCACCGCCAGAAACTCCTCCCGTGCCTCCGCCGTGTCGAGAGCCAGCGCTTCGTGGAAAATTGATTCTTCAGATTGTTCCATGTTCATTCGTGTTTAGATGAGTTTGCTGCATCGAGGCTGCCCCTCTGTTTAACCGCGTGCCCAACGGGCCGCGCTCGGTGGTGTTTATTTGTCTCAGGCACGTCGATGAAAGTCGATGAAAGTCGATGCAGGAGCGCGGGGCGATGCCCACGCGGTTAAACGATAACAGCAGACAAGTTATCATGTCTCGCTGGATGGCCGGATCAATCTTCCTCGTCCCGCTCCCCCAGCTCGCGACTCAGCCATGCTCGGGCATACGCCCAGTGCCTATTGGCAGTCGCCAGTGAGATTCCAACCACCTCAGCGGCCGCTGGCAGAGACAGCCCGCCGAAGAACCGCAGTTTCACGAGTTCCGCTTTTTCCGGATGGTGTTCTTTGAGACGTGACAGTGCTTCATCCACCGCCACCAGATCGGTTTGTCGTTTGCGCAGAGACTGCTCACCCATGATCTCCGTGTAAACGGCCGTTTGCAGGATCACTGAGCGCCGCTGGTGGCGACGAGCGTGTTCCACCAGAATTCTCCGCATCGCCTCCGCAGCGGCCGAAAAGAAATGCGACCGGCATGTGCAGGGTTGTGGCTGTGAACTGTCTGAGAGACGCAGCCAAGCCTCATGCAGCAGAGCGGTCGGCGTCAGCGTATGATCCAGCCGTTCCGACTTCATGTGCAGATACGCCAGCCGTTTGAGTTCGTCGTAGACCAGCGGCAGCAGTTCCCGAATTTCTCGCGGACTGTCATCATCAGTGGCCATCGGGAACTCGACGATGCTGGACATCACGTGACCCTGCAGAGAATTCGAAAACTGCAGCAGTGGCACGCTCACTTGAACGCAGGAATTCCCTGCTGGTAGTGATACATTTTAATCCCTACCCAGGTTAAGAGTCAACGAATTTGACAAGTCCTTTCCACACTCGGACACAATTCCCTGTGTCGCTTGAGACTATTCGAAATCAACGATTTTGGAAGTGCAGACGCCTTTTCTTTCGGCCGTAGCAGTTCCGCGTTTCATGAGTTCCGGCAGGTCGGCCAATTGCCGGAACTGCGCTTCGCTTGGTCCGGCCTACCACAAAATCAAGCCTTGACGGAGCACTCGCCTCGGTTTCGAAACTGTGTCTTTCATGACGCTGGCCATGGGGAACGTTGCGGACACTTAAACCCGGATTATTCACCGACAATGTAGGCCGGACCAAACAAACGCGATAAACGCCGGAACTGCATTCGCTCACCAATC
>CAZFDW010000788.1:0-2579 GCA_964517865.1 uncultured Chitinophaga sp.
AGAGAACTGAGATAAGCCAGCAAATCGGCGACCTGCTGTGCAGTCAGGTCGCGGACCAGCAGGTCCGGCATCAAGGATTGCTGCTGCGGAACCAATTGTTCAATTGAACTTATGGGCAGACGACTCACCTTGTCCTGAGCGTCTTTGAGGACCACGTGTTCGTCATCCTTTTCCAATAAAATCCCAGTCAGGATCTGGCCGTCCTTTGTTTCAGCAAGGTGCGTGACGTACTTCGGTTCGATGAGTTTCGACGGTTGCAGAATGCTCTCCAGCAATTGAACGCGCGTCAGTTTCTTGCCAATCGTCGTGAGTTCCGGTCCGATTTCCTTGCCGTCTTTTTGAATGCGATGGCAATTCCTGCACGAAACACCGGTCTGTTCAGAAAAGACAGTCCTGCCGCGCACCGCATCGCCGGATAGCGAGAGAATCTGCTCCGGCTGTACGACACTGCCCAGACGCTTGACGCGCTGTTCCGCAGGAAGAAAACGCTCAAACAGATCGCGAATGCTCACATCGCCGTGCTTGACCGCGGCGTCAACGGCACATGACGCGATGACCTCCGGGAGATCGTGGTGATCGACGGATCGCAGCAGCCTGAGCGCGCCGCTGGGTGATGACAGCAGAACTTCGATCAATTCGCTCTGCTCGGCCAACGTGTTCGATTCCCGCAGACGCGCCAAGGCAATCGTCTCATCGGTTCGCTGCTGGGAGGCAGAGACATGGCTGACCGCATCCGGGGCCGACTCAGCCGGCATCTGTTCTATCCACCGAGAGATCAGTTCGACTCCGTCGCGGTCCACTTCCAGAGATCCGATGTGTGGCATGCGCCCGCCACCAAGCTTCGCCATGCGATAAAGCATGATGGAGCGAAACGGATCGCGAGGAGCAATGACTTGAGCGGCATAGATGCCGAAAGTCCCTTGCGAGGGACGCATTCCGACCATGTTCGTCTTGTCCAGGGGAACATCGTAATGCATGAGCGAGAGAACGGCCCCGCCGGAATGCATGCGGTGGCAGTGGGCGCAATTGACTTGAAGATAGGCACGGGCACGGTCGTCCAGCGTCGCAGACATGTTCCCAGGAGAAGCGAGCTTCGGCCGATTCTCGGCGGCGACAGGCTGCTCAAGCAACCCGATCTGTGCGAAGAGATCGATCTGTGAGTGGGATGTTCCGCCCAGATCGAGGTCCTTATTTAACTGCGGTGTATTGAAGGCTAAAGCGGGGCCCGACCACCTATTGTGGCACCGCTGACACTCAGCTCGGCCGGCGAATCGCCACGTCTGTGCGCGTTTTCCTCCGGTCGCTTCGGAATCCATGATTTCAAAAGTGCGTTCCGTACCGGTGGCCCCGACCAGACTGGCGTCGGTTTGCTCGTCGTTCCACTGGTAGGTATAGGGCATCCAGTCGATCCCGTCGTAATGCAGGATCTGTGTTTCAATTCGTCGTCGACTGGCAGGATCGCCGCGATGCATCTCCAGCGATAACGTCCTGACCAGGACCGAGTCCGTGGGAAACGTCCACGCCGACCCCTCGGCCTTGATCGACAATTCATGCGGCACCGCGACGAATCGCTCAGCATCGGCATCATCCGACCACAATTCGGCGTTAATCGAGTAGGGCATGACGCCCGCAGCGGGAGTTTGTTCTTCCACGGACGAAAACAGGCCGCTTTCGCTGATTTTTCCGGGGAATGTTTGCGACTGGTCGGGTTGCAGATTCGGCGCGAGGCGGTGGATTGTGCCTGCTACGTGATCCAGGATCAGAAACTCTCCCTGATGATCTTCGCCGAACGAAACCACTCGGTGCGTGGTGTCCGCCAGTTCCCGATGATCGACGACGTCGCCATTCACGTAACGGAATCCCCAGAACTTGCCCGTGTCGTAATCGCCGTAGATGTGGGTTCCGTGAAGTTCCTTGAGCTTTGAGCCGTAGTACGTCAACCCATCCGTGATGGACGACGACTCCGTGTGCGGATGGTCGATCGTCGGAGGTAAGATCGGCGACGGTCCGCGTGGCCATTCAGGGTTGGTCGATTGCCGACCTTCCATCACAGCCCAGCCATAATTGCCACCTCGCTCCACGCGGTAGAGCATTTCCCACAACTCCCAGCCGACGTCCCCCACCCACAGATCACCCGTTACGCGATCAAAGCTCATCCGCCAGGGATTTCTCAATCCATAGGCCCAGACTTCGCCGCGAGCTCCCTGCAGATCGACAAACGGATTGTCAGCGGGGATGCGGTAGTTCTTCTCTGCATCGGCATGATCGACATCGATTCTCAAAATCGACGAGAGCAAGTCGCTGAGATCCTGTCCGGTCTTCATCGTGTCCGGCGGATTGGCCGGCGCTGCATCCCCCGTCGAAATGTAAAGATAACCATCGGGGCCGAATTTCAAACAGCAGCCGTTATGGCCTCCGGACCGCCAGGTCAACATGGTGGTTTCGGTGGTGACGTCAATTGTCGGTGGATCCGCGTCCGTCATGCGGAACCGGGCCACATGTGTGCCTTCAGGATCGTTGTCCCCTTTGATATAGCAGACGTAGCAGTAGCGATTTTGCTGGAAATCGGGATGAAATGT
>CAZFDW010000789.1:0-2578 GCA_964517865.1 uncultured Chitinophaga sp.
AACCCGGAATCGTGATAAACGGCCCGATGCCGACCATATTCGATATATTCAGTGCGATCGATTGCGGCAATCCCAGCCCGCGAACGAGTTCGGTGGGGGTCTCTGGCGTGCGTTCTGGAGGTGCTGCTGACGAGTTGGACTGGTGCAAGGGACGAACTTTCCGCTGGCTGCAACATGTTTTGTGACATGGCGAACAGGCGATCCCATTCCCACGTCCGTGCTGGACGAATGGAGACGAGCGTCTCCAATGGCTTCGTCAGCACGGGATCAACCTAATTTTCCGAAAACTGGCGGAAGCAACTTCAGTTACGCGACCATCTGCTGGAGACCAGAGTTTCAGAGTGGTGATAACAAACCGGTCAGTATGATCCCGACTTCCTCGCGGATTTGAAAGGCGTTTCGCTCAAAGAAGTCGGACAACGAATACCCGATGACTTCTGAGAAGAAAGCGTACGTGTCTTTCACCGGGTCACCGCAGCGTGTTCCGGTCATGACAAGAATCTGGCCATTTCGATATCGGCGTAGGATCGTTTCGCTGATCTGCGACGAAAAGACCGCGATCACAGGAACGTATCCGTCGTTCATCGAACGCATTCCGAATGTCAAATCCGCATTTTGTCGTTTCGCGTCGGCGCTCTTGTAGCCTTGACGAACCTCAAATACAGCCCCCTTCAAACGGCGCTTCTTTTTGTTCAATGCAAGAAATTTCGCCACATCTTTAAGCCATGCATCAAAACGAGATCTCACCGAAGCTGACTCAAGGGACGACAAATCAATTCGTGCGTCGAGCTGAAGTCGTCGGACTTTGCCATTGTCCTGTATTACGTCATATCCCCATCGGAGTTCTTCACTGGTCAAGCCAAGCTCGGCTTCAAGTATGGCCCTGAACAATCGCTCGCAACCAATACCCAACTGCCGATAAATTGATGTCATTCCTCCGGCAGCTTTGTGAGCGGCATACATCAACGGTGAATCCAAACCAACCCAATGGTACAGCGGATCAGCCGAATAGATCTGCTGAAATCCGGAAAGACCGATGCCATCGAGATCGTTGGTGCCAAGCTTCGGTGTATAGGCAGCGCAAGTCCGAATCGGCTCAATCAAGGTATCGACAAAGTCACGATCATTTGCCTGTTGATTCATATCTGGACTATGCCTGCACACAGTGTGTGGACTGGAGGCAGATACCCTTCTGTTGGACTGCGCGCAGGTACTGCATAATTTCCTCCGCAACCGCGTGTCCGATGATTGGCGGGACCGCATTGCCGATCTGCATCATGTTCGTGGATGTGGAAAAAGGAAACACGAACTGGTCCGGAAAACTCTGAAGCCGAGCACACTCTCGCACGGTTAGTCGCCGGGGAAGCTCATAGTGGAAATGCACCCGCGCCTTTGGGTTGGCGCGAACCGCGTAGGCGACCTGACCTCGCATCGAGACCTGATCTCCTTGTCCTGCACCCTTCGTGGCTTTTGTTGCGACAAAGTATTGACTCTGATTTGGAATCGTTTCATCGACAATCGATTCAAGGTCATTTATGGCATCATCAATGGCCAATTGCTTTTGAAAGATCGTCGGCGCTGGTGCTGATGGTCGGCCAGCAATGGCGACAATATCATGTCGAACACCAACGAAGAACAGTCGCGTCCGATTTTGTGGAAGCCCGTAGTTGGGACAATAGAGCGTCCAGACTCGAACGTCATAACCGACTTCACTAAAGTCTGCGATAATCTCCTGCAGCAGTCGCCCTTCCTGGAGTTTGGCGAGGTGAGGTACGTTTTCGGCAACGATCACTGCGGGGCGATGAATTTCGGCATATTCCACCATCACGCGATATAACCGACCACGTTTGCCTTCGAACCCGGTCTTTGGGCCGCAGGACGAAAAATCCTGGCAGGGAAAACCGCCTAGCAACACGTCCGCTGATGGCAACGCTGCCATATCCACTTTGGTGAGGTCACAAGGGGCAACGTCGTGACTCATATTCAATCGATACGTCGCCACAGCGTCATCATCGATTTCCAAAGCCCGATGAATATGGAATGGCAGCGATGGATAGTACTTATTGAGATACGGAAAACCTCCGACAAAACCGAGATCCATACCGCCGCACCCTGCGAACATGGACACCACAGAAATCTGGCCGTCAGTTCCAATTGATGGTTCTGTTGCACGCAGCCGGAGAATCTCGGGGTGTTCATCAAAACCACAGGAAAACTCCGGCATATTGCGGAGTGCTTTCCGTTTCTTTAGCCCCGATTTTGGACGCATCGATTGTTAATTTCCTTTTCACCTACACTCAATTTCATTTACGCCAAATCCCTTGAAATTTACTATTCATCGTCGTTATCAGCTTGCGGGTCGTCAAGTACTGTTGGCGGAACCACCGGCTTCTCCTGCGCGATCGCAGCCAGCGCCGCAGCTGCCCTGGCAGCTTCCTCATCAATCACATCGCCCGGAATAACGGCACAGGACACCAGCGTGTCGCCTTCGTCGAGGCGGATGATGCGGACGCCCTGAGTGTTGCGGCCGATGGTGTTGATGTCGGACGCTCGGATGCGCTGGATTTTGCCGCGGGAG
>CAZFDW010000790.1:0-2575 GCA_964517865.1 uncultured Chitinophaga sp.
GGAGATGGCGGCGAGGTTACGACCACCCATCGTACTCCTTCATGGATAAAAATGCTGAGTTTGTCACGATCACATGATCGAGAACTTTGATGCCCAGCAATTCGCCGGCCTCTCGAAGCCGCGTGGTGACGGCCCTGTCTTCGTGGCTGGGAACTGTGGATTCGGACGGGTGATTGTGGGCCACCACAATCGAGATGGCTCCGGTCAGCACGGCTCGCTGAAACACTTCTCGCGGGGAAACCGGGGCTTGATTGGCGGTACCGATCGACACAATCGAGTAGGCGGCCACCTGATGCTGGCCGTTGAGGTACAGAGCGACAAAGTGCTCGCGGCTGTTGTCCGTCAGGATGGATCGAACGAAGTCTGCGGCATCGGCGGGACTGTTGATCTTGAACATCGCATGATCGCAGTGGAGGTAGTTCACTCGGGCTTCGCGAATGAACGTGTCCTGCATGGCGGTCTTTCGGATGCGGGGCTGCCGGGAGTTACCGGATGCGACGGTGCTTTGGGTGGATTCTGTGGTTGCTGGGTTTTGGGGTTTTCTGCTGTTCATGGTCCTCGTTGAGATGTTGTGGTTGATTCGAAAATGGGCGGCCATTGTGAGTGACCGCCGGGGTGACGAGGTTTACTCGTCTTCGGTTAATGCCAACTGGTCGTAGGCTTTGACCGCCAGGAACGCGATTGCTGGGAGATCATCCATGCGGAAGTTGCTGGTGTTCTGGATTTCTCCCTTCTCGTCGCGATAGGTTCTCTGAAACGTCACGTTGTGCCATACGGCTGCTTCGGATTCGTTTCTCCAGATTGCAACTTCGATCTTGTTCAATCTGCGTGAGAATATTGGTTTATTTGCCATCTTGTTTTCTCCTTTTTGAAGGTTGTTTGTTTTTCATTCACTCAAGGGCGCCAGCCGATGGAAAACAAACAACCTTCAAGGGAGGAGAGCGAGCCTCGGGGTTCCGGAGGAAGCGAAGAAGCGCAGCGCTTGCAAGGGCATGACAGACTGCACAGCAGGCTGGCGGGACGTTGCTCGAAGCGACGCGCAGGAACCACGAAAGGCGAGCGTAAAACGGCAAATTCACCGTTCACACTGCAGACGCAGGTTCGTGTTGTCTGGAAAACAGAGCGAGACCATTCCGCATATGGCGTCACTTTTCTGGAACTACCGCAACAGTGGGCATGTCAGCGAACTGTGGATGCATGGATGTTTTGCCCGCCATGGCTTTGCTGTCATGCGTCGGCTATTGCGGTCGGCGGTTCCCTGTCACTCGGGCGGTCACTCCCAATGGCCGGTTCAATCAATGGCATTCTCAAGGTTCAAACATGAACAGCAGAAAACCCCAAAACCCAGTGCGGCGGAATTGTAGAAGCGCATTGTCTCGCTCACCAACAGTCACCCGTTCACTGAACGGCGAGCGGAATCCTCATCGAATCGGGCTCGTCTGTTGGTGAGGCAGGGGCCTATTTCGATTGGCTGGGAAATCGGGATTTATTCAAAATTGTGGTCATGAGGAGGAACATTTGGTTTTCGCGTTGACCAGTGGAAAGTGGCCAGTCGATTGACTGGCCACTGGAAATAGAACCGACCGAATCAATCGGTCGGGGGGAATGTTATTCCGGTTTGGAGTCGTCGAGCGGTTCGTAGGTGAGCGCCTGTTTCTGAAGTTCGGTTGGCTCCTCTGTCAGCATTTCCGATAAGTCCTTCCACAGACTTCGGATTTGAACAGGTGATGTTGCCAGCCAGATGGTATCGGTCAACTCCTCTCGTTCGCGTTCAAGCCGCAGAATCTTCCTTCCGAACTCGGACTCCTGAAGAATCTCTTTTTCCACGTCCTTCGCTGCACGATCGATCACTCCCTCAATCAGCGAATGCCGGTCCGACCAGCAATAGCGGGACATGCTCTCGAGTGGTTTTGATGCTTCTTCCGATGCCCTGAATTGCTGTGACTGCAATTCTTGAATCTGGGCTTTACGACTGGAGTACCGCCTCATGTAGTCCTCCAACCCATAGTGTTTCATCGCCCGCGTTTTCGCCTGCTGACGAATCTTTTCCTGCAGTCCGTTTCCTTCGTCTCGATACGCTTTCTCAATCGCCTTATCGATCTCCTTCTCGATGCGTTCTTTCCAATGTTCCTTTTCTTTTACTGTAAGTGGCATAGTGCCTCCATTCGATTGTCCAGCAGTTCGGCGACTTGCCGGACGTGTTTATTTGTGCCCGCCGAAGCGAGTTCATCGGTCACGGCAAGTCAAGGTGGAGCCTTTCGCGCAGCGAAAGCAGCAGTGCCTCGCCGCAGGCGAGAAGCGGACCTTGACGCCGTGATACAATCAGAACTCGTCTGACGGGAACCTCCTTCGGTTGTTCACTCCCCGCGTTAGGGATGCGCAGGGTGCGAAGCAGTCCGCAGGACCGAGCGTCCAGCGAAGCCCGGAGCTCCCCGGCCCGCAAGGGAAACGCCCAAATCATCGGGGACAGTCGAGCAGTATTGGACTAGCTTTTGGTGAATCGCATCTTGCGTGTTGCTTAGTCTTGGGCGATGTGTTTTCTCCTCCGAGGCGGAATTCATAACAAGCGAAATTG
>CAZFDW010000791.1:0-2571 GCA_964517865.1 uncultured Chitinophaga sp.
AGCTTGATGCACTTCGCGTGAAAACGTTGCGGCCGCTCGTGGTTCGTCGTGGTTTTCCAGAAAACGCGCGAGCTTGTTCTGGTAAGCAAGCTCCGCGTGGAAATGCTCGCGCACTGGCCGCGCATTACCATCGCGAAGGCGATCGTAGAGTCTTTTGTCGTAAGCGAAATCGAAGCCCTGCTGCTGCAGCGTCCATTCCAGATCCCAGTAGACCTCGGCCATAAAGAGAAAGCCCGGAGCCTTTTCACGGACTCGCTGAGTCGCCGCAGGCCAGAAGAGAGGTGCAGGATGGCCCCATGTCCGCTCAAACACGTCGGGAAGTACTAGCATGGCCATGTCGCAGCGGACACCGTCGCATTGGCCGGCGATCCTGATCAGTTCACCAATCATCGCTTCCTGCAGGGCGGGGTTGGCGTAATTGAGCTGCAGTGTGTCGGGCCATCCGGAAAAATACGGGTCACGACCGTAAGCCAGCAGCAGATCACCGCGTTTGCGTTTCACCCAGGTGTAGTTCTGAGGAGCATGGGCGAGATCGAGTTCCGAGCCTCGAATGAAATAATCCGGATGCTCTTCGATCCATGGATGATCGATTCCCATGTGATTGGGCACGAAGTCGAGCATCAGCTTCAGGCCACGTTTGCGAAGCCGCTCTCGAAGTCGGGCAAGTGCAGCATCGCCCCCGAGACTCTGATGCACTGAGTAGCCGGTGATGGCAAAACCGGAACCGGCGATGTCTTCTTCTTTTAAGTCAGGCAGTGTTTCCTGAAACTCCCTGCGCCACTCCGGGTTACTGCGAGAAACCTGTTGCGCCCCGGGGCCTGTCTGCCACACACTCAGGAACCAGACCCAATCGAAACCCATGCCCGCCAGCCGGTCCAGTTCGTCGTCCGGAATATCGTCCACGGTGGCCGGCCGTCCCAGTGGCCCGGACAATTCAGTCAACCAGACGCGGGTATTGATTTGATAGAGAGTTGGATAGGAAGGAGTGCTCATAAAGATTCCTGGTGAAGGTGCAATGACCTGGAACTCAGCTCCGTTTTGGTACGATCATGCGATCACTTCGGTGCAGCCTGCATGGTGTCATACAAATTGATCATGGGCTGCTGACTCACGTGGAGCAGTCCTTCGTGGGCGCGATCCAGATCAACGTTCAGGGACAGCACGCTGGCAAATGCCACCGTCAGACTCAGCATCTCCGGCGAGCGACGCGTCGCCGAGAGTCCCGCCTGATAGCCAACGGCAGCCATGCCCGGCCCGTTGAGGCTGAACAGCGCAAACCAGATGGTGAGCGGAATGCGGCTCAGCAGACCAGCAAAGATGCGTGCGGAATGCAGATCGATGGATTCATTCAGCGATTGCAGAAGCCGGGCGCGCAGCCATGTCGTGCCGATCGCATTGGCTTCGTGAAGCACGGCCTGCCGTCGTGCGTCGAAGCGAGCTGCTGCCATGCTGAACGTGAACGCCAGCATGAACGCCAGGAGACCGAGGATCGAGCCCACCATGGCAGCCACCGGTGCGTCCTTCTCGTCCGGAGAACGCGCGTGTCGGCTTTTCCCGACACGATACCCAACCTCCACCGAAAGCATACCGATGATCAGGGTCATCAGGAAAAAGCACCACAGCGGAATCAAATCCAGCGGCTCAGGGTTCATCAGGATTCCTGTCGTCTTATGAAACATTCGATCCGCGAGGGAGGAAACAAAGCCGGGCCTCGCATTCCCGTACCCCGGACAATCGTGTCCGAGATATTGGCCAATCAGCCTCGCATTGTCGAACGACGCTCAAGGCAAAATGACCTTGCTGAATTGCGTAAACACTGCACTTGAAGTAACTTACAATCACGACAGTGCTATTCGTGTCAGCGACGTTTTCGCAAAATTTGACAGAATCGGTTCCCCCGCCCGTTTTCGTTCCCTCACAGCTCCGGCGGGATTCCCAGTCGCTCACACACTGTTTCCGGGTTCTTCGGCATCGCTCCGCGTTTGCCACTCCGGATCTGCCGACATGTCCAGTCCGGCAATTGCAGAGAGTCTGCGAATCGTCGTGTCAAAACAGTCATTCACCGCGCGAGCGAAGCTGATGCTGCAACTGCTCCGCCATGTCATGCAGCTGAATATCATTGTATCCGACTAATTCTTCTGCCGTGGATGGACGGATGCCGAGCAGTTCCTGCAACAAAACGATGCGTCCTTCCTGGCGTCCCCTTGCTTCGCCCCGTGCTTCGCCTTCCCGAATTCCATCCTCCCGCGCCTTTTGCAGTCTTGCCTCTGCGTCGCGCTGGAATTTCAGGCGAGCGTTGTAGAGCATCAGTTGTTCAGGCGTCTGTGAGATCATTTCCAACACTCCTGCGGCTTCAGCGATTTCTTCATCCGGGAACAGGCGACGGATGTCTTCCGGCGTCAGTTTGTCGTCGGCACTGTCTTTCCCCAGAAACGGATTCAGAATTTCGACATGCGAAATCTTTGGCTGATTGACTAACACCGAATTGAGAAAGTGGATCGTCACACCGGAATGCGCAGGACTCCCCAGCATCAGCTTGAACGCAAAATCCACCGTTGGACTGATGCCAAT
>CAZFDW010000792.1:0-2560 GCA_964517865.1 uncultured Chitinophaga sp.
GATTCTTCGGCTGCACTTCTGATGGTCGTCGCTGGTGACCGAGGCGACCAGAGTGAACTCGGCCGCTTCGAGGTTAGGTCCAGCCTCTTCGGATCTTCGGGACCGCCTTAATTCGTGTTCGATTCTTGCGCAATTGTATTTGATCTCGGACCATCAGCACCTCACGTTGAAGGCCCGCCTCTGAAGTCTTAGACAGACTTTCCAAGACTGCCGACTCCGTATTCGGTAGCATCTCGATGATGCGTCGGCAAATCTCTTCGTTCTGCCATCCGTCCGGAAACGACGAAGCCATCTTGCACAGGGCTTCAATGCCTTGTCCTCTCAATGAGACGTTGAACTGTGCAGTTATCCGAGCATGTTGACGAAGCCGCTTCTCTGTCATGCGATTGATAATCGCATTGTGCTTCCACACCTGCGGGGTTGATTGCGTCAACGCCTCTAGCTTTTCAATGCTCATCCGAAGCAATGATCTAGCAAAGGTTTCGACTTCTCGTTCGTGGGCACGGCTTTGCACAATCTCGAACCGATCCACAACTGCTTCGTTTTTCCATTTTTCATGAAACGATGACAGGAGCGAGCTAACCTTCGGCAGATTGAGGCCACTCAAATAGATACGAAACTCCAAAATGTCTTTCTTCTGCTGTTCGTCGAGAAGTTGCTTAATGGCAAGTCGCTTCCACGTTGGTTGAACCATTGAATCCAACGCTTGAAGCTCCTTGAGGCTCGCGCTTGCTAACACGCTTGCGAAATCACGCTCCTTTCGCTGAATGACTTTCGTCGCCTCGTCTCTCTGCCACATAGGGTACTCGGACGAGTCCAGTTTGCGGAGCTTTTCAACGCCCATGTCCTGCATTGATGCAACGAACTCAGCACGCCCTCGCATGATCTCCTTGATGCGTCTGACGACTTCCGCCCTCTCCCATCCCAAAAGTAACGTCTGCTCCATTTCTCGAAGCGCTACGAGGCTCATCTTTCTCACCAGAGCACGATGTTCCGCAATTGTCCGCTCTTGTTGGTGCATCTTCGGAAGGGAAGCCCTTGCTAACTTGGCACGCTTCTTCGGTAACTTGCCGCGTTTCTTGGGTAACTTGCCAAACACTCTGCTGCATCCTTGAGGGGAAGCGCTTGCTAACTTGTCACGCTTCTTGGATGGCGATTTCTTGTTCGTCGGTTTTGTGGATGTCTTCGCCATGTTGATCGCCAAATGAGAGGTTAATCGGTGTCTGCCACCTTTGTTTCACCCCTGCACGGAAGACGAGATGATTCAAGCAGTCAAGGCAGCACGCAACGCCGCGAAGAAAAACGACGAAAAGAATTAAATTGAGCCAGCACTTGCGTCAGGAGCAAAACAATGGTTTCTGCCACCTTTGTGCCCACCTTGATTTTGTCGAATTAATTTCAGGTGTCCTGCCGGTTCTGCGGGATACTGGTCCAAGAGAGAAAATGCCGCCGTCGCCATGAATTGTTTCCCCATGTCGGGCCGCTCACGGCGCGGGACGCGGGGAAACTCGAATTCCCGCGCCGAAGCGAACGTGTTCATCGCACTTCGACTGCGAACGAACGATCCGACGACGGACTATCATTCCGGCGGTGAAGACAAATCAAGACCCTCAGAGTCATTTCGTGTCAGTTCCAGTCCCCGGCCCGGTTTCAGCGTTGATGCTTGCCGGGAAAGGACTGGGCCGATCAAATCAACGGCACCCGTCACCACTGAAATCCTCAACCGTGACTCTCAAAGGGCTAGATCATGGCTTTGACGTGCAGCGACTGCGGAGCACGAATCGAGTTGCCCCCCGAAGAGCGACGCCGGCAGGCAGGCAAATTCTTCGCGTGTCCAGAATGCGGAGCGAGCCGTCGGCTGCCGCCAGTCAACGATGAACCGCCGGCCATCATCAGAGCCAGACCATCGAAATTGCCGGTACTCGCCATTGATGAAATCGAAGATGCCCCGCACAACGCGGTTTTGCTCAAGTGGTTTTTGTTGGCGATTTTCGCGATCCCCGTGGGCATTCTGATGTCTGATGCGGTCGGAATTGTCTTCGGTGGCATCAAAGAAAACTCTGCCCCACAGTCACTTGTGCTAGACATCATTTTAGCTTCCATTCTGGGAATCTATGCCTACAGGATTTGGCGAAGTTTGAGCGGTGACTACGGGATGACCTTTCGCAACCAGTCAAACAATTTCGCAGTCAAACTCGATGATCCCTTCGTGATGTCGCTTGTGCACGGATCGTTTTACTACGCCTATCACGAGGCGTGGATGATGTTCGTCATCACTGGCTTGATCGTCTTGGCAGGATGTGGCGTTCCGTGGCTTGTGCTCCCGTGGTTCGCTCCGCACCTGATGCGACGCCTTTACATGAAACAAGGGTATCGACAGACCTATGGACCAGAGACGTGATCCCCTGCCACGCCGCAGCGATTGTGTTCGTCGTATCGCGACCTCGGACGAACAACCCGACGAAGGACTATCATTCCGGCGGTGAAGACAAATCAAGACCCTCGGAGTCATTTCGTGTCAGTTCCAGTCCCGGCCCGGTTTCAGCGTTGATGCTTGCCG
>CAZFDW010000793.1:0-2559 GCA_964517865.1 uncultured Chitinophaga sp.
GCGGCACCGCTGCCCGAACTTCCCATATAGCTCTTAAATGCGGTGACCGGTACAGCATCAGCTTGATCGCCAAGAATGCGACGTATCGCGGCGGCTTCGTAGCGATCCCGAGCCGGATGACCGCCAGCAGATGCGTTGATGTGTCCCAGATCCTGAGCAGAAACGCCCGCTCGTGCCATCGCGGCGTTCGCAGCGTTGACGACGGCAGTCGCTTCGTCCGGATGGCCGTCGCGGCTGGCGACCGTACTTGCACCACAACCCAGCACAGTTCCCAGAATCTTCGCGCCGCGGGCCTCAGCGTGGGAACGCGCCTCCAGGATCAGCGTACAGGATGCTTCAGCGAGGGCCTCGCCGGTACGATGCGCATCGAACGGACGCACTCGGGTTTCGGCAGGACCATCCGCCAGAATATCCCAGTGACTGTTGTGACATGATTTGACAGGGTGCAGGCGAGTTCCCGTCACGCCCGTCACCATCACATCGGCGCGATCACGACGAATAATGTTTGCCGCTTCCGCGATCGCCAGACAACCGGATGCTTCATCCTGCGTGATTGAATTGTTCGGTCCGCGTGCATCCAGTGCAATACCGAGGTGACATCCCGGCATGTTCGGAAGATAACGCAGCAGCCACAGCGGTTCCATGCCTGCAATTCCATCCACGCCCCAGCGATCATAGTCAAACGCAGGCCGACCGTTTTTTTCAGACATGGATTTCAGTGCCGCACCGATCAGAACTTCCGGTGGACTGGACATCAGATTCGCACCAAAATCCACGCCGATGCGATCAGGGGAGACGGCACCCGGTGCAAGTCCCGCATCTTCCATCGCCTGCAATGCGGCCGCGACGCCCATCTGAATTTCACGACACATCACCTTCAGGCTTTTGCGCAGTGTCTTGAGGTGCTGTTTCTTAATTGTTTCGTCATTGAAGTCGCTGACTTCACCACCAATACAGCCAGGCGTGCCGACATACGAGAGCAGTTCCACCCGCTTGATTCCAGTTCGGCCATCCGCGATGCCTGACCAGAACGCATCGCGTCCGATTCCCAGCGGCGAAATAATGCCGATGCCAGTGATGACGACGTCACGAGGAGAAGTTTGCGACATGAATGTACCCAGTGAAGAATCTGTTCTTGTGCCGCCTCAATCCGGGAAGCAGACACACATTATTATTATCAATGCCAATGCACCGATCCCCATCGGTGCGGAAACAATCAACTTCCTGGGCAATGCAGACTGACCAAGGTTGATTGAGAATTTGGCACGGCAGTCTAGCAAGCTCAGAATCGCAATTCTGCGCGGTCGGCGTATTTTACGAGAACGGGCGCTGAGTCGGAATCAATCCCGGTGTTTGGGGAGACTATACTCGTGATTTGCCGCCACGATCTGTCGCATGGGAGCAGAAAACACGGGGTCTGATTGAGAAATCTCATTTTTTGAGATCGCAAACGGCGTGAATTCCATTGTTTGAGCGACTTAATCTTCACGCGGTGCGAATTGACAATGGCGAGCGGCAGGGCGTGAGCCCTCCGTGGCCCGCGAAAGAACACACGGAGGGCTGACGCCCAGCCGCTCGCCTCTGCCTCATTCCTGGCCGCGCGGAGTATAATCACTGCTGACTTCCCGGGAAGCAGTCGTCGTACGCCTGTTTTTTTGACAGAATCCCGCAGTTCGCACAGAATTGCGAAGACAATTCCGCTACGTTCACGAATCGACTCCGCGTTCTCCATGACTGGTTCCGCCCTGCCCTTTGTCTGCCAATTGGACGACTTCCCTATGTTGCACACCGCAATTCGCTGTGCCTTGTCTCCGCTGCTTGCACTCACCCTGGTAATTGCTGTCTTGTCTTCTTGCGCCGCCAACGCACAATTGCAGGGGAAAATAGCAGGCAAACCAATTGCGATCGCGTACGCACGCAACGTGACTCCCAAACGGATGACCGACTACATGCTGGCGCTGACTGAAAGGCTGGAAATCGGCACCACGATGCGAAAGCAAATGGATGAGGAACAGGTTCGCACGCAGCTTGAAGGCATGCAGTCGGGAGTTGAACAGCCTGTTTATGGCGTCGCGTTTTACATGGTGACTGGTTTGATTCCATCATTTGAAACCGTCAGGTTTCAACCCGTTGTTGATGAAGCAGACGCCCGCCGACTGTTGAATGGCGGCAAGGTGAATTACGGCGACAGTGGTTATCTGGAAGAACTGGGCAATGACTGCTTCAAAACTGGATATCGTTCCACAAACTCAGTTGAGATGCCCGTTGGCTACGACGAATCGCAGATAGCCGCCAACAATCAGCAGAATGGTACGTGGAAATATGAACAGAAGATCGTTGAAAAGGACGGCAAGAAGTTCATCGAAACCAACAATACAAGTACAGAATACTGCCGCCTTTTCGACAACGTGCTGTACAAAGGCGCGTTCGAAGAGTTGCTGGAAATGGGATTGCCTTCTTCAGACTCTGTCACCAGCAGCGTCAGCAGTTCGAATGATTTGGGCTTCGATGCCTACCTTGACCGCATCCCGGTCGGCATCCGTCAGCTTGGCTGGAACA
>CAZFDW010000794.1:0-2527 GCA_964517865.1 uncultured Chitinophaga sp.
CCCGCAGCACCCCCACAGGAGCTCGCGGGTATTCTGGCGGGTCAACCGGCTTCCGTTTCAGTTCGCGAAGCGGATGGAGCAGGGTTGTACTGTTCCTATTTTCCCGTTGAACTTGGTGACGGTCGTCTGGGTGCTCTGGAATTGTCCGAGTCGCTTGCTCGCCGTGATCAATACACTCACGACACGATCACGCGCACGATTTTTCTGATGGGTGCGTTGATCGCAGCCGCAGTTCTGCTGGTGGCTGTCGTGGGACTGCGTCTGATTGGCCAACCACTGCAGGCGCTGATCCAGAAGACGCAGCAGGTTGCCAGCGGGGAACTTCGGACGCCCGTCATTGTAGGCGGCTCGGATGAACTCGCTCAGTTAGCGACGGCCCTGAATCAGATGTGTGAGAAACTGGACACATCCCAGCAGGCAGTGCAACGTGAATCCGCACGACGCATCGAAGCGATGGAACAACTGCGACACGGAGATCGCCTCAAGACCGTCGGGCGACTCGCGTCCGGAGTTGCTCACGAACTCGGTACCCCGTTGAATGTCGTCAGTGGGCGTGCGGGACTGATTGCCGGTGGGAATCTTGGTACAGAAGACGTCATCAAAAGCGCAAAGGCGATTCAGACAGAAGCGACGCGAATGACCGGCATCGTCCAGCAACTGCTGAATTTTGCACGCCGCTCCACTCCGAAGCAGACACTCTGTGATCTGAATTCGGTGATCGACCTCACGGTCAGCCTGCTGGAGCCAATCATCAAAAAGAAGAACGCCCAGGTTTCAATTACGGAAAGACTCTCGGAAGGGATCACCGTCAACATCGATGCCGCCCAGATGCAGCAGGTATTCTCAAACCTGTTGATGAATGCACTTCTCTCGAGAGATGCGGGCGCAGCAGTTCAGATCGCTGCGCAGCGTTGCGATGCCGGATCACCGGAAGCGTCAGGCAACGAGAGACTTCGCTGCGTCCGAATCACGTTCACTGACGACGGCGAGGGAATCACGGAGGCCAGTCTGCCGCACGTCTTTGAACCGTTCTTCACGACGCGAGAAGTCGGACAGGGCACAGGCCTGGGGCTCTCCATCTCACATGGAATTGTGTCAGAACACGGTGGCTGGATGACGGTCGAAAGTGTTCTCGGACAGGGGACGACCTTCTCTGTCTTTTTGCCGGTGGAGGTGGATCTGTGAATGGGCATATTCTGGTGATTGACGACGAACGCAGCATGGTTGATCTGCTGGAAACCGATCTTTCCCTGCGCGGCTACAGGGTCAGCGGGTTCAACTCCGCCGCCGCCGCCCTGGAGACTCTTGCGGCAACCGATGCACAGGTGGTGCTGACGGATTTCCATATGCCCGGCGTGAATGGTCTGCAGGTGTGTGAAAGAGTGGTTGCGAACCGACCGGATATTCCCGTTGTGGTGATGACCGCCTTCGGCAGCATGGAGACCGCCATTGAAGCCATTCGAGCCGGCGCCTGGGATTTCGTCACCAAACCGATTGAAATGGAGTTACTGGCGGTCGTCATTGATCGAGCCGTCCGCCACCACAACCTGCAGGAAGAAGTACGTCGCCTGAGCAGCAGGCAGGAACTAACGGACCGATTTGAAGAGCTCATCGGATCGAGTCCTGTGATGCAGAAGCTCTTCGATCAAATCCGAAAGATCGCACCGATCACTGCAAATGTCCTGATCACCGGCGAAAGTGGCACTGGTAAGGAACTCGTCGCGCAGGCCATTCATCGCCACAGCGATCGAAAAGACGGACCGTTCGTCGGAATCAACTGCGCTGCGATCCCTGAAAATCTCCTGGAGAGTGAATTATTCGGCCACGCCAAAGGTGCCTTCACCGATGCGAAGACAGAGCGAAAAGGATTGTTCCAGCAGGCGCAGGGTGGCACGTTGTTCCTCGACGAAATTGGTGATTTTCCGCTGAGTCTGCAGGCCAAGCTGTTACGGGCGATGGAGCAGCGGACTGTGCGTCCGGTTGGCAGCGACAAAGAGATCTCCTTTGATGCCCGAATTCTGACGGCCACAAATCGGGATCTGGATGTCGCCGTCGAAGAGGGCCGTTATCGTGAAGACTTTTATTTTCGCATCAATGTGATTCAGCTGGATCTGCCTCCGCTGCGTTCCCGCGGCAACGACGTCCTGCTGATCGCGCGCTCGCTGCTGCAGATTTTTGCGCGCCAGATGAGCAAGAACGTGACCGACTTTCAGACATCGGTTGCTGAACGATTTCTGAATTACGACTGGCCTGGCAATGTCCGCGAATTAAGGAATGTGCTGGAACGCGCCGTGGCACTGACCGAATTCGAAAAGCTGATTGTCGATGATCTGCCGGAGCGGATTCGGGACTATCGACAGTCCACGTTCCGCATTGACACGTCGAATCCCGCTGAGCTGCAGACGCTGGAAGCCGTGGAACAGCAGTACATCCAGCGCGTGCTGAAGAGTGTTCAGGGAAACCGGACAGAGGCCGCTCGCATCCTTGGCGTTGATCGCAAGACATTGTACCGTCGCCTGAAGCAGGA
>CAZFDW010000795.1:0-2522 GCA_964517865.1 uncultured Chitinophaga sp.
ATCTGGCAGGACAACAAAAACTTCGTGCGGCTGGACCGCACCGACATGAACAAAGCCGGTCGCGGCAGCACGTCGTGTTATCTGCACGTCTTCCAGGACGGTGAGCGTGTTGTCGAGTTGGCCGAACTCGTGAAAGACACGCCGACGCACCTGCGGCTGGAACGTCGCGGCGACCAGCTCACGGCCGCGTACAGTGAAGACGGCGGCGAAGCCTGGCAGTCGTTTCCGGTCCAGGAAATCAACCTGCCCAACAAAGTGCAGACGGGTGTTTCGGCCCTGAACGCCACCAGCCGTCCTTGCGAAGTTCGTTTTAAAGACATCCAACTGAAAAACTAATACGCCAGGCACGGCCAGGACGAGCGCTACTCGTAAACAGGCGAACCCGTCACCAGTGCTGGCAGACAAGCAGCTATCGTCTAATGATTGAAGTTAAAAAAAGCTACTCAATGCGAGTGAGGCCGCGAATATGCAGCCCGACGGTAAAAACACGAATCAGTCTGAGAACAAGTTAGACAACATTGATCGTCCAAAGGTCGAGTATTTTCAGGGGAGAAACAAATGACAAACGACGCGTCCAAAACATGCGTGGAGTGCCAGGGGGTATTGTCCCCGATCATCCTTATGGATAAGGACCGCTACGGCAGCACCGGACCGGGTCCGCAATCGATCGAGTACCGCCTGCCGGGGGACAGTCGGAGCTTCTGGACCGGAAAGTACCCGACCGCCGGTCCGGTACGGGCGTTCATGTGTGCAAACTGCGGCCGGATCGCTCTCTATGGCAGTGCGCCGGACGCATAAAGACACCGCCTGGACCGGCAGGGCAATCGCATTTCATTCTGAACAGATTTTTGCAGTAGGTGATGCTGTTGCTTGAGTTTGGCTCTTCGGAATTCCACTCCGACAAGACGTTGCTATGCTCACTGCCGCTGCACAGCCGAAGGGACACTCCAGCCTCTAATCCAAGTAATCTGACGCCACTGTTGACTGGATTTGAACTCTGCAACCACTTGACTGGTGATACTTTACAAACACTGCGGCTGTAACAAGGGCGAGCTTGGCTGGACCGGTTGAACCGAAATAATGCCGCTTCAAATCTGACACAAACCATTGAGATACAACGACCATCATCCTCTGAGGCAGGAGGCGACAGGCGTTGCCATTTTCTCAAGTCGGGGCAACAAGACGCCGTTTGAACTTTTTTCTGCGGCCGTTTACTGGTTGGAAACAGGTCCGCTGGGACATGGCGGTAGCGTGCCACTTGTGACGCGAAGATCACTTCGCAATTCGGCATTTGGTCAAAGTGGTACATGATGCAAGACAAGCCTGAAGCAGCGTCGTAATGTGGTCGAGCAGATCAATCACTTGCACGGGCGTGGCTTGTTGATCGTCGTCTCATCAGCTTGCCCCGCGTTGATGCGCTGGCGGCTTTCTTCGGGAGTGCCGGGCCATTCGAGGGTCAGCCTGGGATCGAAATCGGGCGCGGGTTGCTGGGTGAATGTGTGCGGGGTGGCGTCCTTGGGAACCGCCTTCTGCACGCTCCAGAACGACTTCCGCGGGACTCCCGCCGCCCAGCGACTGGCGACTTGGATTCCTTTGGCGGCGTTGTCCAGGATAAATCCCTGTTCCATTTCTCGATCGCACTTTGGACAGCGGGACGATTGTTCATTCATGAAACGTCTCCAGATGGGGTTGAACAAGTCGTCATGAGCCAGTGCCGGCGACCGGCTCCCGCTGCTGAGATGACCGTAGGTTGGCGATCCGCTTTATCCCGACGTTCGCCAGCATGACCACGCCGCCGAGCCACAGCAGGGGCGCCGCGAGGAAGTTCAGCATTTGCGGCGTCCCTCGCCCCTGCGGCGTGCGGAGATACTGGTCGTGATCGATCCAGCCGGCCAGGACCCCGATGCCGCAGAGGGCCGCAGTCAGCATCAGCACGCCCAGAGACGCACGCTGCCGGCGGGCGAGGAGCGCGGAAATTGCCAACAAGAGATACGGGCCGAGAAAAAACAGTGACATGCCGAGATTCCCCTTGGCCCAAAGGTAGTCCGCATGGAATCGCCCCGCATGATCCTGCCCGCCCCAGTAGAGTTGAACGGTTCCGGAAACGCAGCAGATTGCCAATGCCAGTAATGATGGCCAAGGGTGGTTCATGGCAGCAGCCTGGTGTCGTCGCGGAGACGCTCGGCTGAGTTTCGCAACAGCCACACCATCGCCAGCCCTGCGACAGCGCCGGAAAGCGCTCCGCTGGCCAGCCCGCCCAGGAAGAAACGGAATACTTCGTCTCTCGCCACGAAACTGTACACGTGGATGGCCCCACCAACCAAGTCACTCCTTGTCTCTGTGTTTCACTTCTTGTCTTTGCGCCGGGTCTGCACATCGGATCGCGTCGAGAGAACCTCGCCGTTTGAATTGGTGACCGCGTCCCACGCTTTCACCGTCCCATCATAGCCCACCGAGGTTAGCCGTGTCCCGTCCGGGCTATACGCCACGCATGTGACCGCTCCCTTGTGACCATTCAGATT
>CAZFDW010000796.1:0-2520 GCA_964517865.1 uncultured Chitinophaga sp.
AACCCCCGACGGAGCTTGCCCCGAACGAAGAGGCTTCGGTACTTCTTCATGCCGTTTGGTCCGTAGATTTCCTTCATCCGGCGACTTACCCGAGCTTGCAGCGGCTTTCCCGATTCGGAAAACCACTCCAACGCGATTGCAATCTGTTCTGCCGTGAGTGGGGTCCGTGCCTTTTGACCATGATTCTCAGCATTGTGTGTTGATTCCAACAGTTCCCGCAGCAGAATGACCTCGTTCGAAATTTCTCGAGATCGAGATTGACGCATTTTCTTCACCGAACTCCTGAGCTTATTCGGATCATCCGTTTCTTGTCCCCGAACTTGGTCTAGCATGAAGACCAGAATATCTGCGGCGGCCATTGATGCTGTGATGAAGTCCCCACACATGCTTCCCCCAGAGATGTAGGCACCGATGATGTCGGGACACCACCTCCCACTCTCGATCGTGTAGGACTCCAAGAACTCAGAAACATAATCTTCTGACGTTCCTTGCCGAATTAGAGCTGGGCGAGGGTCACACGTCTCCGGCCATTCAACCTCGCACCAGGGGACTGAAGTCACTTCGTGCAGTTGGGCTTGGTACTCAACCGTTGCTTGGAGATAGTGAGCGTCAATTTCCCAGGCCAAGTAGTAGACTATGTTCGCCCAAGTAGCTAACTGCGTACATTCCGCATTCCTGGGATATTGCAGGTAGAATCGTGGCAACAGCCCCTTGGGGACATCAATCAACCACCGTTCAATTCCCATTAGAGCCTGTGAAAGCCGATTGCAGGTTGCCTTTTGCCCGTAGAAGAACTGAGCGTGGTACTTGCAGTCGTACGTTGGCATCTCGACTGTGGCAGCCCATGGTTGGCCTTCATCTGCGGCAGCGATGCTCTTGATGACTTCACCGATCTCGTTCTTGGTGAAGAAAGGTGACATCAGAATGCTGTGGTAGAGCGGAGGGCCGACCTCACGATGCCTCCGAAGCTCATCCCGGAATTTCAGAAACGGTGTCTTCCAGTCTGATGTCGCCATGACGGTGCTTGTCCCTTCGCTGTGGTTCACAGTGAGGGCAAAGCATCAGCCGTGCTGCATCCGCCGCCTGGATTCAAAGACCCTGCATCAAATCGGACAGGCTCATTTTGAGGGTCTTCGCGATGAGGTCGATGTTCCTCAACGCCAAGTTTCTCTCCCCTCGTTCGATCCCACCCATGTAGGTCCGATCCAGACCGCATTTGGCAGCGAACGCTTCCTGGGACAGACCTTCTGCCCGTCTCAGTTCTCGGACCCGTTGTCCGAAGCGTTCGAGGATGTCGACTGCTTTGCCCATGCTTCAAAGAGTGAGCAGCAGCCGACTTTCGGTCCACGGGCTATGAGTATCATCCAAGGCGGTGCGAAGGTAGGATTTTTGAGTTCCGGATGTGGATCAGCCTGGAGATTGCCCTACCCAAGGCAGTGACACGGTCTAGTTTTCTTGGCCGTGCGGGGCATGAGCGGACTGAACGGACCTTAACAAGCACAAAGGACGATAACATGAGCATCTTCGACGGGCTTGATGCGATCATCAACTCCTCTCTAGGTATCGATGAAAGCTGGGTCTGGCAAGATTCTCAGCTTGGCTTCGGCCACAAGCGGACATTGCAAGAGCTCTGCAGAGACCGCGGACGCGACGTCGACGGTCGGCTGCTGGTTCACTCCCTGCTTGATCAAGTCAACCGGAATTGGGACGAAGCCAGCGATGCTCTGAAGAGCGTCCCACCAAATCCACACAACTGGCGGCGACGGGAAAACCTTCGTGTTGATCCAGACAGCACCAGTAACGAGGTGACTCTTGAGCGGATCATCACGCAGACCACTGATGGCAACTGGTGGAACCAAGTTCCTGTTGATCACACTCTCCTTGGTGTCACCAGACCAAAGGTGATCGATCTGGTTCATCGTGACGGCGAAGGCGGCAGGGACTTTGAAGTCATCGAGTTGAAGACCGGTGCCGCTGACACACCGCTTTCAGCGGCGGCTCAGGTCTTGAAGTATGGCATCATCTACGCCTTTTACCGTAATCGGTATGAAGATCTGTTCATGGAAGAGAGCACTTCGGAACTTTTGAACGCTACTCGGTTGAAATTGATCGTACTGGCTCCGTGGGACTTCTATCGGGAATTCGCCACCTGCGATTGGTTGGTTCGGTTCGAGAGCAGCTTGCACGACGCCCTGCTGCACATTTCAACGACATCCGGACTCAACTTGCCGGAGATGAGCTTCCAATTTCAGTCATTCCCGAAAGATTTTGAATGGTCGGCGGAAATGGCGAGCAGTGAACAGGCCCGAAAAGAAGCCCTCTGGGCAGTCCATCGTCGGACGCCTGTCTTTACGAAGTAGAGGTCGATCGATCAAACGATGTGGGGATCACCGTCGTTGAGCACTCGAACATTTGCGACATGCAGTCGAAACGCCGTCGGGTCGAATGTGTGAATCGGGATTACTGTCTCGGCGTTGATCTGTCCTACCAAATCAATGATGTCGTCATAGAAAATGTGAC
>CAZFDW010000797.1:0-2507 GCA_964517865.1 uncultured Chitinophaga sp.
ACCGAATGGGTGACAACCGAATGGGTGACAACCGAATGGGTGACAACCGAATGGAGCGCAGAATTGCGATTGAGTTTATTCGGTTGTCCCCATTCGGTTGTCAATCGACTGCGGATCGTTCAAAAATGCCACACCTGTACTCTGCCGCGAAAGATGTTGGCATGCATTACGGTAAGACTGTATGTTAACCAGCTCAAAAACCGGCAAATCCGTTTTTTAGCGGACTTTAGTTTTCAGCTGATCTGAGAATTCTGACAAGAGGATGCATGCCTCCGTCGATTGCGTGAGTTCGTTTTTTACGTTTTGCCGACGGGCGGACGTAATGCGTTGCGTGCTGAAAGTCGATTGTGGACGACGCTAAACAAGACCTGCTGTTCAATCATTGTGCGGCGACAACTCGAAGTCTGCTTCCTGCGCTGATGGAGCTGGAACGCGGGGCGGCTTTGTTGCAGCCGGTGCCGCTGTTGGAGCGGGAATGGTTTGAATTGCTGCGGCAGAAACTTGTTCCACAACTGGGAGAGCAGGCGTTTCTCGTGGTCGCTGTTGTCGGTGGCACGAACATCGGCAAGAGCGTGATCTTTAATCACCTGGCGGGATCACGCGCCAGTGCGACCAGTCCGCTGGCGTCCGGTACAAAGCATGCAACGTGCCTTGTGCCGGCAGGTTTCAACGCGCGGCATGATCTGCAATCCGTGTTTCCGGATTTTGAACTGCACGAATGGTCCGACGCATCTCTGGCTTTGGAGGAATCTGACAAGCATCGATTGTTCTGGCGCGTGGCATCAGAACTGCCGCCTTCATTGCTGGTTCTCGACACGCCCGATATTGACAGTGATGCACGAGTCAACTGGGTGCGTGCCGATGCTGTTCGTCGCTCGGCGGATGTGTTGATCGCTGTGTTGACTCAGCAAAAATACAATGACGCCGCTGTGAAAGAATTTTTTCGCAAGGCCGGCGACGAAGACAAAGCAATCCTGGTGGTCTTCAATCAGTGCCTGCTCCCGGAAGACGAACCGTACTGGCCGATCTGGCTCGACACATTCTGCCGCGAGACTCAAATCACGCCTGATGGTGTTTATGTGGCTCCGAACGATCGCCGCGCGGCCGAGGATCTGCGGCTGCCGTTTTTTGAGCGGCACATGCCGACAGCCGATGCGGACAAGTCAACGCCGGCACCTGACAACACGCCGCGAGATCTGGCCGCCGATCTGGCGAAGCTGCGGTTTCGCGAAATTCGCATGAGGACACTGCTCGGTTCGCTGCGTGAGTTGACTCATCCGCAGCGTGGCATTCCGGCGTATCTGCGAGAACTGCGATTGGCCAGCGAAGATCTGGGACGTACTGCCACGCGGCTGACGACTGACAGCGTCGTACAGGTTCGCAACTGGCCATCGCCTGCCAATTCGCTGTTGGTGGCAGAAATTCGTCAGTGGTGGCACGCTCATCAGGAAGGCTGGGCGCGCACCATCAATTCGGCCTACAACACTGTAGGCAGCGGACTGCTGTGGCCGATCCGGGCAGCGCGGCGTGCCTTGCAGGGCGAACCTGTGCCGCCGATGGAAGATTACCGCAGTCGCGAATGGCTGGCGGTGCTCGGAGTCGTCGAAGAATTGTTCGACAAGCTGCAATGGATGGCTGATTCCGGGAATGACATCATCCGACCTCGCATCGAGGCAGTATTGCAGGGGGAAGCACGGTCCCGGCTGCTGAGTTTGCTGCGACAGAAACACGATGCGCTGGATTTTGAAGAAGAACTGAGATTCGTGATTGATCAGGAAATGCAGAATCTGCAAAAGACGAAGCCGGACCTGTTCGGAATGTATCGCCAGTTGAACAACGTGTCTGCGGCAGTGCGACCTATGACCAGCGTTGTGCTGTTTTCAATGGGATTCGGTCCGGCCGGTGAAATGGTGGCCCCGTTTCTGGGCCATGCGGCAGCGTCCGCAGTGGTGCATGTTTTTGCAGACGTCGCTGGCGGAGCCACGGCCGCGATTGCTGGTGAAGCGGCGGTGTCCGGTGCGGCAAGTTCCGGAACTGGTATGCTGCAGGCATGGTTCCATCGTTTGCATTCAGCGTTTACGGCACGACGGGCGAGCTGGCTGACCCGTTTGGTTCATTCCGAGTTGCTGGGCGCGCTGCCGGAAGAGCTGAATGCGGCGGCGGGGTTGACGACGTCGGAGGCGTTTCTTGAGGTACAGAAATGCGTTTCAGACCTTGAGAGGTTGCTGTAGGTTGTTCATATAGTTGTTGTATGTGATTTCAAAGTAGGATGGACATTGATGTCGGTCGTCAATCGACAAGGAATTATGCGACACGCGGCGTGGAGTGAGATATTTTCGTGTGCGACTGGCTCCGCCAGTGAATTCTCTTAGGGCTCGGCAATCGCCGGGATTGACTGAAAAGACACTGGCAAAGCCAGTGGCACACGATGTTGTCATAGTTGTCATAAACGTCCGCACAGAGTATCGTTTCTATCCGCACGAAAGCTCAAGGCATGTCCCTCACAC
>CAZFDW010000798.1:0-2503 GCA_964517865.1 uncultured Chitinophaga sp.
TGATTATCGCCCTATGGAGGCAAGCTCCATAGTAGCGTATTCGGTGACCAAAAAAATGTGCATGTGATTCCGCGTAACAAATTCAAACCCAGTCTTTAAGCGGGCCATTGTTGTTTTACTCTATAAAGTAGAATGTCCCCTTTGCACTCCTGCCACGATGAGACTCACGCCTTATCGGAGATATCACTGCGGCACCAGCCGCCTTGCCATTGGATTTTTTCGACCGCAGCGTACGCGCTCTGTTTCGCGGCTGCGATTGTGTCGCCCAAAGCCGTAACGCCCAGCACGCGTCCGCCTGCGTTCACCACTTCACCATTCTTGATCGCGGTACCAGCGTGGAAGACCTTTGTGTCCGGCAGAGCATCGGCGTCCTGGAGACCTGTGATTGCTCGCCCCTTTGCGTAATCACCGGGGTAACCTTCTGATGCCATCACAACGCACACCGCCGGGCGTGGATCCCAATCCAGTGATTCCAGTTCCGTCAGACGACCGGTGGCAGCCAGCAGGAGTACATGAGCCAGATCGGAACGCAGCCGCATCAGCACCGGTTGCGCTTCAGGATCGCCAAACCGCACGTTGTATTCCAGCACTTTCGGTCCATGCGCCGTCAGCATGATGCCCGCGTAGAGCACGCCGGAAAACGGACAGCCTTCGACCTTCATTGTGTGAATCGTCGGGATCAGAATGCGGCGGATAATGTCGTCCATAATCGCCGTTGTGACGAGCGGAGCAGGGCAGTACGCTCCCATGCCGCCGGTATTCGGACCACGATCATGATCCCAAGCGCGTTTGTGATCCTGAGCCACATCCAGGGGCACGATTGTATCACCATCGACCAATGCCAGAATGCTGGCTTCATGACCGACAAGACATTCTTCGATCACGACCTGCGAACCCGCTTCACCGAAAGTTCGATCCTGCAGAACTGATTTCACGGCAGCGCGTGCTTCAGCGCGATTGGCACAGACGAAGACTCCTTTGCCGGCTGCCAGACCATCGGCCTTGACGACCAGCGGTTGCTCTTCGCAGTCTTCGAGATACTGCATTGCTTCAGGCATCCGGCTGAAGACGGCAAAATTTGCCGTGGGAATATTGGCTCTACGGAGCAGCTTCTTGGTGAAGACCTTGCTGCCTTCAAGGCGAGCAGCCGAGGCTGTCGGACCAAACACGTTCAGATTCTGTCGGCGAAATTCATCTACAATTCCAGCCACCAGCGGTGCTTCGGGACCGACCACCGTGAGATCGATCTGGTTGTCTTTTGCAAACTTCGCCAAACGCATGACGTCGTCTGCCGGAATGTTCAGGTTCTCAGCATCCTGCGCCGTGCCAGCGTTTCCCGGTGCGCAATAAATTTTTTCGACGAGCGGTGACTGGCTGAATTTCCAGACCAGAACGTGCTCGCGACCACCGGAACCTACAACCAGAATCTTCATTGAACAGCTTGTCCTGCGGAGTGCAACAAAACAAAAAACTCGCGGTAGGATACCGCGAGTTTGATGTAATTTCGAACCAGTGTCGGAAGCGTCCTGATTTCTGGATCAGGTGACCGGTGCCGACTCAGGCTTCAACACGAATGGAAACACGCGAATTGCCGTACCCGGAGCGTGCTGTTTCTTGTACGCAAGTTGAGCCGCACGATCCGCTGCAAACTGCAATCGGATGAATTCCAGTCCGCAGAAGGAATCAATATCGGCCTCAGCCGCAACGTCAGCAAACATTTCTCCAGCAGAAGCCGCATGACGCCGAACTCCGTGAATGCTGCGTTCGCGAACTTTGACACCCGCAGCCGCAAGTTTGATGAGTCCCTTCAGGAAGCGGCCGACAGTCGTGTCGGCCCCTGAAACACGCCACAGACGCTCCCATTCTTCGTGAGCTTCCCAGTAAAAACCGAGATTAAAAAAGTCCAATCCCAGGAGATAGTTGCGATTGCTGGGCCATGTGTCAGTGCTTAACGCTCTGGGCCCCTGCCCAGGGGCGTGCTTTCGACCGTGGCTGTGTCCTTTCGGATCGCGGATCGGGTGAGGCATCCCGGAACCGGGATAATACGTATAGGTTGGCAGCGGTCCGGAAGGATACAAACGGTCAATTTCGGCTTCGGCCGTGATCATGTGTCATCGACTCCAATGGTTAGGCGTCACGAATATGGTTGCTCCGCGGAATCGTACGCAGAGGCTTCGCAACAGAACACACGCGGAACACGTATTCGTGGCGACTCCTTACCTCTGACGACCTCGAAAACTGAACATCCAGACAGTAATCTGAAGTATCAGGATTCGATTGCGCCGAATTTACACCTTTTTCTGGCGATTTCGAGTACTTCTTGCCCTGATTGCACCAGATTCCGGATGACCGCTGTTTTCAGGCACGCTGGTTGGGACAGTCGAAGCAATCTACCCATTGCCTCTAAACTCACAAATGGCTGGAGTTTAGATTCTTTCCTTCCAACAACTGCCCATTTTGCGCGCATCTTTTCGGCCGTAGTTCTTTGGGATTTCGAAATTCG
>CAZFDW010000799.1:0-2503 GCA_964517865.1 uncultured Chitinophaga sp.
CCCACACCACCCGGCGTGCGGGTCCGGAGCGGGCGGTTCCTCAAAGCGGAGCGAGATCGCACTGGACACCTGACACCCACCACATGTCTCGCCAATCACCGAGACCAGTGGGAGTGTCGCACGGCCCCTGCCTGACATGTGTCTGCATTTAGCGCCTCGCCACCGTGACAACGCAGCATCCTGAGCGTAGACTGCCGAGTGTCGGGCCGCGTCGCAGTAATGCGTAAACGCTCGATCGATGCGTCTGCATCCATGCCAGCCGCATAGATCGCAATTCGTTAGGCTTCCCGCCCCGTACAAGAGGGACGACATCGTGAATCTTTGTAAACGGGCACTGATCTTGACGACCGCGATTCTCGTCGCCGGCAGCTGCGTATTGGGCCAGCAGCCCTCGGTGCCCTTGTGGCGTTCCGTTGGGCCGACGAAGGATATCCGAGAGTCTTCCGGATTGGCTCTTCTGCCTGACGGCCGGGTGCTCGTCGTGGGCGGGCATGCCGACTCTACCAACCGGCAATGGCGGCTGATCGGCACAGCGGAATTGTATGATCCGAAGAAAGAAAGTTGGCAACCCACGGGATCGCTGGTCCAGCCGCGCCAGGGTGTCGGAACCCTCGTGCTGTTGGGAAACGGCAAGGTTCTTCTCGCCGGCGAACACGACCCCAGAACCGGCGCCGAACTCTATGACCCCGGTACGGGCAAATGGGCCGCAACGGGCTATTTGCGGGTGGGCCGTGGTGGTCATAGCACGACGGTCTTGAAAGACGGCCGGGTTCTGATCGCGGGCGGCGTCGATTTCGGTGCGGAAGGTTCCCCGGTTTTCGCTAGCGCCGAATTGTACGATCCTCAAACAGAGAGGTGGGTTGCGACCGGTTCCATGATTGGAGCAAGAACCCTGCACGGGGCGGTCCTTTTGCCGAGCGGGAAAGTGCTTGTCGTCGGCGGCAGGGCGATTGAAGACACAGGAGACTCGCTGGCCAGCGCAGAGTTATTCGACCCGACGTCAGAAACCTGGATACCGACCGGCGCAATGTCAATCGAGCGTCAGAATCACACTGTCACATTACTTCGCGACGGCAAGGTGCTGGTCGCGGGAGGGAAAAACGGCAATTCTGGCGGCAAGAAGTTCTTTGCCAGCGCGGAAATTTACGATCCGCAAACGGAAACATGGGCAGCCACCGGTCCCATGACGCAAGATCGCAGTCAATTCACGGCGACCTTGTTAGGCGATGGAAGAGTCTTGGTGGCCGGAGGCGCGTCCTTGCCATTCTGGATCGCTATTAACAGCGCTGAAATCTACGGTCCGAAGTCAGGAACATGGAGTTCCGCGGGTAAAATGGCCGCCAGCCGCTGGAACCACCGTGCCGTCCTCCTGCCGAGCGGACAAGTACTTGTGGTTGGTGGATGCGGGCCAACCGGGAACCAGCACCTCAGCAGTGTTGAGCTCTTTACACCGCCGTGAGCCATACCGAGCAAGGGGAAAAGGGGACCTTCAAGATTATCGGGCCTATAAGGCTTTGACTTGGCGAGTGCGGACTGACGGAGCGGAGTAGCGATCAGGGTTGATCGGAGTGGGCTTGTGGCGATGAGAGCGATTCGAGCCGAAGCTCAATCACTGCGGCATCCGGAATCAAGGTGACAAGCTCCCAGTCAACCGATAAACTTCTCGTGGCCTCCGAGTGACCTCGATTGATTCTGCAAAGTAGCAGACCACTCACGAAGGCGGAAAGCTCAACGCACGATCTAATTGACGGCTAATCGCCAGCCGCATAGATCGCAATTCGTGATGCGATCAGAAAAGGATTCGTACTATCGAGATCCCTCCAATAGCATTTGTGATCATGGGAGCAATTGCAACTGGGATCGGCTGGATTGCCGGGGAGGCAACCAACCGCCCGGTGCTCCGTCGATTCTGCGGACCATTGTTTACTCTTCTGACTGCGATGATTGTTGCCGTCGCTGTCGGCTTAGACACGTCGTTTAGCAACTCTATGAATTATTCTGGCGCGACCAAGAAGTTCGTTGAAGCACTCGTCTCTGCCATCGACCGCGGCCATACTGAAGAAGCACATGAAGAACTTCGCAAATTTAACGACGAGGCCATCCAAACATACGAAGGGGGAGTATTTCTGCGTTGGCTGCGAGAACCCACTAATCGGTTGAACGATCTTCCTGCAGAAGAGCAGCCGATCGGAGATCACGGTCGGTGACTTTGACCTTGCCACGCGGTTTGTGACCTGATACTCGGAATCGCATAACGATAAGATCCAGCCGAGTTGCCGTCGGCGGTTTCTCACATGGTAAGTCAGTCGCGGCAACCGGCTGATTTTCGCCGTTTGCCTTTCAGAGGGGAAAGTTTGTGTCGCGCCATTGTTGGAAAAACCTCAACAAGCAGCAAGTAGGCGCGGATGCCGAATACTTCTTCAAGATGGAACTCACAATGCATGGGTTTCAAGTTTATTCTACCGAAGTTGATGATCGCGGCATTGATTTCGTCGCGCGCAGA
>CAZFDW010000800.1:0-2490 GCA_964517865.1 uncultured Chitinophaga sp.
CAATCGCACAGTTTTTCCACGAGAAAATGCTTCACAGCGTTGCCCAACGGGGTTCACAGGGTTGGGTGCCGTTTTTCCTGGGGTGCGCCGTTGTCACGGCGACCCCAGGCTTTGCTGTAAAACCCCGTTGGGGTTCAGTGTGCCAGGAAACTGATGTATCTCCTTGCTCTGGATCGTGATCACGATCCAGCCGGAACAAAACCCGGATCACTCAGAAACCCTGACGAACCGCAATGTTGCGCAGCCCAAGGCCGGTCGCCGGTCTGGAGACGGGGTGTGACAGGCCGACCTGGTGGCTGAATACCGCTTGTTGCCGTCGTACGCCAGGTCGTCGAAGACCACAAACTGCTGTCCACGAACAGGTTAAGGCGTTTCCAGACTCTGGCGACCGCCGGGGGCTCGACTGGACGTCTGAGGCAGGATCGAGTATGCTGCTTGGTTCCCCGTCGAGAAGGCTCCTAGTGTCGCACGTGTGTTGCGACAGTCTCTCGCGTGTCTCTAATTCGGAATTGTCTGCCTGGTTTACCTTGCGGACGTCCCGTGGTGGATGGAAGTATTCATTATGGTCGATCGTAATCTCTTGCGGGAGTATGGTGTCGAGGATAGCGAACTGGATGCGGTGATGTCCGCGTCGTTCCCGGATTTCGCAGATGACGAAAGCGTCTTTTACGAATCAGAAGCACAGACGTATGCTCTGAATGATATCCTGCACGGGACAATTGTGCGTGTCGATAACGAGGAAGTTGTTGTTGACATCGGCTTCAAGAGTGAAGGCGTCGTCCAGCGTGATGAATGGGACGAGAATGAGCCTCCTCCGGAAATCGGCCAGAGAATTGAAGTCCTGCTTGAAGAATTTGAAGACTCCATCGGCCTGATTGTGCTGTCCAAGCGCAAGGCGGATCGAGTTCGCGAGTGGGAAAAAATCATCAGCACTCACAACGAGGGCGATGTTGTCAAAGGCCAGGTCATCCGCAAGATCAAGGGCGGCCTGCTCATCAATATTGGCGTCAACGTGTTCCTGCCCGCCAGCCAGGTGGATATCCGCCGTCCTAACGACATCGCGGAATATATCGGTCAGGAAATCGAATGCATGATTCTGAAGATCGACGAAGCGCGACGCAACATCGTTGTGTCACGACGCCGTCTGATCGAAGAAGAACGCGAAAAGATGAAGAAGACGCTGCTTTCAAATCTGGAGATCGGCCAGCTTCGAAAGGGCACCGTCAAGAACATTGCCGACTTCGGTGCGTTCGTGGATCTGGGCGGCATCGACGGCCTGCTGCATATCACCGATATGAGCTGGGGTCGTATCAGCCATCCGACCGAAATGGTCAAGATCGACGATGAAGTCGAAGTGATGGTTCTGAATATCGACTACGACAAAGAAAAGATCGCGCTGGGCCTGAAGCAGAAGTCTGCCAGTCCATGGGCCAACATCGGTACGAAATACCCTGTGGGATCACGGATCCATGGCGAAGTGGTCAACGTGCTGTCGTACGGTGCTTTCGTGAAGCTGGAAGACGGCATCGAAGGTCTGGTTCACATCAGCGAAATGTCCTGGACACGTCGCGTGAATCACCCCAGCGAACTGGTGGCAATCGGCGACAAAGTCGAAGTCATGGTCTTGGGCATCAACGAAGACAAGCAGGAAATCTCACTGGGCATGAAGCAGACTCAGCCCAATCCGTGGGACGAAGTTACTGCCAAGTACCCGCCAGGCTCCATGGTCAAAGGTACGGTTCGCAATCTGACGAACTACGGTGCGTTTGTGGAACTGCAGGAAGGCGTCGATGGCCTGTTGCATATCAGCGACATGTCGTGGACTCGCAAGGTATCGCATGCCAATGAAATCCTGAAGAAGGGTGATCCGATCGAGTGTCAGATTCTGACTGTCGATGAAGATCGCCGCCGTATTGCGCTGGGTCTGAAGCAGCTTGGCGAAGATCCGTGGGAAACACGAATTCCGGAAAAGTACGCTCCGGGCAAGACCGTCACTGGCAAGGTCACCAAGATCACCAACTTTGGTGTCTTCGTGCAGCTGGAAGACGATCTCGAAGGACTGCTCCACGTTTCCGAGCTGGCCGACCATAAAGTCGATCATCCGGAAAACATGGTTCAGGTCGGTCAGGATCTGGAAGTCCGCATTCTGCGTGTTGACACAGGCGAACGTAAGATTGGCCTGAGCCGCAAAACGGAAGCGAAAGAGACCGAAGCCGCATCCACAAACGAAGACGGCTCAGCCAGTGCTTCAGCGCCGAAACCACGCGAAGAACTCAAGGGCGGCATGGGTGCCGGTGCCGGCCCGCTGTTCTCGCTCGGGGGTGGCGACGAGGCTGCTGCTGACGAGGTTGTTGCTGCTGACGACGCCGGTGCGAAAGAATAATCGTGCCGTGTGAAGCATCCGACGGATCCGTCTGATCGGACTGATCCGTCTGCCAGTGTGATTCAACCCGGAACGGGTTTCACAACACAGCCTGGGGTCGTCGCATT
>CAZFDW010000801.1:0-2488 GCA_964517865.1 uncultured Chitinophaga sp.
GTAAGCACACGGCAAAGTCAGGTTGACGATGCTGCTTGAAACCGGAACGGGATTCAGTGATTAGCTGGGCTGCCAGAGATGAGGCAGAAGCTCGTTGATTCGGCTGGCCGGGTGTGTGGGGAGGCGAGTCAGGACGTCCTTCAGATAGGCATGGGGATCATGTCCGTTGAGCTTCGCAGATTGAATCAGACTCATGATCGCGGCACCGCGCTGACCTGCTCTGAGGCTCCCTGCAAATAACCAGTTGCGACGGCCTACGGCAATGGGCCGAATGCGGTTCTCATTCCAGTTGTTGTCTATGGGGATATCTCCATCGTCGAGGAAACGCGTCAGCGCCTCCCAACGATTCACACTGTAATCGATGGCCTTGGCAATCGCCGAACCGTCCGGAACGAGTTTGCGCTGCGCCACCATCCAGACCATAAGTGCCTCGGCAATGGGGCGGCTTTCGCGTTGCCGGAGTTGTCGTCGTTCATCGGCCGTCAAATCCATCGCCCGTTTCTCGATCTGGTACAGATGGCTGTAGAACGGCAAGGCCGCTTCGGCGACCTGACTCTTGTGATTGACAAACAGGTCGTGAAATTTCCGTCGCGAGTGGGCGAGACATCCAGTGTCGGTGATGCCTTGGGCTAGCAGTTGCTTGTAACCCGAGTAATTGTCACATACCAGAAAGCCCTTCCAGTCACCCAGGAAGTCCTTGGCATGTTGACCGGCACGACTGTCGGCAAAGTCGTAGACCACACCCTGTATCGGATCATAGGCCGTGGTGCAGTAACTCCAGATATACGCCCGCTTCGTCTTGCCGGCCCCGGGATCAAGCATCTGAACCGGCGTCTCGTCGGCATGCAAGACCTTGCAGCCTAGCAGGCTTTGCTTGAGCGCATCGACCACCGGTTGCAAATATGCGCCGGCTTCTCCCGTCCATTGGCCAAGCGTCGAGGGGGCAATCCGAATCTGACTATCGCGCTCCATCATCCCGGAGACCCGGTACAACGGAATGTGATCGGCAAATTTCGCGATCATCACGTGCGCCAGCATGCCCGCCGTCGCCAACCCTTTGTCGATCACCTGGGCCGGCACCGGCGCCTGGGTCAGGGTTTCGCACTGATCACACGCCCACTTGCCACGGATATGTTTCTCGACGGTGACCTGACCCGGCGTGTAGTGGAGTTTCTCGGCCACGTCTTCGCCAATCCGCTTGAGCTGGCAACCGCAGCGGCACGTCGTCGAATCCGGTTCGTGGTGAATTTCCGTGCGTGGCAGGTGCGGTGGAATCGGCAGGCGTTTGGGCTGACGCTTCTCGGTCTCCAGAGCGGGCGGTCCGAGTTTCTCAATTTCTGTCTCGATCGCGGCGATGTCGGCCACGCAGGTTTCGTCAAACAGTTTGACCTGCGTCGCCGTCAAGCTTTCCGTCTTGGCACCATACTTCCAGCGTCGATACAACGCCAGTTCCTGCGTCAGCTTGTCGATCTTGCCCTGCCGCCAACTGAGTTCGGTCAATTGCTGTGCAATGACCGTTTGACTCTGGGCAATCACGACCTCATGTTCAGACACTCGAGCGATCAGCCTCTGCGCCAGCTCGCGCAGTTGCGTTTCGTTCAATGCCATCAGAGGCGTGTCAATGTCCATGCGTGCAGGATGGCACAGGTTACGACGTGCCAATCGCCCAAGCAGGGTTCACCCACCGGGGGTGTTCAAGCTTGACTACAGGATCCGGATCACGCCATCCTCACCCAAGCGCTGCCAGGGCAGTCCCAGCACCAGCGCATCGAACTGACCACGGCTCAGCGACACAGTCGTGCCGTCCTTCGGCCACGCGAATCGCCCCTGGTTCAGCCGCCGACTGGCGAGCCAGATTCCTATCCCGTCGTGAATCAGGACCTTGAGGCGGTTGCCTCGTTGGTTGGCAAACAGATAGGCATGATGGGGTCGGGCTTCGCCAAACACCAGCACAATCCGCGCCAGCAGCGTATCGGTTCCTGCACGCATATCGACTGGAGCCACCGACATCCATACGACCTCGGTCCGGATCATTTGAGCCAGTCCCGCAGCCACGCGGCACACTCGCTGGCGGCAGACACTGGCCACTCGACCTTGACCACGGCATTGCCGCGTCTCGCTTCAATCCGAATTTCCGGAACTGGTGGTGCTGACGGTGTGAGCGTGACCGGAACAAAGTGCGGCTCCGCTGCCGCGTGGGCCGGCATGATTGATCCCGCTCGCGTACGCAGGCTTGACGCTGTAACGCCCCGCGCTCGCAGCCATTTGCGCAGCAGGTTTGGATTGACGCCGTTCGCCAGCGCAATTCCCGATAGGGAAACGCCTGGCTCACCACACGCCCGAATCAACTCGTCCTTGAACTCGTTACTGTGCGTCCGCTTGCGCCGCTTCGGCTTCTCGATTCCCATAGTTCCCACCATCCAAAATAGTGGGAACCATATTGCCGCGCTCTATCCCATCGAAACAGATGACTTCACCGTGTGCTTAC
>CAZFDW010000802.1:0-2488 GCA_964517865.1 uncultured Chitinophaga sp.
AAAGACTCCAACGCGACGCAGTCCTGCCCAAGTGGAGCCTCGTGATCTCACCCAACTCTGGGTAGGTTATTTTCAAGCGGCGGCCTAAGAGAAATCATGTCGATGGAAATCCGCGTTTCAGGCGCGATTTTCAGTCGAACGCCGCAAACGCAACGTCTGAAGCAACGCCTGGCAGCGAAAACCGTCGCTGAAACGATGGACCGATCCAGGAGATCACTACTTCACCCTCCAAAGAATCTGCGGTGAGTACGATCTTTGGGTCGTGAGGAGAACTGGCGACCATCTCGTCGCAAACGCGAAGGACCCACTGGATCACAGTAATTCGAACCTTCATTGCATCGAAAGTGACGTGCTCTGTGACAGACTTGGAAACATCCGTCGATAACTGCACGTTGTAGCGGTTGACACAAAATCGCGCAATCTGAAAGGTTTCTTCGAGAAAGAGCTTTACTGAGATTTCCTTGTTGTTTGATGCCGAAGATGATGAAAAGTCGGCGATCTGCGACAGAGAGGCCGAAAGTCGACCCAGCGTCGTCCGCATTTCGGAAACATAATCGCGAAGCAGTTGGGAGTCTGGAGTGTCGCCGATTCGCTCAACAAGATGCTTAACGGCAAATAGATCGTTCTGAAGTACGAAGACAGGCTGGCGAGCCTGATGTACGATCGCAGCGAGCATGTAACCACGTACGTCCTCGAACGTCACCGTCTCATTGTTCATTTCTTCTTACCCATGATGAACGGTGAAGTACTCCTGTTACGTGCACCTTGGCACTCGACGAGGCTCAATTGCAATAGATTTCGGTTAGGGCTGTTACAATCACCCTTTTCCATATCACAATGGAACCTACGAAGGTTATCAGCGAAATCGTTTCGGATTCACCTCACCAGTATGCTATTAGCGATCGAAGGCAGCTGTGAGATGCCGCGGAGTAATGTCACGATGTTACGGAGAGAGTTTCACTCGATCTGTGCAGCGACAACGCCGGATTTCCCCGCTCTTTATCTTTCAACCATTGCTCAATGGAGATTCCCGCGTCTCCGAAGAGTCGCACCAGTTGAATGGAGTTATCAACTTCTATCTTCTTGAGTATGGCCTGCCGACGAAGATCAACTGTTCGCGGAGCGATGTCGAACGTTTTAGCGATCAGTTTATTTGGGGTTCCACGGACCATTTCCGGAAGGACTCGCAATTCTTCACGTGACAGCAAAGACAAGCGGTACAGAATCGTGTTACGCGATGCATTGTTTATCATGATGTTTTTGCTTATCGCCAGTGCATCAATGATTGTATCCCACAATTCCTGGTCGCGATACGGCTTTTCCAGAAGGGTCACAGCCCCCGAACGCAGTGCATCCACAGCAATTCGTACATCTGCATAAGCTGTCACGACGATCGTCGGAAGAATCCAACCACGGTCCGACATTCTATTGAGAAGTTGCAAACCACTCATCCCGTTCATGCGAACGTCTGTGATCAGGCAGCCATGCCGCTGCAATGGAACTGCTTCCAGAAATCGCTCGGCACTGTCGAAAGTTTCGGCATCAAGCCCCATCACCTGAGCCATCGCTGAAATACTACGACAAACTGAAGGATCATCGTCAGCCACAAAAACAACTCCTTTTTCCACAGTCGAATCCTTGCTTCAAAAAACGATGTGTGATTACCCACTCAAGACGTCCGCACGGTACCAAGCGGCTACGATTTCAGCCTCAACCATGCGATGAAACGACGTAGAGTTTCTTCTATACGCAATTCGGCGCCGTCGTCGACATCGCTTTCGAGAATCTCATGCCGAGTAAGCTCGAATTTTCATCTTACTCGCGTCGTTGCGTAGGATACTGCGCGGAGCAGTCAAAAACCATCATTCATGTGGTAATGAATCGCCGGACATGCGCAAACGCGCACTCTTCGGCGACGAAAGCTTATGACCAACTGACGAAGTCGGAGTTTGGGAACTGGGATTGTCGTAGTCTTGGAATCGACACGCTGCAGGTTTAATGATGTTTGATGAAATCTGTCGTATCGAGATTAAAACGCTCTCGATTCGAGGCATCGAGGATGTTGGGCGCGAACAGCCTCGCCATCATGCGGACGGATTGAAGTCAGCACATCTGAAACCTGTTTGTGCTTGATTTGTGCTGGCGGAATCGCTACCCCGATCAGAGCGGACACCATATCATATTCCGCTTGCGGCATCGTCCCGAGCATTACCAACGCAGTCGACCAAACCGCCATTCCGCTGCGATCAGCAGCGTCGATCATCGTTCCCATTTCGACGAGATCCACTCGTGCTGTCGAGCCCGTTCGGATTGCAGGATAGGCTGGTTCATGTGGCCGTTTGTTTCGGCACGTAATGTCAGCGTTGTTTTAAAATGCGAGAACGCGCAGAGGCATGCGCGTGTAGCCGTCCTGTTCCTCTGTAGTACCTTCAAGATTCTAAGCCTTGGGAGTGATCTGAGTTTAGTGAAGTGTCACTTGGAACAGCCG
>CAZFDW010000803.1:0-2478 GCA_964517865.1 uncultured Chitinophaga sp.
GTTGCCCACGCGGTTAAACGATATTATGCCAAACTACTTCTGCCGAGGTGCTTACCAGGGTTTGAGTTTCCATCCGAGGATGAATCCGACGCCAAGGCAAATGAGAGCGGCCTTTTCCGGCTGTTGTTGCACATACTCACGCGTGTAGCACTGAAGATCAGATAGAACGCTGAGCTGCGTCTCGCACCCAGGTTGAGCCGCGCGACTGCTCGTGTGACTTTCGGAATTTCGCTCGACGTGATTCTGAGTGGTAGTTGATGCCATTGTAATACTCCCTCGTTATGAATCTGTTTGAAATCGCGAGTGGCGATTTATCGGTGATCATTCATCCTGGTGCAGAACTTCCCGCACCCATTTAAGATTCTGAGTCAACTCTTCCTGCGAACGTTTGAAGCTCGCAGCTGCACGACCGACTCGGATAACAGCGATCCAAAGGACACATGCGCCGCCAATCGTGAACGTCGTTCCAGAAACCAACAGACAGACCTCGTGGCTCCATCCGGTGGCTCGTTGCAGAGTTTCGGCAATACCGAAAAGCAAGACCGGGAATGACCCCAGAATCGCAAAGCCTGCAAGCAGCGAGACCGTCAGTCCCACTCTCGCATTGGACCAGAATTGCTTCACATCCAGTGCCAGAAGCTGCAACTGCAGATCCATCATTCTGGCCAGGTCGCGAACGAGCGAAGCAATATTCGTCCCCAGCGGACGTTGCGTGGGAGCTTCTACTTTCGAGTCTTCAGCAGCCACCCGAGTGTGGCTCCCAAACAGACGGCTCCAAAGAACGCTACTTGAGGATGTTGTCGAATCCATTGGTCTAGTCCTGCGTTTGAAGCCGTTCCCGCCGATGGATTGCTCTGCGTGTTCGTACTTGTCGTTGGAAACGTGAATCGTGGTTGAGTGCGTTCCTGAATCACATCAGTTACTCCCAAAGGGTCTGTCAGCGCTTTTAACATTCGACGTCGTCCCGCTGCCGAAATAGTTTTCCACACCCTTGCGAAGCAGGACAGAAACCCCGCTCAATGCGAGCCCGGTCAACATACGAACCGCGCCAGAAGTCATCTCGGAGCGTTTTGGCGTTTCCGCAGCCAGTTGCTGCTGACGCTGAGACAGCAATTCGTCGATCGACTCCTGACTCAGCTTCACGGCTGGCACAATCTTTCGCCCCGGTCCAAGCACAAACCCTGTCATCAGTCCCACAGCAACCAATGCTTTTGGGAACTGCCTGACATAGTCCTTCCAGTCCAGCAGTTGAGTCGTGTTGGCGACAATTCGCTTGGCGTCTTTGTGCATGTGCCGACGCAATGAGGCCATCTTCGACCTGATCTGTACGGACGTTTCCTCAAGGGCGACTGACATACTAAAACACCTTGCGAATGCGTGGATGGATGCGTTGAACCGATCGTGGTCTTCAGAACAATAGGGGTTACGCTCGGTCAGACCGAAGCAGAATGCCCAGCACTGCTCCTGCAACGATGCCTGCTCCGAATGCGACGCCGACGGACATGCCGGGTCGAGTTCGAATTACGTCCTGAGCTTCTTCCAGACCAGATTCGACCTGCTTATTCATGCGGTCGTACTGGTCCTTGACAACTTCGGTCGCTCGGTTGGCGTAGTCGCGAACAGATTCCGCGGCGTTTGTAGCCATCGATTCGCCCTGCTTCATCGCGTTGTCAAGGAAGTGCTCGACTTCCCGGCGAGCGGTACCGGTCTTTTGTTCGATCAATCCAATCAGTTGATCCGTATTTCCCTGAACTCGCGTGAAATCGTTGTCAGTGATTTCACCCCAACGCTCGCGAACCTGTCCCTTCAACTGATCCCACTTTCCCTTGATCTCTGCTGTTGTCGGCATGACGTTCTCCTCAAATCTTCAAAGCTTGTTAAATCGATGTTGAACGACATTGAGCGTTCGGCTCAACGCATTCAATCAATGACATACCGGAAGATCCCCTCCCGGACATCACAAGGCTCATCACAGGCCTCGTGAAATGTCCAATTGCGAATGCCATGCCAACATCAAAAAGCAGGGATAATCCGCGAATGTGCCGGATTCCTTTCGTAAGCTTCCATCCATCAATAAATCCGTGTCTCCGGGCGGTGACAGGGGCCGTGGTTGCACGAAAGTGCAGGCAATCCCGTCGGCGGAGCGACGGGTGTACGGTACACCCGTCGCTCCGCCGACGGGATTTTGCAGAGTTAGAAATTTCGCAACGGCAAAAAGCGGAGTTGAATATGGACATGTCCTAAGCTTTCATCACCCCGCTCCGATGCCGATCGGATAGACGCCACGCTGAACGACGGGCGATCACAGGGCAATAGATCACACCTGAAATGACTCTTCGTACCCTTCGAACAATTTGAGAGGCAACGGCACGACAACTGCTATGAGATCAGACGGTGTTCAAGCACCCATTCAATTCTAAACGAATCAGGAGTCGAACCATGTCAGCAAATCAACATCGTCGCAGTGGAAAGATTAAG
>CAZFDW010000804.1:0-2459 GCA_964517865.1 uncultured Chitinophaga sp.
ACCCATGGCGGTTCGCCTTACGGCGAAAGTCCTTTCCGGCAGAAAGGACCTACCATACATTGTCCTTTCGGGCAGAAAGAACCTACTTCAAAATTGTCCGTGGCTACACCATTTTGACGCAGGTCAGGCGCGCAGGCGAGAATTCAGGGCTGCGATCGCGGATCCGGATGAAATTGAGAGCAATCGGTGGTAGAAACCGGTCGGGAACGGAATTGAATGGATCTGGTGGCCCTTGTTCAATAGGGCAAAGGGCAGAAAAAATACTTCCGGACCTGCCGCTGAATTCGGAAGAATTCAGGAAAACTCTGAATTCCTACGAATTCAGTTACGGCAAGTTCTCGTCTGCCGCTCATGTAACCGTTCACGCCTCAGAACGAAACCTGCGCAAGCGACCACAGATAAACACAAATTTGCACAGATAGAAATCAACAGGCAATCTGTGTCCATCTGTGGTTTCAGCTGTCACTCTCGAAATGTCGTGAACGGTTACGCCGCTCATCAATACGAAAACGTTGCAAAACGCCCCTTTATTGAATTCGAACTGAATCTCATGGCTGCTCCTCGAGTCTGCGTATTACGAGCCCCCGGAACGAATTGTGACGTTGAGACCGCTCATGCGTTTGAGTTGGCTGGTGCGTCTGCGGATCGAGTTCATCTTTTCCGACTTCTCGAAGATCCTGCTCAACTCCGTCAGTATCAGATCTTGTGCATCCCTGGCGGCTTCAGCTATGGCGACGACCTTGGTGCCGGCGTGATTTTTTCTCGTCAGCTTCGAGGTCAACTCAACGAAGTCATGCGAGAATTTCTTCAGGCCGACAAATTGCTGCTCGGTATCTGCAACGGATTTCAGACGATTCTGAAAGCTGGTCTGCTAATGCGTCGCGGCATTGAAAACGCGACGGAAAAAACCTGGGAAGATCAGGTCACGCTGACATGGAACAGCAACGGTCGCTACACGGACCGCTGGGTGCGGTTGAAAGTGACATCGTGCAACAGCGTTTTCCTCAAAGGCATCGATGAATTCGACGCCCCGATGGCGCACGCCGAAGGCCGCATCGCATTGAAGCATCCGGAGTTGTTGAATGAGCTTCGTGAGAACGCTCAGCTTGCCGCATGTTACTGGTCGCCCGCCGCAGTCGAAATGATGAAGGTCACTGGTGACCCGACTCGGATTGCTCTGCTGCCGGAACCAGAGAATCCAAACGGCTCCATCGCCAACATCGCTGGCCTTTGCGACACTACGGGCCGAGTCCTCGGCCTGATGCCGCACCCGGAACGTTTTCTCTTTGCAACGCAACACCCGCAGTGGACTCGCCGAGGTCTCCGTGGTGAAGGCGATGGGATCAAAGTGTTCAGGAATGCGGTCGCGTATTTTGGATAGGCCACACTTCTACGCTCGTTTGCAGTTTCCGTCGTTCCTGGCCACAATCCAGCTTCCCGCCTTTTCCTTCCTGGAGAGCCCCCATGATCCGCTTTCGACGAGTTATCCTGTTCACCGCTGTGCTGTGTTCCATTCCCATTGCCGACCTATCTGTACGCGCTGACGTGGGTGTGGGGGCGAAGCCGATTGAGGGAGCGGTGATGCTCATCGACGGATCCCGTGAGATGCTGGATGAGAAGTGGATTTACTGGGAAGGACCTGGCTTCAAGTCCGCGATGCCGATCAAGTGGAAGATCGTCGATGATCCGGTTGATGGCGGCACAGTGGTGATGACAGACGATCCCGCAGCCGCTGGCGGGCGTTTCGGGGCGGCCGATATCGTCACAAAGAAACAATTCCGCGATTTTCGTCTGCACATCGAGTTTCTGATTGCCAAGCCCGGCGGCAACAGCGGTGTCTATCTGCAGAATCGACATGAGATTCAGGTTCTGGACGGCGACAAAACCACGCACGGAATGGCTGCAATTATCAATGAAAGCGAATCGCCGTACCATGCCTACAACGGACTGGGAAAATGGAACAGTTACGATGTCACTTTCCGAGCCGCCCGGTTCAAAGATGGCAAACGTGTAGAAAAGGCCCGCGTGACGATGTACTTCAACGGTCAGAAAGTTCACACCGACTTCGAAGTCAATCAGGTCTGGGGCGGAGCAAACTCCGGGATCGACGGCGACAAAGATGGTGGCAAAGGGATCACTGACACTCCGGGTGGCCTGAAGCTGCAGTGCGAAGGTCACGATGTGCGTTACCGAAACACCTGGATCAAGGAACTCAACCTTGAGCAACCCGATACGAACTTCAATGAACCAACTTCACCCTCACCGCAATGATCATCCTTGACGCGGGCCTGGCCGACAGCCCAAAGTAGCCATCACGCTCCGCCGTGATGAGCATTTGTCAGTCGATATTCAACAACCGAGACAGGACTCCACGGTCAACGGTCAGCCCCGTTGGATGGGGCTGAAGGACAATCAGCGTGGGGGCTCCATTCATGTGGCCCGGTTCAAGGCTCGTCACG
>CAZFDW010000805.1:0-2445 GCA_964517865.1 uncultured Chitinophaga sp.
AACTACACCATCCGACCACACCCAGAAAACACGGAGTAGTTTTTGGACGGGTTCTAAGCTGCCTGATTCAGCTCAATTGAGAATCTCACATGATCACCCGTTTGAAGCGGAACCAGTTCCGCGATCGGACGAAACGCCCCCTGCTCGCGACTCACCTGCATTTCGAATCGCTGAACGCTGGTAATTGGAAGAGGACTTCTGACGAACAAAATAGCAGAGAACATCGCAAGGACGCAGAAGACAACACCTACAGAACAACCCATATTGCGAAATGATGTCGAGAAATTGAATGTTTTCCCAGTGGATGGAGAGTTCTGAATTGATCCCCTCTGGTTTGTTGGATTAGATGACGTCAGATCAACAGCTAAGTTGTCCGACGGTGCAGATCGGTCCTTGTTATTGTCTGCGGCATGGGCCTTCAACCACGTCCTGAGATCCTTAGCAACGTCCTTTGCGGTCGAATACCGTTCGTTCAGCGGGCGGCTCAATGCCTTCAGACAAATGCGTTCCAGTTCCTGCGGAATGGTGTCGTCGATCTGTCGTAGAGGGCGGACGTCGTTGTCGGCAATCAATTTCAGCAAATCTCGGCTATTCGTGGTTTGGAATGGACGACGCCCTGTCAGCAGTTCGTACAGCACGACGCCCAAATTGTAGATATCGCTGCGGCCATCGACCCGGTGAGAATCACCTCGCGCCTGTTCAGGACTCATATAATTTGTTGTTCCCACCCATTCGGAACCTTGTCCCAGTTGTTCTTGACTCAGCGAGATTCCAAAGTCTGCCAGGAAGGCCCGGCCCTGAGCATCAATAAGTATATTGGCGGGCTTTACGTCGCGATGCACAAACCCTTTGGTATGAGCGTAATGCAGAGCGTCAGCAATGGATGCAACAAGGGTTACAGATTCCTGACGTGACGGACGCGGCCCCTTCAGCCGACCGGCCAGATCGCTGCCTTCGATCAGTTTGGAGACGACGTAATAGTCTCCGCTGTCCGTCTGCCCAACGTCATACACGGGCACAATGTGTGGATGATCCAGACTGGCAACCGTACGGGCTTCTGCCAGGTATGATTCCGTGTTGTCAGCACTTAGAAACTGTTGAAACGTCACTTTGATGGCGACGGCTCGTCTTAGTTGATCATCGCACGCCCGGTAGACTTCGCCGAACCCACCACGTCCCAGCAGAGTTTCGATGCGGTAACGGCCAAAGTGAGTTGGCAAGTTAGACTGATCGCCTGCTATTCCTATACCGGCTGCGGCCGGCACAATTGTCGGATCGTCTTCCGGAGGAATATCGACCGACGGCTGCATGCCGATGGAGGTGTTGCTGATGTACGTGACGGTATTCGCAGATACCTGATCTGCTGAAGTTGACCGCCGTAGTCGATCTCGCAGTGTGTCGCTGAGATCGGGGAACCGTGAACTGATCTCATCTTCGCAGAGTGGCCGATCGGAATTCCGCCGAGCCTCGAATTCGCCTATGGCCAGTTGTAGTTTCCAGTCCACGTTGCCAGCAAGGTCCGGCAGGCTCGCCAGGTAGTCTTCGACTCGTAGTGGCCTGTCCGTCGCCCAACGACGCTGTTGGTCGGACAACAGGACGGCCATGACCTGATCGGAATCATTGAGTCCCTGCTGCCTCAGAAAGGCAAACACATCCGGTGGCATGGCGGAGCTCTTCCAGAGCTGTTCGAATTCTCGGACCAGCGGCATTCGGGATCTCTCGCTCTCTTCAGGGACTGGTTTCAATCAGCTTTGGCGTCGTGCCTCGCCTTTCACCGGTCTTTTCGACGGACCGACGGAGTGTATCACTCGAAGCCTGGCTGCACAGTGAACGGCATGTTGGAATCCGGTCAGCGGAGCGACCGGCGTACATTACACCCGTCGCTCCGTCGGCGGGACTTTCGTAGTTATCAGCGACAGCAAGCTGGAGGCTTGCACCACGTTGAAATCCGGGCAGCACTACGGTGACACTTCAGCAGGTTTCTGGTACCGCTGTCGCAGTTTTGCAAAGGATTTCTGCAATGCGATGGCATCATAGTTTGCGATGGGTTTAAGAACTGCTTTTAAATCCACCTCTTTGACGGGTCGTGTTTGTGTAGCTCCAGGAATTTGATGTTCTTCCTGTCGCCCGTCTTTAAGAGACAATACAAACATTTCCTTCACGGCAGTGAGTTCTTCTTTCATCAGCGGACTCGCAGCTTCGTTTTCAGCGTGGCGATTGAGTTCTTCCTGCACCACAATAAAGGCCCACACCAACTGTCTAGCAGAATCGTAGTCGAGCGTTTCAGTCGCGGCCATTTCCGCAATCTGCTCCAGAAAACTGGTTGCCCCCTGAATTGTCATCTCCTGACCATCAAGCGCGACGGCTAACCTGTCACCACTCTCGGCGGATGCCCGCGCTGCTTTGATCAGCATCTCACGATCCCCGAAAGGGGACATCAGCGTT
>CAZFDW010000806.1:0-2429 GCA_964517865.1 uncultured Chitinophaga sp.
TTGCCCACGCGGTTAAACGATATTATGCCAAACTACTTCTGCCGAGGTGCTTATCGTTTCAGAAATCCGTCCATCCGCCATGCACGCAGTCGATTGTGTTCGCCAATCGTGGCGAGGTAGCGCCCGTTCGGTGACATGGCGAGGCCGGCGATGGGGCCCGTATGTGCCTCGAACTTCAACGGCTTGCGATCCAGGCTCACCAGCGACGCTGCCCAGACATTTCCATCGCCATCGCCCAGCAGGAGCCATTTCCCATCCGGCGAAAAGACACACGGAGGACGATGACTGCCGACGCCTGGAAGCGGAATGAACTTTTCCTGTTCCGCCTTTCGTGTACTCAGGACAAGCAGTCCGTTCGTCGTGACGATGGCGATGCGACTGTCCTGTTGATTGACAAAGGTGATGGGTTGATCAATCGCCTCGAAGTCTGGATTCGCTTCGGTCGCCGTGATGACACTGACATCTTCCTGGGGCCAGCCTGAACCACTGCGTCTCCATAGACGCAGCTGAGTTCCGCCTTCGTAGTGTCCCCATGTCAGCATGAGCTTATCGCTGGGCGATAATTGAATCTTCACCGTCCCTGATTTGGCTTGCTGCGAAGTCTCTCCTGAATTGTCCGAGATGCGGCCGCTCAGCGGTTCCCGCGCAATCTCATTCTGAATCGACAATGTCGTCGGATTCAGTTCCAGCAGTCGAACCTGATCACGCTCACGAGTGCCCACCAGTAATCGATCTCCCAGGGACGTAACCGCAGTCGCGGTGATCGTCGATTCGAACAGTTCCAGTCCATGCGTTTCCGTGCGATCACTCAAGGTCACTCGAGTCAATGAGGGCTCGGCTATCCCGATCGTGCCCGCCCGTCCGAGGAAAAGCGTGTTCAAATCTGCGGATACAACGCTCGCAGAGACCGGTCGCAACAGTTCGGCATCGGAATATCCCGTCGTATACCCGTAGCGCGTACCCGCAGGTGCTGGCAGCAGGAGATGATGCGGCAGATTCAGACTCAGCCCCAGCGGAAAAACCGGCTGAGTCCAGTGCCGGAGGGCAGTTCCAATCGTCAGATCAAAGATACTTAAGGCCCCCGCGAGTTGATGATTACCTGCGCCCCGATGCAGAGCGGCAATTGTTGTGCCGTCGTCAGAAATGACCAGCAGGACTCGTGACCAGTTTTCCGCAGAGAACTGCAGTTGGGTGATCACCTCCCCTGCACGCAAGGGTGGTCCGTCGGGCACTTCCGCAGTTTCGTTTCCCAGGCTGTCAGCCAGCGAGTTTTCTCCGCGATGCCGCAGAATCTGCTTTCGCAGTTCAAGCCGTTTTGCGGGCTCTTCTGCAGATCGCAGCTGATGAGCGTACAGGGCCAGCGTGGTATCCGCAGGACGGATTCCGGCAAGGCTCAGATCGACCTCGGCTGCTGCTTCAGCGACACGGGTTCGAGTCGGTCGCGTTTGTTTCGTAGCGGGCGTTGCCGCACCGTTCCGAGTCAACGAGTCATCGACAACAGTTTCTTCCAGAGTTTCATCGCGCGGCAATTGATACACCATTTCAGAAATCTGATTGCCCGATTGCGGCGTCTGCGGAATATCAAACAGTTGAGCCTGACGGTCGCCGCCGATCGATAGAATCCCGTGCGGCGTCACACACAGCTCGATCACCGGTGCTGCGTGCCGCTTCTTGATCTGCTCGATTCGCTTCTGAGCGGCATCAAAACGTACAACATTTCCGTCGATCGTGCCAAAGTAGATCGTCTGGCTGTCCGGGATCGAACAAATGCTGGTGATGGAACTCACCGGATCCTGCACGTCAGGAATGAACACCAGATCGTAGTCCACTGTTTCTCCGAGATCATTGAGACCACTCACGGCGGCCTCCTCCGTCAGAGCGCGGCGCAGAATTCGTCCGTCGGCGAGTCCGGCAATAATTTGCGTTCCGTTGGCGATGAAATCGATACAAACAGGCTGCGTGTCTGCGAACCGATCGGCCTTCAATGTCTGGACAAGTTCGCCCGTGGTTGTGCGAAACACATAGACTTCTTCGGATGACGAAACGATCGCTCCCAGCTCAAGTTTGTCGTCAATCGTGATGCTCAGAATCTCAAACCCTGCGACAGGAAAAGAGGAAATCGGCGTCGCACTGACAGTTTCCGCCTCAGCCGCTTTCGCCTGTTCGACGGTCATTTCCAGAATCGGAGTGACAGGCAGAACGACGTCATTGATTTTCCAGAACGCACACACACCATTCGCATCAATGGTCAGAATCTGATCATTCGGCAGGCAGCGAATGGCGACCAGAGCCTGGTCGCTCAACCGCGCCGTGCGGCGATGTTCGTCCTGAAACAGGAAGAGATCGCGGGCGAAAAGGTCCCAGTCCGCCATGCTGGCTGCGCTCCGCACCAGCAGTCGTCCGTCGGTTGTGCCGACAAGAACCTGCTG
>CAZFDW010000807.1:0-2428 GCA_964517865.1 uncultured Chitinophaga sp.
GGATTGCCTGCCGCTCCATTGTCGCCGAGGTTGAACGGCAGGAAACGTGTCCGTGTGCCGTCCAGCCGCGTCGTCATACGGACTTCGCAGTTGCTCACGGCAAAGTGAACCAATGCACCATTGGGAAACGACAGCAGCGGTTCCGGATTCTGACCTTTCGGGGACGGATTCCGGTCGAAGCGGTACTGATCCACCGCGTCATCGATGCTCTGAGTGAAATCGGTTTTCAGTTCCACCGTCGCGACCGGAACGCCATTCAGGAACAACACCAAGTCGATGCTGTTCTCATTGTGCAGCGAATACCGCACTTGCCGGACGACTCGCAGCGTATTCGCGGCATAGCGGGACATAATGTCGGGGTTCATAGCCAACGCCGGCTTGAATTGAGCCAGCTTGATTTCCTTACGCAGACCGAGGACATCGAAGCCGTGCCGCAGGACATGCAGCGTGCCTTGCTGATCGATGGACTGTCGCAGTCGGCTCAACAGCGTGTCGCCCGCAGCGGCCCCGTGGTTCTTCGTCAGTGCATCCCATGCGGCAGATTGTGTCGCCTGGACCCATGCCAGAACGTCAGCGGGAAACAGTGCCAGCTTGCGGTCATACTCCGTGGCAGCCTTGTCGGCGTACGCCCAGCCATGTTCAGCCAGATGTTCGCAGATTTCGACTTCGAAGCTGATTTCTTTGTGCAGACTCATCCGTTTCCCCATCGCAGGCGGAAGCCATCAAATAAGACATTGGCGGGATCCACTTCGTAACACCATAACGCCAAAGGCTTTACGTCTCACGCCTCGGCATCAAGTGATCAAAATCGGCGTTTCCATCAAATAACCATCAAATAAGAAATTCTCAGGGCTCAGGCCCAGAACGGCAGGTACTTCGCGTGCTTCTTCCCCTGTTCCGGGTCGAACGGTTTGACTCGTCCGTCCTCAACGGCTTCACGAATGATTCGCGACGCGATCGCGCTGTTTTGCTTCTCGATTCCGAATCGTTCTCGCAGACTGGAGTTCGTCATCGGATTCCGTTCGACGTATCGAAGACAGGCATGCAAATAACAGGCACGGACACGGTCGGGCCGATCCATATCGTTGAGTGACTTGTGAGCAAACAAGATGGCGCGCGTCGAACCTTCAGGCGTTTCAAAGAGAGGGGCGGGAAGTTGATAGAACTCGGTTTCAAACACGACCTTGTCGACCCCACTGCCACGCTCTTCACAAATGCCAGCACGCCGCATCAGCGAAGCCAACGTTTCATTGCGAGAACGGGGTGGTGTGTCCAGAAAGCGTTCGGTCTTGACCAAGGGGAGTCCGGGATTCGTGATCTCCATTCGATCGCTGAAGATTTCAATCATCGGCCCGCTGCCGGTTACGGAGAAATCCTGATGAACGAGCGCATTCGCGACCAACTCGCGGATTGCCAATTCGGGGTACATGGGCACATCTTTACGCAACGCTTGGCCAACGACCTCATTACGCGGCAAGAGCGCGTTGATGAATTCAATCAGCCCTTCAAATCCCGATGCATACCCCTTGCGACCGTCTTGTTCTCGGATCGTTTTCAGTCGCCCTCGCCCTTCATAAACGATCACGCGCACGGCCTTGCGACTCAACCCGCGAAAGGCGTCCAGATTCTTGGCAAACAAGACCGCGCCGAGATTCGTGATATCCCAACCGCCTGCCACGTTGGCCACAATCAGACGGTCCTCGGTCATTGAGTCGAGTATCTTGGCTCTGTCCGTCGGTAATGGCCGCGAGAGGAGTTCAAAATAGCTGGGGTAGTCCAGGAGCGTCAGCACCTGCGCGGTATCGACCCGCTCCATCGCCTTCAATTCTTCAAACGGCGTGGTGTCGAAGATGCGCCACAGTTCACGTTCCAGATCGGGGTAGTCTTTCAGCTTCTGTCGGTACGAACCGACGCGAATCAGTTCGACGCCCGAAAACTGTGTCGGTTTGCCGGTGGCTCGCGGAATCTCCAACAGCACGACCGGCTTGTCTTGGTACTCAAGCTCGTACCATCGGAAATGCAGGCGCGGGCTGAGCAGTCGCAGCAGCCAGTTCTCCAAATCCTCGTTGCCCTTTTTGGTCTGACTTGGCTTGAATGTCGTACCGGTGACTTCATGGGTCTGGTCTCGGATGCCCCACACCAGATACGCATGCGCCTTGCCATTGAGAGCGGCCGCATTGCTGAGTGCCGAGAGGTATTCGCCGATCTCTTCGGGGTTTGAGTAGTTCTCTTTGAACTCTACCCAGCCGGTTTCTGCGGGCAGCTTCCGTAGTTCGGTGACGAGACCTTTCAGATAGTCCGCGCTAGCGTAGGGACTCATGCCGCCTCCAGTTTGGCAAATTCACGCACATCGATCTTGCCGGTGACGGCAGCGGAGATCATGGCGGTGCGGCGTTCCTGAAGAAGGTCGATGGCGCGGGTGGCTTCG
>CAZFDW010000808.1:0-2424 GCA_964517865.1 uncultured Chitinophaga sp.
GAAGCAGCAGGCGAGAATCGCCCGCATTGGCGTCCAGCATCACCTGATTCCACACAAGGATGATGTCAATGGACGGAGCCTGCCCAACCTTCGATGACTGAGCGAACGATTTGGGTGCATTGCATTGCAGCGCAACGAGACACAAAATCAGCCAGTAGATCCGAACCATTACGAAGTACCCCGGTAGTGTTTCGGACCCGGCGAGTTTACTTGAAAAATGCGCTCTTTTTCCCGTACTGTCCGCCCCAGAACGTTTCGCCATAAGCCGAGATGGTTGGCTGCAGAATATGGTGATAGCAACACAAATCTCTGCTTGGTTCTCAAAATCGACGCGATAACTGCTCACGACACAGATTACGCAGATAGACGCCGATATAAGTCCTTTGATCTGTAAAGAATCTGCGGATGAACTTCAGCCCTCGTGGACACGCCCACATCGCCTGCCAGCAGGAGATCGACCTGCTGATCGCCGTATCGACTCGAAAGATCTCCAGATGACCGAAGGCGCCGCCAGGAACAGGAACGTACCTCTCGTGAATGAACAAATAACGGGGTCAGGTCACAATGAAAAGAGACCTGACCCTTTTTGTCTTCCCTTTTTGTCTTCAAATTCACGACGGCAGCGTGTGAAATCAATATCTTCAATCCGCAGCAGGAAACGTCCGTCATTCTTCCTTGCGGTTTCAAATGCAGACAACGCGGAATACGCATGTCCCGAATGCAGCAACCCAGTCGGACTGGGGGGCGAAGCGAGTGACGATGGCGGACGGCATGAAGGATCAACAACTGAAGTATGCGCGAAGTGGCGACCAGACATTGTGTTTGCACAGCAGGCTTGCGTCAATAGATGGGCGCATTGGTGCAGTGTTCGTGAGGGTCACAAAAGATGTCAGTGCCATTCGTTGCTGACCCCTTTTCCAAGCCCAAATCCTCAATTCATGGTTGACAGAGCTCTAGAAATCGCCGTCGCTGAGGATAGCCTGGGCAACCATGCCACTGGAGTTCAGGCGACCTCCTGCCGGAGTGATGATGCGTTTGTAGACCAGCAGATCGATGTCCTCGCTTACAAACTTTGTTGATCCGTCGCAGAACGCAGCACAGACGCCGCCTGGATGATTGGAACTCGGCCATGGACTGCGGCCCTCATTTCCGACGCGCGCGGCGTTGATAAGACACTCCGGAAAGTTCGGATCGAGAGGTGGGTCCGCATAGTAGGATACACCGGCGCCACCAATGCGTTGGATCGGCAGCACAAACGTGCAGCTCCGGGCATCAGGATCGCCCCACATCTGAGCCGGACTTTCCAGCCCGCCAGCATGCAGGTTTTCGGTCATCAACAGCGTCTGACTTTGACCGTCATAGATTTCATTAAGCGACAAACTCTGGTTTCGTTCGGCCTTGAAATTTCCCTTCACGCGATGAATGACTTCCCGCCACATCACACCAGAACGACGCGTCAGGTCGTTGTCCTCCAGATCATCAACATTGCCATTGCTGTTCCAGTCGATCCTGACGTTGTTGAATTCGTGGTAATTCCCGTTCTGATTTCCCCAGCCAGTGGTACGGTTGAGTTCAACGACCGAGTCGATGCCGGCATATCCTGCATTTACGACATAACTGAGTGCCCCTGAACGTTCGTTGGCGCTTTCATCATCGGGACACGTCAGAACTCGCATGTTGAAAGTCCTGATCAGATTGTCGTTCACACCATTGCTGTGCCGCAGGTTAAAATCCCACCTGTCGTAGAGATCGCGACGGTCAATGAACGGCAGAATTTCAACCACCCAGCTCCACAGCGCGGCCGGTTGAGTCGATATCGCAGACGTCGCCACGTCATCACCCCAGACGCCGTAAGCCGGCAGCTGACCGTTCGCACTTCTGGCAGCAGCACCATGCAAGCCGAGACTCAGTTGACGCATGTGATTGAGACACTGCGTCCGGCGAGCTGCCTCGCGTGCAGACTGGATGGCGGGCAGGATCAGGGCCATCAACATAGCGATGATAGAAATGACCACCAAGAGTTCAATCAGCGTGAACGCTGACCGAGAGGATTCTGAGTCACCTGATTGCAGCGGCAAAATTTGTCTTCGCATGGCAATGTATCCTGCAAGGAAGTGGGCGGAGCGACCAATCACGGCGAGAATCAAATTATGCAAAACTCGCCAGCGAACTTCCACCCGGCCAAATTAAAGTTCATCAATCCTTCACATTGCTTTTTTGAACACTGGAGTTGGAGAAATACGCGATAGGGAGAAACAGGGCAGTCAGGAAAATCTGAGGTAACTCGCTGATCCTTCAGTTTGAGTCCCTGCCGCCACATGCCTGAGCAGCCGATCCACTACGATCGCGGAGCAACGGTCAGATTCGGAGAACGGTCGGCTCAGCGTCGGCAGTTTGTGTCCCGCAAGCCATTGCCGGGTCATG
>CAZFDW010000809.1:0-2422 GCA_964517865.1 uncultured Chitinophaga sp.
CTCCCTGCTCCAGCGCTAGGTTACGCAGAGGCCGCCTCGGAGTTGTTCGTGGCTATCCCCGCAGCGATAGCTTGGCGCGCCGACCCACATCGTTCATACTATCGCCCCAGTCTGTTGAACCGACTGCGAGCTTGGTTTATCCCTTCTCCCCAATTGATTGTGATTCCGTTGGGAACCAAAGTGGACGATCTGTTTAAGCAATACAAGATGGTTGCCGAGTCAGAAGAAGAGTCATATTTGGAGGGATGCACGCATTACGAGATCTCGCTGCGCGATCAGGATCTTACTGTGGCTGTAGACGATGGCGAAGTTAAGGGAGTCATCTACAGAACTGAGAACTATGGAGATTCCGAACAAGAAAGGGTCAGAAAACTAAGATTCTACCTTGAAGCGCACGGCCAAAAGAGCCGGTTAAAGTTCAAGGTTAACAACGGATTCGGCTTTCTATACCGGTCGTGCGACGATGAAACGCGAGCGGCCTACAGCTATGCTGCTGACATCTTTTCAATCAGTCGGTTCGGATACAAAATGGTTTAACAAACAAAGCAGAATCGGGTAGGAGCGAGGATTGAACTCGCTCCCCCCACACCACCCGGCATGCGGGTCCGCACCGGGCGGTTCCCATCAGTCATGGCACCCGAGAGCGACCCTTTGCAGGGCCATTCGGATACCGAATGTTGATCCACTGGTTTTCGATTGAGGGAACACCTTGCTGATCAAGCCATTGATTGGTCATTGCGCCTCTGACTTTTGAGTTTTGACTCATACGCCATGGGCCTTTTCGACTTCTACTCGCCATGTGAACGGTCGCACGGTTGATCCCGAGTTTGATGAGATTCCGCCTTCGAGCGCGGGGACGTCCCCACTGTTTCCAGTAGTACAATCGCACTCTCCGACGGAGCCATCCGTCAAGTTCTCGGGCTTCTGCGTAGGTCATTCCTAGGCTGTAGTAGTTGAGCGCACCACGCACGAACAGTTGGAGTTCCTCCATCACTTTGCACGGCGAGACGCCGCGGGTCCGTTTGGTAATCTCCCGTATTCGTGCTCCGAACTTGGCCTTTGATTTCTCCGACCACTTGATCCGGTTCTTCACGATGGTGAAGCCGAGGAACACAGCGTCTTTGATCTCGCAGACTTTGCTCTTAGTGCGGTTGACCGTCAGGTTGAGACGTTGCTCGACGAATCGCGCGACACTTTGCATGACCCGTTGGGCGGCCCGTGGGCTGCGGCACAGGATCACAAAGTCATCGGCGTATCGAGCAAAGGAGTGCCCGCGTTTCTCCAACTCTTGATCGAGATCGTCGAGGAGGATGTTCGCCAGCAGTGGACTCAAGGGTCCGCCCTGCGGCACTCCGGTGCAAGTGGGGTCAAGTTTGCCCGAGGGCAACACGACTCCGGCTCGCAGGTATTTTCCAATCAGCGACAGGACGCGCCTATCTTTGATTCGGCGTTCCAAGCGACTCATCAACACGTCATGATTGACGGTATCAAAGAACGCTTTTAGATCGCAATCGACGACCCATTTCCTTCGCTTCTCTTTCGATTTCCGCTGCACGGATTGAATCGCATCGTGGGCACTGCGTGCCGGACGAAATCCAAAGCTGTGTTCGCTGAAAACCGGTTCATAGATCGGTGTCAGGATTTGAGCTATCGCTTGCTGAATGACTCGATCCAGTACCGTCGGGATGCCCAACGGTCGTTTCGTGCCATCCGCTTTCGGGATTTCAACGCGTCGGACTGGAGAGGGCGCATATGTCCCATCGAGCAGTTTTCGGCGTATCGTTTCCCAATGTTGGCGTAGAAAATCGGGGAAATCCGCGATTTTCATGCCGTCGATTCCGGCTGCGCCACCGTTTTGCCTCACTCGTTTCCAAGCGGCAAGCAGGTTGTCGCGGGCCAGAACCTTCTCCAGCAGGTCTTCACATGAACTCGCTTTCTCTGCCTGAGCGATGACATGTCTGACTCCACCTTGCGGCTTCGTTGTCGGTTTCATCGGTTCAGGTCGGTTCATCTGATTAGGTTCGGTCCTTCATGTCGCAAAGCATTCCGGTATCGTTGTTTAGTGCGAGCGTTTTCCAGCTCCCGGCTTTGCGGCCACTACTATGACCTCGGCTGACTTCTCACCCGCTGACGCGAGTGAGATCTCCCCAGATAAGAACTGAAACCTCCGCCACCCAACCGCCTCATTTACCTCCGGAACTGAATGAGGGAACTTCGCTGTGTTGTGCCAGCTCGTTCCATTCCGTCGGCCTCGCATGAGGTTCTTGTTCATCGGCTGATGGCTTTCCCATAGCCTGCCTCCCCACGCTCGGTCTCCCTCACGCAGTTGGCTTCTGGTAGTTCTTTTCATCTTTTAATGTTCATTCTATAAACAGAGGACTTGAACCTCTTTTGGTTTCAGCTCATGCTGGGCGTACACAAG
>CAZFDW010000810.1:0-2419 GCA_964517865.1 uncultured Chitinophaga sp.
ACGGAAGATGAATTGCTCGGCTGTGATACCGTGCCGGCCCATGTCTGCGAAAAAGTCATTGAAGCGATGTTCCCACCACGCCTTGAACTGATTGAAGGTGATGCTCTTCCGGTTGTCGTGCTGGACGATCTTGTGGATGAAGCTGCAGCGACAGTCAGCGGGCCAATCGACACCGCCGACAAGTTCGAAGTCCCTGCCCCAACGAATGGAATACCAAAACCGCTGTTCCTGGTCCCCATGAAGCGGAAGGAGTCGATGACGGCATATTCCGGAAATACGGCAAGAGCCATTGGGCAAGAGGCGCGTTACACGGTCAAGCTGAACGGCACGATTCAGTTGACGTACGCCGCCAGCAATTCAGAGAGGGCCTTGTTGACGACCGACGGTCACGATGAATTGGTTCAACTCGTCAATGATGCAAAGCGATCAGGCGGAGCAACACAGGGAGGCGGTGGTTTCTACATTAACGAGTTCCGCCACGTGCTTGTGCCAACACAGAATGGTCTGCTGTACGCGGGCAAATACACGCGAGATCTGGAATTCGTCTTCAATACAACAGTCGTGTCGCCAGTCGCTCCATCAGGAATTAGTCGAGGCGATGTTTGGCCTGGCCCGCATGTGGGCATCAGGTACGCTCTGACAGCCGGTGCGAGTGATATTCGGTACGAACGAGACACTGACCATGGAACCAGGGAGCGAGTTGCGTTGTCTCAGCATCATGATTCCCAGGCACTGCAGGCACTGTTGCAGATGTTTCGAGCTGTGAAACCCAGCGGCGGAGCTGTTTACGTGAATGAAGCCCGCGAGTGCTTTGCGCCGGTTGCCGGAGAACAGGGTTACGAAAGGCTGTATATCGGCCACTTGGGAAACAAACCATGGTTTCCAGAACCGCAGTAATACGTTCAGCCTGCTCTGCGTTTGTTGCTGATACTTAGATTTTGTTGACTTTTGTCAGGTTGCAGTCGATACTTTTTTCAGCGACCAGTATGAGCCGGCGTCAGTCGATTCTGGATTAATTCCCTGGCCGCTCTTTTGTTGGTGGAAATCGTGTGGGCCCTTCTCCATCCGCCGACCGCTTCAGGCGTCCCCGTGCAGGATCCGTGCCGAGTAATACATTCCAAAAGTCGGCAAATGGAGATCGCCAAACGCCACGCACGGGACGCGGCATTGGGCACAACCATTTGCAATCACTCAATCCGGGTAACGGGAATCACCGCGTACATCACGAATGGTGGTTCCATGGAGCGGGTTCAAGGTTTGGCTGGAGACGCGAGCTTGCGCACGACGAATATGTACAATCGTTCGAATGATTGTGTGACGCTCGACGAATTTTGGGAACGGATTCTGATGTAGAGTTACCGAATCCCGTTTAACCCTGTGAACGAAGTCGTGTCTTCTGACGCAGTTGAATTCGATGCTGAATCGAGTTGTAGAGTTTCGGCTCATTCGCTTCGAGAGTTACGCTAACGGCGAACCTCTGATCTGTAAACGTCTCAGGTGCCCAGCCTCGCTGTGCTTGCACAACGAGAAAGTAGCTTTCCCCATATTCCGCCTTTGACGAACTAAAAGTCCAACTGGATCGCTGAAGAGTACTTCCTTGAAGTGCCTTTGGACCTGGTTTTAGCTCGCAACGATATGGCGATTGAAATGCGCCCTGTGCCTTCTCGCCACTCTCACTGAATCCGTTCTTTTCCTCGGAGGACAACGCTCTGTATGCGTCAACAATTTCCTCAATTGACTTTCCACGAATCAGGCTGTAAGTCATCTTGACTCCCAGATACTCGGCACGGCGACTCCGCACAGGCGGATCGTAAGCCAAAGTAATCGTTACCGTTTTCCTGCCAATCGCATCGCGAAATTCGTCAAGAATCGGTACTTCAAATATTTGAAAGGTGTCCAGCGCGATCCATCCTTGATGGAACTGAGTCACGCGACGGTCACCTGAGTTCAAGGCAAATTCATCATCAATCATTCCATATCCACAAACTTTTCGAATGCCTTCTTCTCCATATTCGTCTTTCAACAGTTCCATAGTTGGTTGCGGCACGACAGCCGACGCTGCCAGAATGGCGCGAACCAAATTCGCTTGCGGCACTTCACTTAGTTGCTCATCAAGATGTTTCAACAAGATCGCAGCAGAACGAGCGACAACGGGAGCTGCGTAACTTGTGCCAATATCAAATGCAAATAACTGGTCCGCGTAGGTATGCGAAAATGACATGATTGCCAAGCCTGGGTCATCATCGACCTGTCGCAACGTCGCAAAACCGGTGAACGTTGTATTGCCTGAAGGTGCGACAAACTCCGGCTTTATGGCATCGTTGATCCCAGGCCCGATACGAGTCGTTGGAGATGGCTGAAGTGATTGTGCAATTGGCCGTCTGAGATCGTTGACTTGGCGAGCTGGCAGAAGTGCAGG
>CAZFDW010000811.1:0-2409 GCA_964517865.1 uncultured Chitinophaga sp.
TTCCCAGAAACTGACGACAGTGCGGGCAACGAAACTTGATAGTCATCCAAACCTGCGCCAAGAAATTCAATCGGTCAAGGGTTTTGGGACATGAAAACGCTTGAGTTTTCTGTCAAGTGTTGAGCGTTCAATTCCAAGGATTTGCGAGGCTTTCGACTTGTTCCAGCCGGTATGTTCCAGCGTCGCGAGGATATGTTCCTGTTCGACATCGGCCATGGACAATTCGCGATACGCGCCCATCTCGGAGCGATCCGCCGCCGTGGCTGAGGCGCGGCTTCCGAGACTTGAAAGCTGGATATCGGTTGCCCGTACCAATTCGTTGCGGCACAGAATCACGGTACGTTCGATCGTATTCTGCAGTTCACGCACATTGCCGGGCCAATTGTAATTCCTGAGCAGTTCCATTGCGTCGTCAGTGAATCCTTTGATCACGCGGCCGGTCTTCCCGACGAATTTCTGCAGGAAGGCATTCGCCAGTAACTCAATGTCGTCTCGCCGTTCACGAAGCGGACTGGCTGTGATTTCTGCCACCTGCAGACGGAAATACAGATCCTTGCGGAACTCACCGTCTTCGACTGCGTCTTCAAGATCGCGATTCGTCGCTGCGACGATCCGCACATTCACCTGTATCGGTTTGCGACCACCAATGCGTTCAAAAGCCGACCCTTCCAGCACGCGCAGAAACTTGGCCTGTATCGAAGGACTCATTTCACCGACTTCATCCAGAAACAGAGTGCCCCCATCGGCCTGTTCAAAACGTCCGATCTTGCGATCAATCGCGCCCGTGAACGCGCCTTTTTCGTGGCCGAAGAGTTCACTCTCCAGCAAGCTTTCATTCAACGCGGCACAGTTGACGCAGACGAACGGACCATTGCACCGCGGACTCTGTTGATGGATGCTGCGGGCGATCAGTTCCTTACCGCAGCCGCTTTCGCCCCGGATCAGGACACTGGCATCAGTCTCCGCAATCAGCGCCATGCGTTCACGCAGTTCGATGATACTGGAAGTCTCGCCGATCAATGCCTGTTCTTCAGTCAACTGGGCGCGCAGGGTGCGGTTTTCATTGCGGGCCTGCGCGAGTCCGGTTTGAAGTGAATCGCGTTCCTGCAACTGCATCAGCGACACTGCCAGTTGATTCGAGACGGCCAGCGTGAATTCCAGATCGTGCTTGTCGAGCGGATTATCGGGATTGGTGGAATACAAATGAATGAGTCCAAGGACTCGGTCCGGAGCAATGATCGGTGCGCAGATGACACTGAGTGCCTTCATTTCACCAAGACTGTCAAAGAATGACAACTGATTGTGATCTCCCACGTCGCGCGCCAGAATGGCTTCGCGTTTCGACAGCACGACGCGCGACAGATTGTCGGAAACTCGACGATACGGCAGATCTTTGCGACTGTCGTAAGCGACAACCTGTAAGTCTGCCGGATCCGGTTGCGGTGATGCATCCGGCCCGGCAAGCAGGATCGCAGAGATGCTGGCAACCGTTTCTCGGGCAAGATTTGCCAGCACGACTTCAGTCAACCGCTGGCGCGTGCGGGCCGTCCCCATTTCCAGACCCAGTCGATACAGTTTTGCAAGTTCCGAGGCGTAGTCTGCGTCCGGGGGCTGACCTTTGCCAGTCGTCAGAAACTCCGGCATCGCCGTGCGATGCAGGATGCTGGGTTCCTGCACAGTGCCGACAGCCGTCGCCGTAGCGGAAGTCACCCGATCTCCGGGCGTTGCGAAATCCGGCGGGGAAAACTGGGCCGATTCCAGACTGGTAGTGAATGCCAGACGACAGTCGCCGATGCCGATCACGTCTCCGGATTCAATCGCCGTATCACCACTCACCTGGTGTTCGTTAATGTTCGTTCCGTTGCGACTTCCCAGATCCCGCACGCGCCATTCTCCGCCGGAGTGGAATACTTCACAGTGGTTCCGGCTGCACGCATCATCCTGGAGGACAATTCGATTCGTGGCCGACCTGCCGATTGTGGTCACCTGACCATGTCGCAGGCGCACCACGTCTCGCCAGACCGCACCATCCCATGTCAGCAGGAAGGCAATCTCATCGGCGGACAGCACAGGGACTTTGGGGTCTGTCATGGTGTGTAGATTTCAGGGTGTTGACGCGCGTAAACGTGAGCACAGTCTACCAGTGTGGACAACGGGAGGAACATTTTCCACTGACTGACCTGATACACTTTTCAAACGGGTGCGGTCGTGGATTTTTGTAGGCCGGACCGAACGGAGTGAGTTCCGGCATTTCGGCTGCCGGAACTCGCGTTGCTCGGTCCGGCCTACAGGTCACACTGACCAATCAACGCATCCTGACAATCTTCCACGACTGCACCCTTCAGAACGAACACAAAATTCCCGGAAAGTTGTATCCGAGCTGCATTCGAAGTACTGTGCTGCGGATTG
>CAZFDW010000812.1:0-2406 GCA_964517865.1 uncultured Chitinophaga sp.
AGTCGCTTCGGAGTTCTTCAATGAATGACTGGCTGAATCGGTTTGTTGAAGACGGCACAATCGGCGAATCGCAGCTCGAAGAAGCCCGCAACATGGCGGCGAATCTCGGCATTCCGGTTGAAGACGCTCTCGTGCGACTGGGGTATATCTCCGCCGCAGACCTCGGCCAGGCTCAGGCCAGCGAATTTGGTTACGAGTACATTGAACTCGAAGGTCGGCAGATTCCGAATGCCATCATCGAACTCGTCACGGAATCGATGGCTCGCGAAAACATCGTGATCCCCATCGAATCGGATGGTGACTCGGTTGTGATCGCGATGCACAATCCGAACAACATCGAAGTGATTGACAAGCTCCGGTTTGTGCTGAATCGCGAAATTCGCCCAGTCATGGCTCCAATGGAATCTATCCAGGCCGCCATTAACCGACACTACGGGCAATCCGAAACCGAATCAGTGGACTCCATGATTTCGGAATTCACCGAAACGCAGATCGACTTCACCGACATCGAAGCCGCGGCGGCCATGCAGGGCGACGAAGACGACAGTGCCCCCATTATTCGCCTGGCAAATCTGATCATTTCTGAAGCGGTCAAGGAACGTGCCAGCGATATTCACATCGAACCATTTGAAGACCGTGTGCGAATCCGATACCGCATCGACGGAGTGCTGCTGGAACGTGACAGCCCTCCCAAACGTCTGTTGGGTGCCCTGGTGTCGCGTTTCAAAATCATGGGGAAGATGGACATTTCGGAAAAGCGCCGACCGCAGGACGGGCGAATCAAGACCCGAGCCGGAAGCAAGGAATTTGACCTTCGAGTTTCCATTCTGCCCACCAACCACGGGCAGGCTGTCGTCATGCGAATTCTGGACCGCGACAATATTAAGGTCGGGATCCGCAGCCTGGGGTTCAGCGATGATAATTATCGCACGTTCCAGAATATTATTCGGCGGCCCAACGGCATTTTTCTGTGTACCGGGCCGACGGGATCCGGCAAAACGACAACGCTTTATAGCGCGCTGGGAGAACTCAATCGCCCGGACCGCAAAATTATTACCGCCGAAGACCCGGTCGAATACTACTTGCCCGGCATTAATCAGGTGGAAGTCAGACACAACATCGGACTCGACTTTGCCCGCATTATTAAAGCCATGCTGCGACAGGCTCCAAATGTGATTCTGGTAGGAGAAATTCGTGACACCGAAACTGGCGAAATGGCCATTCAGGCTTCGCTGACGGGGCACCTCGTATTCAGCACTCTGCACACAAACGACGCGCCCGGTGCCATCACGCGTCTCATCGACATGGGCGTGCAACCATTCCTTGTGGCATGTTCTCTGATGGCCGTAATGGCTCAGCGACTGGTCCGCGTCGTCTGCCCGAAATGTAAAGAACCTTATCAGCCATCGCCGGAAGAAGTGGATATATTCAATATTTCTCCCGACGAAGCGTCCGAAGGCCAATGGTGTCGCGGCAAAGGCTGCAACAACTGCAAGCATACGGGATACAAAGGTCGTCGCGCAGTCTTTGAACTGATGACAATGAACAGCACGCTGCGTGAAATGGCGTTCAACAGCGAACCAGCTCAGAACATCCGGCGCCAGGCTCGACTACTCGGAATGAAGACGCTTGTGGAAGACGCCAAAGACAAAGCGTTTCAGGGAATGACGTCACTCGCGGAAGTTTATAAGTTATCAAAGGGCGGACACTAAGGAGGAATGAGGATCGAGGATCGAGGAATGAGCTCAATCCTCGCTCCTCGCTCCTCAATCCTCAATCCTCAATCCTCGCCCCTCCCCCCTCGCTCCTCGCTCCTCGATCCTCGCACCTCGCACCTCGCTCCAAGGTATCCCATGTCCACACCAGCCGGCGGACGTAGTTTTCAGATTGACAAACTGCTCGAAACAGTCGTCACGGAACGTGCAAGTGACCTGCACATTTCGGTGGGCAACCCCCCCATGTTACGTTCGGGCGGTCGTCTGGTCAGGCTGGAGACACGTACGCTCACTGCGGAAGACACCACCAACCTGATGAAGAGTATTACGCCCGAGCGTAATCAGCAGGAACTTCAGGAACGCGGCGGCACGGACTTTGGTTTTGCGTTTGGCACCAAGGCGCGTTTTCGAGTCTCCGTGTTCAAGCAACGCGGCATGATCAGCATGGTGCTCCGGCGAATCCCTAACGAATTCCTCAGCTTTGAGCAACTGGGACTGCCCCCGGTCGTCAAAGACCTCATTCAGCGACCTCGCGGATTGTTTCTTGTCACCGGCCCGACGGGTTCCGGAAAGACGACCAGTCTGGCGTCGATGATTAACTGGATGAACCATAATATGGATCATCACATCATCACCCTGGAAGATCCCATCGAGTACTACCACGAGCACAATCATTCCATGATCAATCAAC
>CAZFDW010000813.1:0-2406 GCA_964517865.1 uncultured Chitinophaga sp.
TGCCAGCAAACCGCAGGACATCAAGGTCCCGGTAAATAGTTCGTTCTGAACACTCAATTTCATCAGCAATCGCCTTTGTCGTCCATCGACCTCGGCTCTGAATCAGCTCCAACACCCGGAGAATTCGCGCCAATCGATCCGCCTGACGAACTCTCCGGTCCCGATCCGGACGACTTTTGGTGCCAGGCTTCGGACCGTTGTTCTTCGATGCGGTTTTCGCTGGTTTTGTGTTTGATTTCGTCTTGCTCCGCTTTGAACTTGCGTCAACCACCATTATCTCCTTGTTCCGCAGACTCGGTAATTTGATTCCGAACTCTCTCGAATTCTATTCGATGATGAGTCCGACAATAGGCTGCCTTGTAGCCTGTCAGTGCATTGGCGACGTGATGAGCCCTGCAAACTGCCCAGCGACTGGATTCAACAATTTTCTGCAGCAGTGGTTCGTGGTCCTCTGAACAATGATCTTTCCTCGATTCTACAGCAGCCTTCCACAGGCTGTGCTGGTCGTCCACCTGACCCTTCGCCGCCGCTCGAACAAACGGATAGGTCTCGTTCCAGGACAGTTTGGCCATGCGGCGTAGCCTGCCCATGAGTAGCTCTTGAAACAGAATGGGTAGCGTTCCTATGTCGTCTGCTGACGGTCTGCGGCCTGCAACGCATCGAGCAGTCACAATCTTCCGGTATCGTTCGAGATAACTGATCATGATTTCTGGAAAACTGTGGCTGATTTGTTCCAGGGCCGTGACACAAGCCAGTCCTTCGATGTTCACTGGTCGAATCTGGCTGAGGAGCCAATTGGCTCGCTCGCTGTGGAATTGAAAGACACCTTCAGTATCGCCTGCTTGAAGTGATGCCAGTGTTGCTTGATCCAGTTTTATAGTCCTGATGGCCTCGACCTGGGATCCCACTCGATTGGGAATCGCCTCCAACAGTGTCATTGGATGAGCTGACACGCACGACGGCGGTGCGACTTCTCCAAAGTCCGGATTCCCGAATGAGTCCGCTACAAGCTGAAGGATTGGCGGCTCTCCGCTCGACGTTTGCCAGAAACGCTGGAAGTGCGTGTCGTGTAGGACTGGATTGACTTCCGACATTCCCAGTAGATAAAGGATGACGGACGAGCCCCCAGAACCGATCACGTGGAAATTCACATTCCGTTGTCGCAGTTGATCACCGTATTCGACCATTTGGACCAGAGTTGCTTCAAAGTTCGAACTTCGAATCAAAGCCAATTCGGCGTCGAACAGAGGCTCTGCCTGATGCTTGTCTTTGCAAAAAGACCTGGACCGGAGAGCCACCCGGCCACGATCGACAATCGTTTCAAATGCCGTTCTCATTACAGCCGTGACCTCATTCCAATAGTTGCTGGGAAACACGTAGTATCACAGAGCAGATTGTCAGGGGCGGGTCAGTGGCTGCAATTTGAATCCGGCGTTTCAATGAACGGAGTCTTGGAAGGTCATTTACGTGGCTTGCTGGAAGATCCATGTATGAGCCAGATCAATCACCTTCGCCAGCAATTGAAGATCATCGCGGCCGAAAGAGTCCGTCTGCTTCCACTCTTCGCCGTCTTTGTAGAGTCGGCTGACTGTGACATTGAATCGAGTTCCGTTGGTCGTCTGGTTCTCCCAGATTGTGGCACGGATTGCTCCCATTCGAATTTCCTGTGCTGGTTGTTGCTTTGGCTTTGCCATCGTTCGTGTCCTGGATCAAAAAGGGGTAGTCGTGTCCACTTCTTCTACCCCTGCGAAGCAAGATATGCGCTTGCGCATGCTGACGATCGCCAGGTACCTCGTGCCGAATTCAGCCGCAACGCAGCGCTGGGGGCGAGCAAATAGGGCGTCCGCGCTGGCTGCATCGGCCAATGGAGACCGATCCGCGTATGCGAAGCGCCTTTTGGTTGCTTGATTCGGGTGACCTCCGCTGGTTGGTCGCGATTGCGATTCGAAGCGGAAGTGGCAATCCTGGTGGCCAGTGTCCGACAGACTGTTACTTACTTGGACGGTTAGATCTGAGTCAGCAAGGACGTTGAAATATTTGCCACCAGTCTCATTGGATCAACCGGATTCTGGCAGTCGCGGGCATGGCCAGAAAACGTGCCTTGCGTGCAATCAATTTGACTACACCTGCGGGATTGTCGCCACGTCTTTCGACGCTCCGGTCGATGTGACCGGAGCAGTTTGGTGGCGTCTGAAAATCTGCAGATGGTCGGTCTCTTTTGAACAGTTTGGCGTATCATGTTGCAGGGGTGAATGCTCGGAGCGATGCTTCGTCAGTTCCTGACAAATCCAACTCATGACACGCCCTCCTGAGTTAGTTCGACTGGTACCGTTGCACGCAGCCGTCGCAATCAACTTTGCGGCTTCGTTTAGGCAAAGCTGACATCATTTCGACGGCACATTCTGG
>CAZFDW010000814.1:0-2401 GCA_964517865.1 uncultured Chitinophaga sp.
GATACTTTCATTCTCTATCCCAAACCGGTTTATCCCGGCACACCCTGACCCCTTTGGCTGTTTCTTGATTGAGGTCTAGCCTCACGACGTTTAGACACGACCACACAACAGCGACCGGGAATTGCTGCGCATTACGCCGATTGCACCCCTACTCGCTGCTCGCCTTACGCTGACTATCCAGCATAATTGACTCTGCTAAGTACCCAAGCATCTTGGTAGACAATTCGGCAGTGTTGTTCTTACACTTAGACACACTATGATAGAAGACAACGCCATCACGAATTTGCAACATGCGACTTACCATTCCAACATGCACCACGTCGATAATGCCTTCCAATATCTCCGCCGACGTGTCTGCTGCGGCATACCACTCGTGCAAACGCCTAGACCGCTGTTCAGTATTCGACCACCGGGTCTTCGCAAGTTGTCCCAAGAATATCAATTGCCTTTCCGGCGTAGTTGCCCTAGCCACCTTCAGCCATCGCTCTTCGGCCTCATTGCCATTCGCTTCGTCTTCAAACGAATAAACGAGCACTCCGATCGACACTTCCCAGCAATCATTCGAGAGGCCATCACCTAGTAAGAGATGCTCCAAGAACTCTTTGTGTGCGGCGACTTCAATACTGCGGACCTTCTCGCTCTCAAGACTCCGAGAGTACAGCATTAACATCGCAGTCCGGTGGGCGTCATCCGCAGATGAATTCTTCGCCGCAATCATCACTGATGTTCGCTCTGCCTCGGTCAGTCGTCGGCCATTGGACACCACTTTTCCCAATATGTCATATACGCTGGCCTCGGAGCTTAGATCCAAGTCCTCAAATGCAGAAACGGAATTGCCAGAGTGAACAAAGAGGAGAAGCTGCATCACGCCTAGGCCGAACCAGCCACAAATTGCGTTTCGCTGGATGTGCCTATTCGACGGCACCAAAGGGAGTTGGATTGTCTGTACATGGGTTTCCATTGTCGTCTTCCCCTTTGTCGTTAGGTCGCCGCTTAATATACTCATCAAGCATTCCCGCCTTCTGGCAGACTAGGAATGGGTACACGTCGTCAAAGAAGTGATTCGGTAACGACACTACATTGGTAGTGCTGCTGTGATCAACAGTACCTGCTCCTGTACCGGACGTAATCAGTTTCCCGCTCTTGTCGAAACAGCACTGCTGTCCACTAAGAACCAAGGGGTTAAAGCTAAACGACCTGACGCAACTCGTACAGCCAGCATGCGTTTTCGGATCTGAGTCGAACTCTATCCACTTCGGCGGCTTAGCACCTGCCTTGTTGCAAGGGCACTTAGGCAATTTCTTTAGCCACTTATCTCCAATAGTGGCTTCATCCCATTTTGCCCACGCAGCGCACTGCTGCTTGCAAAGATCTACGGATATGTCCTCAAGTTTCTTCTTCTGTTCTTCGATCCATTTTTCAAGGTCTTCGGGGGTGATTGGGGGTTCAGGGAACGGAGGCAGATTCTTGAATGGGTTGTCATCATCCTCGATAAAATGTCCCGTAGGATCAGTTTTGGCAAAGGCGAACAGTGCTGATCTAAGCGAATAGCCGTCGATATAGCCCCAGCCATCGTTCGCCACAAACTGACCAAGTCGTGGCGAATATACACGGGCGCGGAAGTGTAAAAGAGTTGATTCCGAATCCACAGCCCTGCCGGTGAACGTAACACTGTGCAGCGTCGGCACCGTGGCCGCGATCGGCGTTCCATCCGCCGCAGCGGCCAGATCCGAGCCGAAGGCGTCGTACCTGAGTCGCCGTGCGACAGAGCCCGCGAGATCGGTCGTTCCATAGACGCTGTACTGTCGATTCTGATGCAGCCAGTATCTGGACTCGGTTGCCACCGTGGCATCAACGAAGTTGAGTACCTCATCGATGTACATCCCGTATGCATACTTTCTGTCACAATCGGTGACGGCGTTCGTCGGCGTATATTCACACGTCACTTGCTGCCCGGCCTGCACGAAGACCGTCGTGGCCGTTCCCCCGGCAACCTGTGCTACGTTCTTGGCGACTCGTCTGCCGATGGCATCGTATTCGTAGGTAGCGTTGCTGAGTCGGGGGACGCCGTTGGCACTGAAGGTCTGGAGCATGTTGTCGAAGTCCCAGGCCATGTTGCAGCCTCGGTCGTCGGTGGTCATGTTGCCTTTGGTGTCGTGCTGGAGGGTGGCGGGGGAAACGGGGGTGACTCCGGCACCGGACATGGTTGTGATTTCATGCGCGGGGCCGTGGGTGCGGGTTTGCACGGCGGAGTTGCTGGTAAAACTGTTCCAGTCATGCACGGGCGACAGGTTCCATGACTGTGCATCGCCGTTGGTTCTCGACCAGTTCTTTAAGCGGTCTTCATCGTCGTAGCCAGTTGAACCGGTGGTCCAGGAATACGGAGCCATGACGCCGGAGC
>CAZFDW010000815.1:0-2397 GCA_964517865.1 uncultured Chitinophaga sp.
TGAAAAATACACGTTCGGTGCATCGGGAGGCAGTTCACTGCGATACAGACCCACAGCCACGCTGTTCGTGGGACTGCCCACCAGTGTTGGAAACAGCGCGAGCGGAAGCAGGCTTGTCGCCGCCAACGGTATCGCCTGTGTCACCCAAAGGCTGGCCATCAGCACCGCGATGGACAGCAGTCGGTGTGCGGCAGGTGTCATGCCGCCAGGCGTCGGCAAACACAGCAGCAGAATCGAAAAAGCCAGGAGTGACGGCAGGACCCATGTCGCACAATGTGTCGCAGACGACTTTTCGCCCTGCTGCTCGGTACTGGTCACGCGCCGCCGCCGCCGCCTTCCGGACGAGGTCCGCGTCGTCGTCCGCGACGCCTTGCACGCCGCCGCCCTTCGCCTTGTTCGGGCGATACATGCTCGGACGATACATGTTCAGCGGTGGAATCGTTGCCTGTTTTTGCATCGCCGCCGGATGGGGTGGAACGGTCCGCGCCATCGGATTCTGAATTCGAGCTACGATTCGCCTGGCCAGCATCTCTTCTCAATCCCGGCTGTCCTGCACCGGGTCTCGCGCCTGCATTTGGTCGTCTGGCTGGCGGTGCGGTATTGCCGCCTGGCGGTCTTGCAGTATCTGGCTCCCCGCCACGACCGCGCCGACGTCTGCGGGAATGCTCTTTGTCGCCCGCAGGTTTGTCCGATCCCTCCGCAGACTCTTCGCTGCCTGGATTCCACAGTGCTTCCGCCGGAGCTTCTTTTGTTACGGACGATTCACCTGCGCTATCGGAGTTTTGAACGATTCCTTCACCAAAATCCGGTTCATCCCCGGCCGCAGTATCGTCGTACAGCTTGCGACGATTCGCGAACCTTGCTGGCGGCGGTGGCTTTATCGGAACATGCAGCACGTAGGGTGTCTCATCGATTTCATCGACTTCGATCAGGTCATCAGGATCCGCCGGACTGATAAACCTGCTCACATCGGGCGAAACCGTCCGAGGCCGATCCAATGGTCGCATGAACTTTGGCGGATCACTGCAAACGCAAGTCTGAGAAGTCACATGTCCCGGCGTCTGCACCTGTCGGCCGCAGTTGTCGCAGGAAAAGACCCGCAGGACGCGCATATCGTAACGCAGGGACGGCCCCTTCATTTTTTTACCCGCAACGTGGACTCAGCAACCTGTCACCTGACACACGTCAAGCCTCCCGACTCATCAAGTGTAACGCATGATTTGCTTCAAAGGGAGCGACTCATGCCGCTGAAATCACGTTTCCGCCACAGTTACCGTGCCGAGAGCGGGCCGAGTCTCAGTTGGCGAGCCATGTCGTCGAACATGGCTTCAAGGACCAGCCGCACGGGGGAATTTCCTTCGATCTGATGTGCGGCGATGATGATACGGTCGAGCAGCGGGGCGAGCAGATCGATGCCCGACCTGACACCGAATCTCTGCAACAGCGGATCGGAAAAATCTCCGGACGTCAGACGTTTCAGGCGATCGTTGAGGAATCCTGCGATGAAACGCAGCAGCCATTTGGCATTGCGTCGTGACTCTTCGGTACCTGACGAAATTCGGTCCAGCTCATCCGACACATGCTTCGAAATCTCAAGCGGCTGCATTTGCTCGAGCAGCTCTAATTGTCCGCTCACCATTTCCCGCAATGCCCGCAGGTCGGGATTCAGCAGTTGCTGAGCGAGCGTGATGCTGCCTTCCGACAGTACTGCGACCTGAAGGGCTTCTTCCGACGTTTCGACCATTTGCTCGGAAAGCAGAATGTCACTGACAGCGGCTTCGGTCAGCGGGAAGAAGCGAATGACCTGGCAGCGTGACCGAATCGTGGGCAGTAACGAATCCGGGTTGTCGCAGACGAGCAGGATGAGGGCGTTTGCCGGTGGTTCCTCCAGTGTCTTCAGCAACGCATTGGCACCTTCCTGATTCATGCGGTGAGCATCATTGATCAGAGCCACGCGGCGTTCGGACGCCTGCGGTGACATGGAGAGTTCAAAACACAGTCCTTCGCGCCCGCGTCTGTCAGATTCGCCAAGGATCAGTGAAATTGGAATCTCAGTCTTGCCGGCAGGCAGGCCGATTTCGATAAAGTCGGGCCAGTTTCCTGCGACGAAGCCTCGACACGCACGGCATTCGCCACAGGCTTCGATCTCATGGGCCGCATGTTCACGACAGAACAAGGATTGCGCCAGCAATCGGGCAAATTTTCGTTTACCGATCCCTTCGGGGCCGGTCAACACGTAAGCGTGCGAAAGACGGCCACGTTCCACAGAGCGCGCAAACAGGGCTCGCTGTTCCTCATGCCCCTTGAGTGATTGCCAGGCGGAAGTCACGATAGCGTCCCCTTTAGGACTGAGACAGAAATAAGTGGGGCACGATTCCATCGTGCCGAGCACGTTAA
>CAZFDW010000816.1:0-2394 GCA_964517865.1 uncultured Chitinophaga sp.
GTCGATGTCCGGACAGTAAGTCGATGATTTCAACTTCGAATGGATCGAGACTCTGGTTATGAGCGCGAAGAAAATTGGTGTGCTGGGCTGCGGCATGATTGCGGAACTTGGCCATCTGCCGGCATTGAAGCATGTTGCGGGTATCAATCTGCATGCTGTTTACGTTCAACTTATTTTCTGGCCGGTCCTTAATCGGAGCCAAAGATCGCAAGTGTTATCACGTCAAACGCGTGGTCAGCAGTGCCGTCGAACGCCGCAGTCAACGGCGAGGTACACGAAGTATCAGTCCGCATAGTTCTCATAGGGAGCAGTCATCATGTTGATACTCAGCCGCAAAATCGGGGAGCAGTTCATTGTCAATGACAACGTCTGGGTTACCGTGACCGCGGTCCACGGCGACCGGGTCCAACTTGGGTTCTCAGGACCCAAAGAGATCGCCATCCGTCGTCAAGAGCTGGAGCGTTCGCCGCAGAGCTCGAGAAAGAAGCTCCGACAGTCTGGCTTGTCCGCTGGTGACTCGGATTGCGAGGTGTTGCAATGACCCAATCAGCCATAGACGAGCGGCTCGAAGGCGACGAAGGTACTGCCTTCGAGCAACTTGAATCGCATTTGCAATCCCGCCTGAGGGGATATGTTCTTGATCTTCGTGTGGTTAAAAGCAGTGCGGGCAACGTTTTGCAGGGTCGCGCCACCTCGTTCTACGCCAAACAACTTGCTCAAACTGAGTTCAAGAAGGCAACGGCGCGTCAGCTCCTGGCCAATGAGATCCTGGTACTTCAGTAATCAATCTCCCCGCAACACTTTATCCAATGACAATCCCACAACCATTTTCACGTAACACAAGTTCCCCCCATTCGAAAGGCAACGCCAAATGAAAAATGCGTTTCGCACGCTCGGCATGAACATCTTAGCCAATGGCAAAATTGAGGGTCACGAGGTGGAATCCCTGCGAGAATTGATTTCCGCAGACGGAAAGATCGATCGGGACGAGGCTGAGTTCCTTATCCATCGATACCGACGAACGGATCCGATCGCTCCTGCCTTTGAGAAATTCTTCTTCAAGGTGATCAAGCAACATTTGCTCGCCGATCGAACGATCGATAGCGAACGAGCGGCGTGGCTGCGCAGGCTGATATTGGTCGATGGAAAGGTTAGCGAGCGGGAAAAGAAGCTGCTGCATGAAATAAGGGGCGAGGCAAAGGAAATCTCCGTCGAAGGCCATGCTTTGATCGAGGAGTGCCTGGCCTGGTCAGGAAGTCCGAAAGATTAAAAGTTGCAACCCGTCCGTGGGCCCGCGCATTGCCGAAATCCCAAGTCCTCGACTTGTGATTGTTCGCTTCAAATTGTGGATTAAGGATCGACTTATGAAATGCCCAAACTGTGCAGTTGAGCTTCAGATGAGTGAACGAAACGGAGTGGAGATCGATTACTGTCCAGCCTGCCGAGGCGTATGGCTTGACCGCGGCGAGCTGGACAAGCTTCTGGAGCAGGCGAGTCGTGAACAGAGTTCCCGCGAACATCATGATGACGATGACGACGACGGTTACAGGCAGCGGGAGAATCGTCCATCGCCGCAGCATGACTCACCGCCGAAACACTCGGAGAACTACCCGAAAAAACGCGAGTCTTTTTGGAGCGAGTTGTTTGACTTCGGATAGTTCAATTGGTTGCGGTTCTACGACCTCGGATATCCATCGAAACAGACTCCAGATAAGCTCGCAGATGTCAACATCGCCCATCACACCAACCACGTCAGACGCCAACTCACATAGCCGCTCAGCTGCAGAAGTTCTCTCCATTCTGGGTAGCGATGCGCAGTTTGGACTTACGGAAAGGGAGGTGCAACAACGGCAAACCCAGTATGGAGCGAATGCGTTAACGGGAACGCCGACGGTTCCTCTCTGGCGGCAGTTCCTGGCACAACTGCAGGAGATCGTGGTGGGGCTGCTCCTCGTGGCCGCAGTGATCGCAGGGCTGCTTGGCGAGTGGATCGATACCGGGGCGATACTGGCGATCGTGGTGTTGAACGCAGTCCTGGGGGTCTTTCAACAACGCAAGGCAGAGCGAGCGCTGAGTGCGCTACAAAAGCTCTCCGCTCCGACGGCGAAAGTGCTTCGGGACGGCCAACTTCGCAACGTGGCCGCCCGCGAGCTTGTCCCGGGCGATCGCATTGAAGTGGAAGCGGGGGATCACGTTCCAGCGGACGCTCGCCTGGTGGATGGATTCGGTTTGCAGTCTCTGGAAGCCGCACTCACGGGCGAATCGACGCCGATCGCGAAAACTCATGCAGCCGTTTTGGCTTCTGACACGCCACTCGGTGATCGTCGCAATATGCTTTTTCAAGGCTCGGTGATCGCGACTGGGAAGGCCGGAGCGGTGGTGGTTGCGATCGGT
>CAZFDW010000817.1:0-2380 GCA_964517865.1 uncultured Chitinophaga sp.
TGATGAGGCTGACCACCGTTCCGGAAAGAATGATGATCGCGTTTTGCCACGAGGGCATGATCCGCGTTTTTGTCATAAGAGCTGTCTCAGCTGTAGCAGTGAATACCGTCGCAACCAATCATTCAGCGAGATTGTCAGGAACATTCGAACCATGTGCAAACTTCGATACGTTTGATGTTTGCTGAAACCGATTCACACGTCGGCCAATAAAGGAGATTCCATCGGCAGCACAACAGGATTCACTGCAGCAAGGTCGCAATTCGCCGGGCCGCATAGAAGTGCCCCTTGCTTATCGAATCGCGAACCATGACACGGACAGTCCCAAGTGCTTTCATTGGCGTTCCATTCTACAACACACCCAAGATGCGGACAAACAGCGGAGCACTCGTGCAGCGTTCCGGCTTCGTCTCGATAAGCGGCGACTTTCGTCAGACCCCGTCTCACCACAGCTCCTGTGCCTGACACGATTTCCACTGTGCTGCTGACGTCTCCACCGGTCACCCAGGCACCGTATTGAAGGGCGACATTCACGTTTTCTTTCACAAATCGTTCCGCGGCAGCCAACGTCTTTCGAGCCGGATCGTAGAGCGACGCCCAGGGGGTTTCCCGCTCCATGATCAAGTCGGTCAACAATATCCCTGCGATTGTCCCGTGCGTCATTCCCTGTCCGGAATCGCCTGTTGCGATGAAGATGTTGGGGCCGTCCAGCGGATTGCGGCCGATGTAGGCCAGGCCGTCCATTGTTTCCAGTACCTGTCCGGACCACTGGCAACACCTCGCGCCAGCCATCGGGAATCGTTCGCGAGTCCATGCTTCCAGGCGTGCATAGCGTTCATCGGCGTCGTTCGCCTGGCCGGTTTTGTGATCCTCGCCACCCACGATGAGCAGCTCTTCCGTAAGCGACTCGCCGCTCGGTTCGCCTGCCGCCACGTCGGCCGGAAGATATTGGAGCCGAACATAGTGATAAGGGTCTTCTGTATCCCAGAACAAGGCTCGCGGGACAGTACCGCGAGGAACACGAAAGCCGAGCACGTAACTCATGTACGGTGCCTGCTTGGTATGCATCGTGACGAAATCGTTGAACGGCGTGTTCGTGGCAACGACGACATCCGTTGCTGTGATCGTAAACTCTCCGTGTGTCGTGACTCGAGCCGGAGGGCCGCATTCAATCTTTTCGGCACGTGTCTCCGTAAAAATCTTCCCTCCCATCCTCCGAATGGCTTTCGTCAGTCCAGCGAGATACTTCCGAGGATGAAATTGCCCCTGGCGCGGAAATCGAAGACACACTCCGGTGTCGAATGAATAGATCGGTGATGACTGAAGAAGCTCGACATCCGCGACACCCGCTCGCCGAGCAGCGTGGAGTTCATTTTCCAGCAACTCCGGCCCCGTCTCTGCCGGAGAAAACAGATATCCGTCCAGGCGTTCGAAATCGCAATCGATCCCTTCTCGGGCAACGATCTCTTCGATTGTATCAATCGCCGCCGTGTGGCTTTCCGCTGCCAGTTTCGCGCCGTCCGGACCGTGCCAGCTTTCGATCTCGGTATACCGATCATCAATCGCGTTCGAGAGATGAGCGGTTGTCCGTTCTGTTTGTCCGCCGCCTACCGGCCCGTCGTCCAGAATGACGACTGACTTTCCTTCCTTCAGCAAAAGGTAAGCAGTGGTCAATCCGGCAATCCCCGCACCGACGACGCAAACATCTGTTTTGATGTCGGCGGTCAGCGCAGTATCAACAACGATCTCGCCCGACTGCATCCAGACAGACGTGGTTTGTTCAAGTTTTGTATTCATAGCTCTGATTCCCTTGTGAAAGTTAATGAGGGCGGGGCCTTCAACCTGATTCGCTCTTCTATTCGACAGTGCAAACACCGTTCCCGTTCGTGCCTCATCAATCTGCAGGCAAATCGCGATCATGTTGTGCGGTCAGATGCTAATCGCCGGAACCGCAATCTCGATTGAATGCCTCGCTGATAGCCGCTGTCGCAATAGATCGCGACCTGCTGCTTTTTACTGAGCTCAGGCAGCGTTCAAGCGTTCTTGACGTGTTACTTTAAAAATGCTTCTGTCAGACTCCCAATTCAGAGGGAGGTTTAGGTTCTCGCAGAAAATCGCCTGGGGCACGTCTGTCTGCGAATGCAGTCGATCGCCACCCCAGGAAACTTGTCTCCGCCAGCGATTCGTCATTTTTCCGGCGCAGGAGCATTTTCGTTCAACGTCGTGGGGCGAGTTGTGTTGCCCTTTTGAGCAAAGTCGGCTCCAACTTCCCGAGAGAGTTTCTCTGCCGTCATCATGTGTTGCTCGACTTTTGTCGTCGCATCACTGATGAGCTTCTGGAACTTCTCGTCGCCGACGGAATCCATCGCTTTCAGCTCGGCCA
>CAZFDW010000818.1:0-2378 GCA_964517865.1 uncultured Chitinophaga sp.
ATTGCGTTGCCTCATACGGATGCCGCTTCCGTCACCGGAGGATATGTGTATCGGGGCCAGCGTTTTCCGGATCTTGTGGGCACCTACATCTTCGGCGATTACGAAACACGTCGCATCTGGTCCGCGCGGTTTCAGGGCGAGAAACTCAAGTCTCTCACGGATCTTGTGCGTCCATCGCTGCGGCTGGTTGCGTTTGGCGAAGATACGGCGCATGAACTGCTGATGCTCAGTTACGAAGATGGCACGATGCGGAACTCGTGCCTGCGGCAGGTCGCGAACTTGAATTGTCCGACTACAGCAATTTCCGCACAGCCGCAGTTTCCACCTGGCGGATTCATTCTCGCACCGAATGCCAGCGGTGTCACAATCACTGGATCGGTGGACCACTTGCATTCCTGCCGCAGCAGTTGAATCAGCTCGTCGCGACTTCCGACGGTTCACTGTTGAATCAACTCCATGCGTTGCGCGACGGTGGCTGGCTGACCGGCGAAGTTCCGGACGATCCACAGTCGATCGCTTCGCAAGCCGCTACGCTGACGGATCCCGGAGATGAATCGGGCGACACAACACTTCGAGCTCGTTCATGGCTGGCAGCGAATTGCAGCTATTGTCATCAGCAACACGCCGGCGGGACCGCCACAATCGACCTCCGCCACACAAATGAACTGTCAGACATGCGTCTGATGGGGATCAGCCCGGTGCAGGGTACGTTTGAGCTTAATGCGGCGATGCTGGTTTCGCCCGGTCACCCGACCGACAGCGTTTTGCTGTACCGGATTTCAACGGCTGGGCGCGGTCACATGCCGCACATCGGTTCTGCCACACCGGACCCTCTTGGAATTTCTGTCGTACGAGACTGGATTCAGTCTGCTTGAGCCGTCGAAGAAAATTGATCCAAAGTTCGCAACATGGATCGCTCAGACAAAGGATGGCAAGGTACATTCCGGACTGCTGATCAGCCGCGATGAACAGAGCATCGTGATTCGAAATGCCAAAGCCGAAGACACGATCCTGAACGCGAACGACGTTGAAGAGCTGCAGCCTCAGGCCATCTCACTGATGCCGGAGAAGCAGCTCAACGACCTCAGAGATGCAGACATCGCCAGCCTGCTGGAGTTTCTGAGTCAGCAGAAATCGTGGCCCGCACCGTAGTCATTCACCACTTGTCCACTGGGCCGCTGGGGACGGGGATTTCTACGTCGGTGAGGACGCCGGTGCGGTTGCCGTCGATAGGGCCAGACCGGTGGATTTCAGCGAGGGCGGCGTTCATTTCTTGTTTGGTGCTGACCTTTTGGAAATCTCCGCGCTGGCGTTTCAGAATTCGCATGCCTTTCAGATACCAGTGAGCCATCTTGCGAAACCGGATGATCGCGCGTTCGCTGCCGTGGCGTTCTTCCAGACACGAGTATTGCTGCAGCATGAGCTGCAAACGCTCGTCAAAGGTTCCTGCCGGAGCATAACTGCCGGTCTGTTCCCATTCAACCAGCTGCCGGAAGATCCACGGGTTCGCCAGTGCGGCACGGCCGATGGAAATTCCATGGCAGCCAGTTTCTTTCAACATGCGTGCTGCATCGGCTACGTTGCGAATATCGCCGTTACCGATGATCGGGATTTTCTCGACTGCTTCGACGACGGCACGAATTCCGGGCAATGAAACCGAGCCACCGAAACCCTGCTCCCGCGTGCGACCATGAATGGCCACGGCCGCCACGCCCACTTGTTCAAACTGGCGAGCAAAGAAAGGTGCTGAGAGATTTTGGCTGTCCCAGCCGAGTCGCATCTTGACGCTGACCGGAATCGAAACCGCCTCGACAACGGTTTGCACCAGTTTGAGCGTGCCGTCGATGTTACACATCATTCCGGCGCCAGCACCCGCTCCGGCGATCCGGTTGACCGGGCAGCCCATATTGATATCAATCGTATCGACGCCCAGTTCGACCAGCAGTTGAGCGGCATCGGCCATGATTTCCGGTTCGCTACCGAAAATCTGAACGGCAAACGGACGATCTTCCGGATGCGTCTCCACCATTTCCATGGTGCGTGTGCTGCGACTGACGAGTGCGCGCGAATTCACAAGGTCGGTTGTCGCCAGGCCGACGCCACCAATCCGTCGCACGATTCTGCGAAACGGCAACGTCGTGAATCCCGCCAGCGGAGACAGCAGATACCGGCTGGCCAGCGGCAACTGTCCGTACTGCAGCGCATCACGAAACGGTACGCGTTCCACATCTGTGCGAGCGAAGGAACTGGCGGGTGTATTGCGAAAGACGTCTGGAATGGCGCTGCGGATGAGGGTGGTCCTTTTTGAGACTGGATTCTTATGTCGCCTGGACATTCATGTCCGAGACGTTCACCAAACAACGCTCCACTGCCAAACA
>CAZFDW010000819.1:0-2378 GCA_964517865.1 uncultured Chitinophaga sp.
CAGCGCATCATCGATTTTGCCAACAATGTTGTTTCGACCAGCGATGCGGATCTGGCGGCAGTCTCGAAAGAGATCAAATTCCGTCAACCCAACCTGCATCAGAAAATCACGTACGACAAGTGGCCACGCAAAAGTCTGGTCGATCTGTTTCTGCAGCCCGGAGCGACGCAGGATGAGTTTCGACGCGGCGGCGCTGTGATCGGCGACTTTGCAACGGGCGTCTACGACGCCAGTGTTCGCAAAGGCGAACAAAAGATCGCTGTGGAGATGCGACGTAAGGGATGTGTGAGCGATCTGAAAGGCGAGGTTCGTAAGATCGTCGTGCTGTCGTCGGACCGACCAAACGAACTGCTGGTGCAGTATCATGTCATCGGGTTTGCCAAAAACGTGCCATTGCATTTTGCCGTAGAACTGAATTTCGCTGCCATGCCAGGCGGTGCAGATGATCGATACTTTTACGATGCGGCAGGTCAACGCCTGGGAACTCTGGATACACTCGTGGATCAGTCTGACGCCGATCGCATTAGTCTGGTGGATGAATGGCTTGGTCTGGATGTTTCGCTTGAACTCTCCCGAGCCGGTGGGATCTGGACGATGCCGATTGAAACCATCAGCCAGTCCGAAGGTGGTTTCGAGGCGGTGCATCAAAGTGTCTGCGTTGTGCCTCACTGGGAATTTGTAATGCCCGATGAGGGAGCATGGGTTGTTGATCTCCGCGTCATCTTTGACAGCAGCGTCGCCGCCGCCCGCAAACTGGCAGCAGCGTCGTCGCGAGGGAACGCCTCCCCGGTCGCTGTCGGGGCCGGTGCTAAGGACTGAGACAGAGATAAGTGGGGCACGATTCCATCGTGCCGAGCACGTTAAAAACGTGCTCCACGTCCGGAAGACGACAGTTATTGCCGGGCCGGTCCTAAGGAAGAATCATTTGAATAACGGCCGTCAGGCCTGCACGCCGAATAAATCGATCACCGATCCCTGTTGGTGGCCGACGGCGATCAAGGAACGACCGTCTGTGGATAGTTCAAAATCATGGACATGCATCGGAGCATTGTCCTGAGTCAGCAGTGTTCCATCTGCCATATTCCAGACGCTGACAAAGCCGCTGTTGTCACCGCCAGCAGCAACAAGGTATGTATTCTCAGGGCCAAACTGCAAGGCTTCCACAAGCCCCTTGTGCTTACTGTCTTCAATTTCAAAGCAGCGTGTACCAGTCTGCCAATTGAAGACTTCGATTCGTGACACACCTTCCAGGTGGTCTATGTTCCCGACTTTCCCCATGCCGCCCACTGCGAGTTGACTGGAATCGTTTGAGAAAGCCAACGAACGAATGCCACCGATCGAATGGCGTCGAGCGGTCGGGTCCCATGTGTACATCACCGGTGTCTCAATTGTGGCGGCGATTTGTCCGTTGGTCGCGTCTCGCACCAGCACACGTCCGGTTCGATCGCCGGTCGCCAGCCATTTGCCGTCTGCAGAGAACGCAACGGCATAGAGCATCGAGGGGAATCCGTGCGGAGTTTTCAATTCGTAGTCACCCCAGGTGGCCAGACACGCGCCTGTCGCCGCATCCCAGAGTTTCGTCTGCATGTCGTCCGCGACACTTGCAATCCGAGTCTCATCAGGACTGACTGCCAGCATTCGTATCCAGCGCACATGAGCATCTGCGATGCGGCGAATCACTTCCCCACGGTCAGCATTCCACCAGATCAGAGAGCAATCGTAGCTGCCGGACACAAGTGTTTCTCCGCAGCGAACCAGCCCCATGACGTAACTTGTGTGTCCGTTCGCACCCAATGTTGAGGGCTCGATTTTCTCAGCCGACAGATTGGCACGTTGAATCGAAAAGTCCGAGAGTCCTGTGTAAATCAACGACTTGTCTGATGCTGTTGCCAGACAGAAGCCGATCCCAGGCAGCGAGAATGTTTTCTGCACTTTGACCGCATTCGGTAACGGGGCCGCTGTCGGGGAGGCAGACTGAGGCTCGGTGCCGGCCGGAGTATCGTTTTCGTCCATTGTTGCTTCCCGTCGGATGGTCGTCAGGATTTGAATCTGACAGTTGAACTAGAGTTAACTCTTCGCCAGCTATTGGCATTAACTCAACACTTCCGCAATTGGTTTCGAACCAAAATCCGCCAACGGCACAGGCCTGGCCCCAACGGTGTATTCGTGCTTGTGGTCGATCTTCAACGCAGACAGGATTGTGGCGAATAAGTCAGCGGCTGACGCTTCGCCCTCGACCACGGTATGGCCTTCCGGATCAGTCTTGCCATACGCCACACCTCCCCGAATTCCAAGTCCCGACAGGCTGCAGCTCCACGCACTCGCAAAGTGATCACGTCCGAGGCTGGAATTGATCTGTGGCGTTCTTCCGAACTCAC
>CAZFDW010000820.1:0-2364 GCA_964517865.1 uncultured Chitinophaga sp.
ACGAGGTACCGGAGGGCTCACGCCGCTCCGCTCGCCGGACTCATTTTTGCCCGCGCGGAGTATCACTGGTTCGGTTCCGGGGCAGGCGGCAGAAAAAAATTCTGTCGCTGAATAAGTGGTCTCCGCAGTTGCGTCGCCTGACGCAGTCTGACTGATGTTTCTTTTTTTTATACGCGAGTTGTGTTATGACGTCCTGGCCGCGCCGAATTCTCTGTTCCTGCCTGGCATGGCATGCGTTCTCGGTCTTGATTCTGATGCCAACACGCGCAGCTGTTGCTCAGGACAATGAACTTAGTCGTGCAGACGAACATCGCAGCACAGCTTTGCTGCAGAGTGAACTTCCCGACCCGGCATTTTCCCCGCACGGTCCGTTTCTCGGACCGCTTGATATTGCTCACATCGCACGCTTCAATGATCTGCCAAGGCGGATGTTTCTGGAGCCGTATCTGATTCCACCTGAAAATGTCAGGATACTGGGCCCGGGGTATGTGCCGTTGTTCGACAGGACGCTTCGCGAAATGAACGATGATGAAGTGCTGGAAACGGCAGCTCTTTGTCTGGCCCGAGTCGCACACGAAAAGCTCCAGGATATCAGTGGTTCAAACGACATCCTGTTGAAGCGTCTGGAATCAGATTCAAATCTCCGCGTGCGTTTTGCGTGCGCCCGAGCCCTTGTGAATGCCGATGTTTCGCAATCTGCTGCCGCTGTACTGAAGTTGAATGAACACGCCTCTGACGGGCAGCGACTATGGATCGAGCCTGCTCTCGCACGCTGGAAATTAACGGCTGCAGCCGACATCTGGAAACAAAGACTCGCGGCAGACTCTGAGACCACAGTCGCAGTATCACTGGCCTGTGACGGACTTTCAGCGCTGGGTGATCTGGAGGCATTGGATTTGCTCCGTGCGGTGCTGCATGGCAAGTTGCTCGCTTACGAAAAGCGACGGGCGGCGGCGAAAGCGATTTGTGTTTTGTCGCCGGACATGGCACTTGCCGAAAAGGAATCTCTGGTTGATGGGAATGTGCTGGAACGGCTGCTGGGAATTGAACTGCTGTCAAGCGGCAAGCCCGACGCCCATGCCGAATTGTTGCGAATGTGTGCGGACCCGTCCGATGCCGTCGCGTCGGCTGCATGGACGGCAATGTTCCGACTGAATCCAGATGCTCTCATTCCGGCTGTACCAACGGGACGCAATCATAGTGATGCATTCGTCCGCATGACAGCCGCCCGCATGATGCGACTTTTTCCGGATGCCGAACGTTCCGGATGGCTCAACGAGCAACTGAGCGACAAACATCTGGAAGTGCGGAACGTCGCGCGTGAGATGTTATTTCTGGTGGCCGAAGAGCAGGCCCCACTGCGAGACGGAATCATTGCGATGGCCAGTAACACGTTGACGGCGAACAGCGAAAACTGGCAGGGGATTGAACAGAGTCTGCTGCTGCTGGGACAACTTCGCGCGGCACAGTTTTCGGATCGCTGCGTTCCGCTGCTGGAACATCCTCGCAATGAAGTTCTGGTGACAGCAGCATGGCTGCTGCATCTGTTCCCGGACCCGGCAGTAGAAGAGGCTGTCAGGAAGCATCTGCTGCGAAACGAGGAGATGCTCAAGAATCCGGCCACAGCCCCAGCGGGAGCCGACATTGGTGAGCAGTCGTCGTATCTGATTCAATATGCTGGTCTGATGCGTTTGAAGGATCTGCAGGCGATTATGGAGCCCCATTTCGGCAAGACTGTGCCCGGTGGAACTCCCAAGCGTGCAGCGGCAATGTGGACGCTGGGGCTGTTCCATGAAAACGATACGGTGCCAGACCTTACGAAATCCTTTCTTGCGCGGATCGCAGATCGAGCGGGTGTACCGCCGGAACTGTACGAAGTGAAATGCATGTCGGCCATCGCGCTGGGATTGATGAAAGCGAAACCTGCCGTGGCGGGTCTGCTGGAAGCGTACAATGATGATCCTCCGGACTCCGGCATTCCGGACAGTGCGCGGTGGGCACTGGGGATGATTGGAGAACCGCTGCCTGAACCTGTGAAGCCAATGTCGATTGAAGTGGGCGGCTGGAAACTGAGTCCTGCAGGCAACTGATAATTCTGCAGCAGGGCACCACGATTCGCTTGTCCCCAAATTCGCTTGTCAAGAAACCCCTGGCCTGTGCTGCGAATTGGAAGTACGAGGCGGCTGCTCAGATGTTGAAGTGCGGCAGGAAGTGGTCTCGAGCTGGACAGGCGAATTCTGGACAGGCGAATCAAGCGAAAAACATGCGAGGCGATGGAATCCAAAGGAGTGGGCCAGGAAATATGCGAGACGCCCAGCGCGGGCTTCGCCCGCACCCCAAAGTAGCCATCACGCTCCGCCGTGA
>CAZFDW010000821.1:0-2363 GCA_964517865.1 uncultured Chitinophaga sp.
TGTATTCCAAAACAAGTCTCGGTAGCTCAATTGGATAGAGCGTCGGCCTCCGAAGCCGAAGGTTGTGGGTTCGACCCCCGCCCGGGACACTATACAGGACAAGGACTTACGTCGATTTGGAAATTGAAAACTCGTGTCTGTCCGAGAAGTCGTCCGAGAAGTTGTCCGAGAAGTTGTTCAAAAACTGACTTGAAATGATGACCCCGTCCCGGTTGCCGCCGGAACGGGGTCAATAAGCGAACCTTTCGGTCGCCTATGGGTTTCCATTGGTGGTTTGACTGGAGGGTTTGTGATGTCGCATTTCCCAAAGCCGTTCTTTAAGAAGGCACGTGGTCTCTGGTACGTCGAGATCAATCGCTGCCAAATCAACCTGGGTCCTGACCGCGATGCTGCGTTTCGGCAGTATCACCAACTGAGTCCATTCCACATTGAGCAGTGGGTCGATGATTTTGTACTGTCGCAGACGTCTCGTCGAAATTACTTTCGATCGATCGCGACATGTGTTCGCTGGGCGGTCAGGCAGGGATACATCGAGAAAAACCCGATTGCCGCAATTGAGATGCCCTCGTCGGAGCGGCGCGATGTCTATTTGGCTCCTGAGGAGTTTCAGAATCTGTTGAAATTCGTCCCCGATAAGGCGACAGCCGTACTGTTGGAAATGACATATCAGACCGGCTGTCGTCCACAGGAACTTCTTCGCGTGACTGCTGGTCACGTCGATGTTGAGAATGCACGGTGGATATTTCCCCAGGAAGAGGCAAAGGGGAAAAAGGCACCACGAATTGTCTATCTGGCCGACAATGCTCTCGCAGTGACACGCCAGCGAATGGAGGAAGTTCCATCCGGGCCGCTGTTTCGCAACTCGAAAGGACGGCCATGGACGCCGGACGCGATGAACTGTTTGTTCGATCGTGTCCAATTCAGGATGGGGATGGTGATCCTCAAGGAACGCGGGCTTGCACCGACAGATCAGGATGTTCTGGAGTTTTCTGCGACCCTCAAAAAATCTTGCGTCCGCAAAGGCGTTGAGACGGTGAAATCGACGGCAGAATTGCGAACTGAGGCAAGGAAAAAACTTCTGGGACGCATCGCCCGCAGTCTGGCTCCGCATCATTCCCTCTATACGCTGCGACACTCGTGGGCGACCAACGCGCTCCGAAAAGGCGTTGACACGTTGACGGTCGCAATTCTGATGGGGCACAAGGATCCGTCGATGCTGGCCCGCGTTTATCAGCATCTTGCACACAGTCCCGAACATATGCTCGACCAGGCAAAACGAGCAATCGGATGATGCCCACATGGCTGGCGAAGTACGGGCCACAAGCAGAAGGCTGAGGCTCGCACCGTTCGGTGCAGCATGAATCCACTCATTCATTTTTGAGTCGTATATGTTTCAGGCGTAGACGCATCTTTGGTTGCTGTACTGCAACGTTCTCAACACGGCACGAGTCAAGGTAGGTTTTGATGTCTGCAGGTTGAAATCGGATAGATCCACGACCAATACCAATGCGGAGGAATGGGATTTTTCCAGCATCGACAATCTGGTAAACGAGACTCTGGGAGATGCTGAGTAATTCTGCCACGTCAGCAACATTGAGCAGCCGCTCCGAACTGGATTCGTGATCGCCTGGGAACAGCGATGTCTTTCCACTTCCACTGTCACCCAGACAATGCGCGTGCTCTCGAAAAACACTGAATGGAATCAGCACCGGGCTGCCATCGGCCACAACCCGCCCCAAAAACAGGCTTTGACGCTCCGTTTGATCGGGAGAAGTTTGAATCTCAGACAAGACCAGCTTGGTAACGTCCACATCTGTAAGATCTTGTGTTGATCCGTCAAGAGTGCTTCCACGGTGAGCACCAAAAATGACGGTAACGGATGCACTCAGTGCAAGTATTGGTATTGCCAGAACAGGTATTGCCAATACATAAATCAGTCCGACACCCAGGGAGAAAACAGAGTACCGGAGAGTTTCCAGAGTGCTGGGACTCTGCGGCCCAACAGAAGTCATGATCGCATCGTGGTGTTTGTGATAGGACTCCAGGATGGTCGCGAGCGGAGATTCAGGCCACCGGACGAACACAATTCCACTCACCAGACTGCCAAAGATAAAGATCAGACTGCGGAGGTCTGGAGGTCCGATAGGACTTTGCAGCAGCCCGGGCAAGCGTCGCGAGTCATATGTTAACCAGCTTGTCAGTGCGTGAATTACGATCGCCGTTCGTCGTGATGTTAGCGGCTGTAAACGGCGACGAGGAACTGCGGCATCTGGGGTCCGTACCGAGTCTCAAGGAACTGCATCTTGCAGCGACCCGCGTGACTGACCAGGGTCTGGCCGCGATGGGAACGCTGGAGAATCTCG
>CAZFDW010000822.1:0-2361 GCA_964517865.1 uncultured Chitinophaga sp.
CGATTCAGCATCGCGAACGATCACACCGGTGATGCGCTGATGATTTCTGACAAGTCGTACAACCGACATGTAATTTGCAACCACAGCGCCGAGATCGACGGCCGTTGCCGCAAGTGTAATCGCAAGTCGCGCATCGTCGAATTGTCCGTCGGAGTACAGCACTCCACCGCGCACGCCGTCGTCTCGCAATGTCGACAATCGTTCGCAGGTTTCGCTGCGCGACAATCGTCGAGCACGTCCGGAAATCCACTGTCCGGCCAGCACGTCGTACGCCCTCAGCCCGGCGTAGTAGATCGTCCGCTCGCCCCGGCGATACGTGGGCAACACGAAATCCAGCGAATGGACGACATGCGGTGCGTTCTGCAGCAGGCGTTCACGTTCACGCAGCGACTGTCGCACCATGCCGATACGCCCCTGCCGCAGGTAACGCACGCCGCCGTGAATCAGTTTGGTTGATCGACTTGACGTGCCTTTGCCGAAATCTTCGGCCTCGATGAGCACCGTGCGATGTCCCCGCGACGCAGCTTCAACCGCCGCTCCAAGTCCGGTCGCGCCGCCTCCGATGACGATCACATCCCACAGGATACTGCGATCTTCCATCGCAGCCAGCATCTCGCTGCGTTTCATAGTTACCCGCGATTTTTGTAAAGTGAGACTCGGATGGCCAATCGAGAACAATGGATCGGAACGGCATACGAATTGCGATTCCGGAAATAGTCGCGTGTTCAGTGTAGAATTGCACGTCCGTGGTCTTTCCGGCTTTGTTGTAGACGCTGTCATCGAATTTTACAGCGCTCACGCGGGCACACTTGTGCGGATTGTCACGCTTCGTTTTATACTTCGCACAGGGCATAAGTGAGTTGTTGCGTTGTAGCCGAAGTCGTGAGACTTCGGGTTGAAGCAGGGTCGAGACCGAATTCTTACGAATCCGGCTACAATCGATCGTGGCTGCGTGCGGAATTAGCAGTGGGCATGAGTTATATCGCACGCGGTTGACATTTGCCTGTTTAACCGCGTGCCCAGCGGGCCGCGATTGTTCTATTTGAAATTTCGTATTTGAGATTTGAAATTTGAAATACAAAGCGCGGGGCGTTGCCCACGCGGTTAAACGAATGACTCAGGCTCAACGGCGAGTTATAAGAACTTCGGACGAAGACAAAACGTAATTCACGAGGAAATTGCTTGAGAGAGCGTATCACGAAATCAGTCTCTGCCGATGAAGCGGTGTGCAGCCTGCGCAGTGGAATGAACATCTTCATTCACGGTGCGGCTGCAACCCCCACACCGTTGCTTGAAGCGATGTGTCGTCGCCCGGATCTGGAAGGAATTCGACTTTATCACATGCACACCGAGGGACCTGCGCCGTTCCTTGAATCCGAATGCCGGGATCGTTTCACATCCATCTCATTGTTCACGGGTCAACCCGCGCGACAGGCGGTTCAGGAGGGATTCGCGGACTTTATTCCGGTGTTCCTGTCGGACATTCCATCATTGTTTCGTGACGGAAACATCCGCCTGGATGCGGCCCTGCTTCAGGTCTCGCCGCCGGACCGCCATGGGTTTTGTTCGCTGGGAGTTTCTGTGGATGCCGCTCGAGCTGCTGCCGACAGTGCTCCGCTGCTGATTGCCGAGATCAATCATCAGATGCCGCGCACGCATGGACACAGCATGGTGCCCTTCAGTGCATTCACCGCCTGTATCGAAACGGATCGACCACTTTACGAACATCATGTGATTGCAGAAACTCCGGTTGAAGCGGCAATCGGCGAACAGATTGCGAAATTGATTGAGGACGGCTCAACGCTGCAGACGGGTATCGGTGCGATTCCTGCGGCTGTGCTTTCGAGACTTGGAAACAAAGCCGACCTCGGCGTTCACACGGAGATGTTTTCTGATGGAGTTGTGGATCTGGTGAATGCGGGAGTGATCACGAACCGCCGAAAGCAGGTTTATCCAGGCCAGATTGTCACGAGCTTCGTAATTGGAAGTCGGCGATTGTTTGACTTTGTCGATGACAATCCCCAAGTGGCGTTCCTCCCGTGTGATATCACTAAGGCGAGCGGCGGTAAAGAACATACCCACACTAACCCGAAGCGCCAGCGAGGCAGCCTCGCTGGCGCTTCGGGTTGGTAAATTCTTTACTGCCGCTCGCCTAACAACACCAATCTGCTTCGCAAGATCGATCGATCATCTGCAGTGTCTCTGCCGTGCGGATTTCCCGCATGGCGGCGACGACACCAGGCGTCTTCACTTGTGATTTGACCTTTGAGGATCCGGCGGTGGCGGAGGAGTACTCATTCGCTCCCGGCCAGTTCAATATGTTGTACCTGCCTGGGCTGGGAGAGATTGCGATTTCCATCA
>CAZFDW010000823.1:0-2361 GCA_964517865.1 uncultured Chitinophaga sp.
CCAGACTCGAACAGGAACTCAGCCGTGTCATGTCGGCCCTGGATGTCGGCCCACCAAGGCCAACATCCTGACGGTCGTTTTCGTGCCTGCATCCTGAACGGGCAGCCCGATGGCAGGGCAAACGGCCGTTGCGTTCCAACAGATTCTATTCGTGGCGCAAGGCTTCGATGGGGTCCATACGGGCGGCGGCGCGGGCGGGGTAGAGGCCGAAGATGATTCCGATGCCGACGGAGATCCCGAACGCCAGGGGCAGGCTGCTCCAGACGATCTGCGGAGTCAGACTCAGGAACATCGTGCCGACTTCAGACGTCGCCTGACCACCTTCCAGCATGAATTCCTGTGCCAACAATTTAATGCCCTCGAATGCCAATGGGGTGAGCAATCCCAGGACCACACCGATCAGGCCACCGCTTCCGGCCAGCACCATCGTTTCGGTCAGGAACTGCGCCGTGATATCGCTCTGCTTGGCTCCCAGCGCGCGGCGAATGCCGATTTCGCGGGTGCGTTCTGTCACGGTGGCCAGCATAATGTTCATAATGCCAATGCCACCAACGATCAGGCTGATGGCCGCGATTGATCCCAGCACGACATTGAAAATGACCTTGATCTGTTCGGCTTGTTTGAGCAGTTCCTGAGGGACGACGACGCTGTACTGGTTGGGATCTTTGTGATTCTGAGCAAGGCTCTCGCGAATGACTGCGGCTGTGGATACGACCTGATCCTTGTCACTGATCCGCAGCGTAATCTGGTTCAACTGCACTTCTTCAGCGCTGAATGAGCCGGTGCGGCGATCTACGTCCAGGTCGCCCATGCGCACACGCATGGTTTCGAGCGGAATATATATGTCGTTGTTGTAGTCCTGCCCGGACATGCTGCCACCGATGGCAGCACTCGCTTCACGCGATTCGGTGACTCCGACGATCATATAGCGTTTATCCGCAATCTTCACCGTTTTCCCCAGCGGGTCTTCGTACTGAAACAACGCTTGTGCCGAACCTGCCGCAAGCACGGCGATATTATCTTTCGTGCGACGGTCTTCGTCGGTAATGAATCGCCCCTGAGCCATGTTCAAATGATTGACGTCGCGATAGTCCGGAGTACAACCGACGATTCGACAGTTCAGCTCGCGATGCAGATAGCGGCACGGTTTGGTCAATTCACGAATAGGAATTGCCTGCTCCACCGTCGGAATTGTGCGAGACAACAAATCGTAGTCGGCCCGCAGCAGGCCATAACGCAGCACGAAGGATCCTGGTGCCTGACTACCGGCGGTTTCGCGTGGTGGCTTGACGCTGCGGACGATGATGTTGGTGGCTCCAAGTTTCAGGACCTGCTCCTGAGCCTGCTGACTGGCACCTTCGCCAATTGCCAGCATCGCGATCACCGAGAACACTCCAAACACGATCCCGAGCATCGTGAGACCCGACCGCAGCTTGTGCAACATCAGGCTTTTCAATGCCAGTTCAATGGTGCGGAGAAGATTCATCATGGGACGGATTTTACTTTGCAGAGATGCGGGCTGAAGAGCGTTCGAGAAATATACCAAAGGCGGTTGAGGATGGCACAATCGTTTAACCGCGTGGGCAACGCCCCGCGCTTTGGATCTCAAATTTCAAATTTCAAATCTCAGATACGAAATTTCAAATAGAACAATCGCGGCCCGCTGGGCACGCGGTTAAACGAGTCAATGCCAACCGCGTGAGAAATCAGCCAGGTGGTTTACCCCGGAAATATGCCTTCACCGGCAACAACACCGTCACGCATAAAAATGCGGCGCTTGGCCAGTTTGGCCACATTCGGTTCGTGAGTCACCATAATGATGGTTCGGCCTTCGTGATTGAGCCTGCACAACATCTCCATGATTTCATGTTCGGTCTTCGAGTCCAGGTTTCCGGTAGGCTCGTCCGCCAGAATGATTTCAGGGTTGTTCACCAGAGCCCGTGCAATTGCCACGCGCTGCTGCTGACCTCCGGACAACTGATACGGGCGATGATCCATACGATCACCGAGTCCGACCATTTCCGCAAGATGTTCAATCCATTTTTTTTCTTTGGTTCCGATCGAAGGATACCCGGCCCGATAATGCACCGGCACTTCGATATTTTCCAGAACGGTGTACTGTGGAATCAGATTATACGACTGAAAAATAAAACCGATCATCTCATTGCGAATCGATGACAGTTGGTCGTCGGAAAGAACTGACACATCCTTTCCGCCGATGATGTATTTTCCGTACGTCGGACGATCGAGTGCTCCCAGCAGATTCAGGAGCGTGCTCTTGCCACTTCCGGACGACCCCATGATGGCCACGAAATCTCCCTTCGGAAACTCAATCGTCACACCGCGCAGGGCTTCGACGGT
>CAZFDW010000824.1:0-2358 GCA_964517865.1 uncultured Chitinophaga sp.
CACGGCATTCCGCCCGCGGCCGGGCCGGCCAGTTCAACAGCAGCACTCCAAGTTGAAGATCTCGAACTTCGAGCGTTGCGGGAGGCTCGCCGAGATGTTTTGAAGGAGACTGTCGAGATTTTGAACGTAAGGTTTCGCGAAGGAGGATCATCACCCGACGCCTTTATTGCTGCGAACGCCGCTCTGCTTGAGGCTGAGCTGGAGCTGGCAGGGTCGAAAGAAGCACGCGTACATGTTCTCCAGAAATTACTGGAACAGCATAAGCACCTGGAACAGCAAATGAAGGAGACGTGGGAACTCGGTGTGGGACGTCAGGAAGACTATTTAACCGCCAAAGCAGCGAGGCTTAAAGCGGAGATTGAGTTGCACAAGGCAAGGAAGGCCAAATAGGCCGGAGACAAGCGAGTTGTCTTAGGAGTGCGGCCACTGGTCGCCGCTCTTGCTTGAATTCGTCGTGGCAATGTGGAGCGATGTGGGCAAAGAAAGCAGGACGGGACGCCATGTGTTCAGTGCCAAAGGCACATCATGTGACAGCCCAGGGAAATCGCGAAACGCATGTCGAAAAACCCCAACGGGGCGAAAGGATCTTGTCTCCTCCTCACGCCCTTTCAGGGCTTTCCTGTTCGAGATTGCCCGTTTCCTGGGGCGATGCCCCAGGCTTTTACATTGTGCCGCGTTGCGGCAAAATCCTTCGGGACACGCAATGCGTGGTGACGGAACAAAAACCGGATCAACAAAGCAATCCAATCAACTACTTTTTGCACAGCCCAGACCCGCTCTGCTTGCCGCCGTCTTCCCGGTCTTACATGATATCAGACAGAAACATAGCAGGATCAGAATTCTCCGGGAATGCGCGCCCGATTCCGTCATCTTTGTCGCCTAAGTCTTTGAGTGGACCGCTTCGCGCGCTTGGATTCTGAGACGAGACAACAGCCATGTCAAATGAGAACTCAACTCGTGTTGAACGCGAGCGGCAACTGGATGCCATTATTGCGGGTTATTACCGGACTGTCGAAGCAGGAGATTGTGTCGATCAAAAAGACTTCATTGCGCAGCATCCGGAAGTTCAGCAGAAACTGAGTGAATTCTTTCCGGGTAACCGTTCACGACATTTCGAGAATGACAGTTTAAACCACAGATGGACACGGATGAACACAGATTGACTGTTGATTTCTATCTGTGTGAATTTGTGTTTATCTGTGGTTGCTTGCGCAGGTTTCGTTCTGAGGCGTGAACGGTTCCATGGAGTCCCGACAGGCAGTTGAGGTTTGAGGTGGACACAACCAACGAGGGATTGGTTCAGACGGCACAGTTACAAGATGTAGTCTGAACTGGCAGTTGGTAGTGAATAGACGCCGGTGGGAATTGAACCCACTTAAAACTGCTTTGCAGGCAGTCGCCTTACCATCTGGCTCAAACGCCGTCTTGTTTCTGTCGAGTCACGCCTTTCATTCCCCAATCGTTGGCGGCATGACCTGATTGTCCTCGTCAGGAGTTGAACCTGATCTTCGACCTTCGCAGAGTCGCGTGCTGTCCCTCACACTCCAAGGACCTGTTAGATTTCATTACCCCACCGAGGAATCGAACCTCGCCCGACTGCTTCGAAGGCAGTCATGCATCCTCCACACTCGCGGGGCATTTGCGTTCCATTAAAGAGCCGACGACTGGATTCGCACCAGCATAAACCTGTTTACAAGACAGGCGCCTTTCTCAGTCGAGCCACGTCGGCAGATTGGGAAATGGGGTCAGGAACGAATAGTGCAGAGCACCCTTCGGGCCATTTGGCTATTGGTTCCTGACCCCATTTCACAGAGCCAGAACAAAAAAAGCCCGATGTCGCAGTGACACCGGGCTTTGGAGGTTTTCTCCGAATACGGCCAAGCGTCACAAGCGCAGAATCTGGGTGGAGAGCGCCGTTTCATTTTGGAAACGGGCCGACTGATCGGCATCACGCCCTGTACCCAAGGATGTGCGTATGAAACTTGACCGTAGGGAAAACATTGAACTGAAGCTCCGAAGCTGAATTCTGTAAGGCCTGCATTTGCCAGCGGGTTGCTCAGCGAGACGCATTGCAGAGCCAGAAAGTTCGCAAAGATTTTTGGATTTCTTTGAGAGAACTCTGGATACCTTTGCGCGCACGCCGCTTTTCAAGACTTGTATGAGCGATTCTATAAATGCTGGTAATGACAGAGGCTTACGAAAGCCTGAGCGACCTGGAGCAGTCTATGTCGGATCGAGTCTGAATGCGTCGGCGTTGGAGAATCGATGAGCCGGTAGAGTCCTCGGCTGAGTTTTTCCAGATCCCCTCGCTCAACCATCGCTCGCAGCGTATCGCGATGGACTCCCGCCCGAACTGCA